>CAIPYC010000102.1 GCA_903869185.1 uncultured cyanobacterium | reverse complement strand
GCAAAGAATTTGCCGACTTTTGGCAAGAGACTATGGCCATGACCAAAAGGCTATTTATTCAGTTGCGCCGTCGTCCATCTACCTTGATTGCAGGAATAATCCAGCCGTTCATGTGGCTATTGTTGTTTGGTGCACTTTTCGAGAAAATGCCTAGAGGACTTTTTGGTGGTGATCTTGACTATGCTAAGTTTCTGGCACCTGGCATCATAATATTTACAGCTTTTTCGGCTGCGCTAAATGCTGGACTTCCGGTTATGTTTGATCGTGAATTTGGCTTTCTAAATCGTCTTTTGGTAGCCCCCCTTTCCAGCCGATATTCTATTGTGGCATCTTCCACCTTATATATCATTGTTCTGACTTTTATCCAGACAGCCGTGATTGTCTTGTCCAGTAGCCTTTTTGGAGCTGATTTGCCTGGTTTATTGGGACTTTCGATGATAGCTATCATTGTTCTATTGATTGTTCTCGGTGTGACTGCCTTGAGTTTAGGACTTGCTTTTGCCCTGCCAGGACATATTGAACTGATTGCTTTAATCTTTGTAGTTAACCTCCCTTTGCTTTTTGCTAGCACTGCTCTAGCTCCAATTACTTTTATGGCCGATTGGTTGAAAGTATTGGTTCTTTTTAATCCTCTCACCTATGCTATTGAACCTATTCGCTATATTTATGCCCACCAACAGTGGAATTTGTTCGACAATGTGCTACAAACTCCCTGGTTAAGTTTAAATTTCCTCATTTTAATGGTAATACTTTTAGCTTTTGATTTGGTGATTCTTTTTGCTATTCAACCTTTATTGAGACGTCGTCTTGCTTAAGTTGTATGAAAATCCTACGCATACTTGGTATTAGTTTTTTATTGTTGTTTGGGGCAGATGTTTGTGTTCGAGCAATGCCCCAAGATTCTAACCAAGCCGATCCTAACTCTTTTCAAAACAATCAAGTAGATCAAATGCATGATGCTTTTGGGGCAGGTATCAATCCGATGGATCTGCTACATAAAATGAATCTTTCACCAGGTCGAAGTTCGAGTGATTTTGAGAGTGACTCTCATGACGGGATAACCTCTGCAGCTGAGCAATTCAAAAAACAACAGAAGCAAACAATTGGCAGTGGAGATTCCGATAACCCTACTTTTAACAATAAATAACTTAAAATTTTTACCATTGAATTATGCAGACATTAACAAAAACCCCTGATTCGATGATCCAAAGACGCAAAACCCTACCAGTAAAAGTTGGATCGGTGATCATAGGTGGTGGTTATCCGGTGGTTGTGCAATCAATGATCAATGAAGATACTCTAGATATTGCAGGTTCGGTTTCTGCGATTATTCGTCTACATGAGTTAGGCTGTGAAATAGTTAGAGTAACTGTTCCCAGTATGGCTCATGCCAAGGCTCTTTCTAAAATCAAAGAACAATTGTCCAAAACCTATCAAATGGTCCCCTTGGTTGCCGATGTTCACCATAATGGGATGAAGATAGCGTTAGAAGTTGCTAAACATGTAGATAAAGTTCGTATAAATCCCGGTCTTTATGTTTTTGAAAAAGCCAAAGCTGATCGCCTTGAGTATACCAGATCAGAATTTGAAGAGATTGGAGACAAGATTCGAGAAACCTTAGAGCCTCTTGTAGTCTTACTCAGAGATGAAGGTAAAGCCATGAGAATTGGAGTTAACCATGGCTCTCTAGCAGAGCGAATGCTCTTTACTTACGGTGATACTCCAATAGGGATGGTGGAATCTGCGCTGGAAGTTATCAGAGTCTGTGAATCCTTGGATTTTCACAACATTGTTATCTCCATGAAAGCCTCAAGAGTTCCGGTAATGATAGCGGCCAATAAATTGATGGTTGAAAAAATGGATGAACTCGGTATGCAATATCCTCTTCATTTGGGTGTAACCGAGGCAGGTGATGGTGAATACGGCAGGATCAAATCGACCGCTGGAATCGCTACTTTATTGGCAAGTGGTATTGGAGATACAATTCGGGTTTCTTTGACAGAAGCACCGGAAAAGGAAATTCCAGTTTGCTACGGAATACTTCAAGCGCTGGGGTTGCGTAAAACCATGGTTGAGTATGTTGCCTGTCCTTCTTGTGGCCGTACTTTGTTTAATTTAGAAGAAGTGCTACATAAAGTTAGGGAAGCAACCAAGCATTTGACTGGTCTAGATATTGCCGTGATGGGCTGTATTGTCAATGGACCCGGGGAGATGGCTGATGCTGACTATGGATATGTAGGAAAGCAGCCTGGTTATATTTCTCTTTATCGGGGCAAGGAAGAAATAAAACGTGTACCTGAGTCCGCAGGAGTCGAGGAACTGATCAACTTGATAAAATCAGATGGAGCCTGGGTTGATCCATCTTGAAGTAATCAGTTGGATTTAAGTTGATAGTTGATCGGTTCTTTAGATTGCGAACTGATAATGATCTCGTAGTAGCCAGTTTCTGGTAAAGTTCCTGACCATTGCCCCTTGGAAGATTCTTCGAGCAGATTATTCTTTCCAGTTGGACTATAAATTGAAAGTTGGAGGTTATCAGTCGGCTCGAGATTAAACGCAACTTGTTTGCCTTGAATCAGGCGGACGCTGTAGGCTTGTCCCTGCCCTGACTGAAGGGTTCCTTGTAACAAAGGCGGTAACGAATTTAGTTTTTGATAATTTTCTCCTGCCTTTAGTGACAGTAGCTGAGAATAGATCAGGGCATCTCTGATTTGATCAGAGGGTTGTCCTTGAAAATCTAAACCACCAAACCAATTACGATACTGACCATCAGCTAGAGCGAACAAAGATCTACTACTAAGATGAAGTGTGTTGGCTGCTAAAGACCAGCGTGATATATCCTCAGGAGTATATTTGCCAAGATTATCCAATGCTTGTGGCTTAATTGTATTTAGGTGATCTAGGATTTCATCTGCCACCTGATCCCATTTTTTTTGGATGATATCATTATTGGTTTTATTTCTTAGTTCGGGAAAACGTCCATAAAAAACCTGATCTACCAGTGAATTGAAATATTTCTCATCAGAGATCTTTAGATCCAACAGTCTTTGATGAACATCGCTATTAGTGTTGATTGAAGCCGGAGTAAGGGTGACAGTTGGGCTTGGACTTTGCGTAACTTCATTGGTTTTAGGGGATTCGATTTTATTACTGAGCCAAAATTTGCCGGCCATCCAACCAATTCTCCCTGCCCCTAGACTCAATCCCAACACTAGGGCAATTTTGCCTAGACAACCCAAGAGGGGATTGATTGAGCTTGTTTTTTTATTTTTTTTGACAGGGGTAACTACTGTGGTATCTGATTCCACTGGATTTAATGCTAATGAGTCTATTTCCTTTAATAAAGAAATGGCGCAGGGGAATTCTCTCTTTCGCATGCCTTCAAGCAGATTTGACATTTGAGGAGAAGGTTCGTCATGCAAAAAAGAATTTGCAACCTCTGCCAAATCGGCAATATCTTTACTGCACCCTGCTGAATCTTGTCGAGCATTGGCAAAGTTTATTAGTATAGGCTTATGTGTCTCATTATCTTCAATCAAATTGAATAAAGTAAGATCTCCGTGGGCTATGCTTTTTTGATGAAGGAAATCTAAAACCAAGAGAATATCTTTAATTTTCTCCAAGACTTCTTTTTCGCTCAGTTGGCTTTCATGAGAATAGTAAAGCTGAGATAGTTCTGCATAGTTCAAACCATCTATATAATCCTCAACAAGGTAGCTATATTCCCTAGCTTCTCTAAAAGCATTGAAAATCCCCCTAAATCGTACTATCTGAGGATGTTCGAGTTGGTAAAGAATTTTGGCAGCCTCTTGTAAAGCCTTTTCTTGGGCTGGGCATTCTTGTAATGTGCAAAGCTCATTAAATCTATGTGTATCCTCAGCTATATAAACAGAGCATCCTACTGCTGCTTTGCTAGACAATTTTTTTTGAACGTTATAACGTCCATTAATCTTTAACTGAGACATTCCTGCAGGTATTGAAAAATCGAAATTCATCTGATCATATCCCAATATCTTTATTTTTTGGATTGATTAAGCTATTTAAGTACTGGAAATAGCAATAACTTTTTTGAAATTAACTAATAACAAAATTCACTAATTTACCAGGGACAACGATAACTTTGTCAATATTCTTGTCTACCAGGAAGCGCTGGGTAATTTCGCAGTTTCGGGCATATTCTTCCAACTCCTGAGTAGATAAGTTAGAGGGAACCTGGATAACTCCTCTGGTTTTTCCCATTATCTGGATAACTAAATTGATTTCCTCAATCTCTAGAGCGCTAGGATCATAGTCTAACCATTTTTGTTGATGGACTGAATCGGACTCTCCTATTTGATGCCATAACTCTTCGGCGATATGGGGGGCAAAGGGGGCCAGAAGTAGCAATAGTGTCCTGATACCTTCACTGTAGATGATTGAACTTTTCTGTTTGAATTCGCCCAAGGCATTGCTGAGTTTCATCAATTCAGAGATAGCTGTATTGAATTGATATTCACCTACTAAATCTTCAGAAGTTTCTCTAATAGCATTATGGATAAAAAATCTCAGTTCTTTTTCAGCCTTGGAGAGATTACCACTTGATGTGCATCTGTTGCCAGTATTAATATACTCTTGTATTAAGCGCCATACCCTAGTTAAAAATCTATACTGACCTTCTACATCGGCGCCATCCCATTCTAGATCTTTTTCAGGTGGAGCCTTGAAGAGGATAAACATTCTGGCTGTGTCCGCGCCATATTTGGCCAAAATATCCAGCGGATCGACTCCATTGTACTTAGACTTGGACATCTTTTCATAAAAGACATCTAGTGGTTCACCGGTTTCTGGATCTTGGGGATGATTAGGATCGATTTGATCGGCAGGAATGTATCTGCCAGTTTTAGGATTTTTGTAAGTAAGACTCTGTACCATACCCTGAGTCAAGAGTCTTTGAAAAGGTTCAGTAAAGTTTAACAGTCCCCTATCTCGCAGAGCCTTGGTAAAGAAACGAGAATAGAGTAAATGCAATATGGCATGTTCTATACCACCTACATATTGATCTACTGGTAACCAATCATTGACTAAATCGGGGGCAAAAGGAAGCTCTTGATTATGAGGATCGCAAAAACGCAAAAAATACCAAGAAGAATCAATGAATGTATCCATTGTATCTGTCTCTCTTTTGGCCGAAGCTTGACATTGTGGGCATGATACATTTATCCAGTCCTCTAATTTGGTTAGGGGGGATACATCACGCTTAGTCAGTTCTGTATAGTCGGGCAAAATTACGGGCAGATCTCCAGCTGGAACAGCTCCGCATTCGGGACAATGAACGATAGGTATTGGTGTGCCCCAAAAGCGTTGGCGTGATATCAACCAATCTCTTAGTCGATATTGCACTTTTGCTTTACCATATCCTTCTTTCTCGGCTTTGGCGATGATTAACTCTTGAGCTTTGAGAGAGTTCATCCCAGTGAATTGATCTGAATCTACTAAAACTCCAGCTCCAGTGAACGCTTCATTTAATTGAATGTTCTGCTGTGATTTACTATCGGGAACTATTACTACTTTTATTGGTAGAGAATGGTTGTGGGCAAATTGAAAATCCCTGGTATCATGCGCGGGTACCCCCATGACTGCGCCGGTCCCATATTCATAAAGAACATAATCCGCAATCAGGATAGGAATAGTCTCTCCATTAAAAGGATTTGTAGCAAAAGCCCCTGTTCTAACTCCTTTTTTGGGTTTATTTTCTTTGGTTCTCTCTAGCTCACTACTTTTTTTAACCTCAGCAACAAAATCCTCTACAGTTATTTTGTTCTCAAAAGTGGTAATTTTTTCAGTTAAAGGGTGCTCTGGGGCTAAAACCAGATAGCTAACACCGTAAACAGTATCAGCTCTAGTGGTAAAGACTCCTATTTTTTCACTAGAGCCAATGATGGAAAATTCCAGATAAGCTCCGACTGACTTGCCGATCCAGTTGGCTTGCATCAACCTTACTCTTTCAGGCCAATCCTTTAGCAATTCGAGATCATTGAGAAGTTCCTCGGCATAGTCAGTAATTTTCAAAAACCACTGACGTAACAATTTGCGTTCTACTTGGGCCCCTGAGCGCCAGGATCTTCCTTCACTGTCAACCTGTTCGTTAGCTAAGACGGTTTTATCTATTGGATCCCAGTTAACAAATGCTTCCTTTTGGTAGGCTAAACCCGCTTGGTAAAGTTGCAAAAATAGCCATTGCGTCCATTTGTAATAGTCACTCGAGCAAGTAGTGATTTCATAGTTCCAATCAACGGATAACCCTAATTTTTGTAGGGTTTGTTTCATATGAGCAATATTTTGATATGTCCAGGTAGCTGGCGAAATTTGCCTTTCGATAGCAGCATTTTCAGCAGGGAGACCAAAAGCATCCCAGCCCATTGGATGAAGTACACGAAAACCTTGCATTTTCTTGAGACGTGCAATGACATCGGTAATCACATAGTTTCGAACATGCCCCATATGGAGATTGCCTGAAGGATAAGGAAACATAGATAGTGCATAGAACTTGGGCTTGTGACTTTCTTGCTCTTTGGGCAAGAGATCCCATTCTTTTTGCCAGTTCTTTTCAATCTCAAGGGGTTTGTATTGACGCTCCACTAGGAAAACTCCGATGATTCTATCTACCTGTATATCTCTTTTTATTTTGCCAGATGATTGACTGAATATTTTTTTACTCAGTTTTTTTGTTGATGACTCTTGATCTCCTTAGCAGGTTGGGATATTCTGGGAAACGGAAGTGCTACCTATTTTTACTCAGCCATTTTCATTGAAGATACAATAGTGCTTATAGCTATGTTAGAAGTGAGAACAGAGTCTACGATAATATGCCAAAACATCCTGAACACCAAGTCTGCTATCTTGGTAATCGGCGGCGCTGAAGATAAAGTGAACTTCCGTGAGATTTTGAGTACTTTTTGGTCTAGATCGGGCGGGAGTGAATCCATCTTGGCAATTGTTCCTTCGGCTTCTAGGGAGCCTGCGGTTCTTGGTGGACGCTATGAAACCATTTTTGAAGAATTCGGCTCCAAAAAGATTAAGATATTGGATATCAGAGACCGCACCCAAAGCGAAGATCCGCAATTCAGAGAATATATCGAAGAGTGTACTGGTATTTTTCTCACAGGAGGAGACCAATTGCGTCTTTGTGGACTACTATCGGAAACCAGTATCCTAGAGCGTATTCGTCAAAGAGTTCACTCGGGTGATGTCACCCTGGCTGGCACTAGTGCTGGCGCTGCCGTGATGGGCTATCACATGATAGCAGGAGGAGGGAGTGCCGAATCACCCAACCGTTCATTGGTGGATTTGACCTTGGGTTTTGGAATGATACCTGAAGTGATTGTAGATCAACATTTTCACAATCGCAACCGAATGGCTCGCCTTCTCAGCGCAGTCTCTGCCCATCCAGATCGCCTGGCTATTGGCATTGACGAAGATACCTGCGCTATGTTTGAAAGAGATGGCACCGTTAATATACTTGGCAAAGGAACAGTCACCATTGTAAATGCCGGTGAGATGTCCTATACCAATCGAGACGAAGTGGGTACAGAAGACCCTCTAAGTCTCCACAACTTAAAACTTCATGTTCTCTCTCGTGGAGATGTTTATCATATGGAAAGAAATCTAGCTTTCGCCAAAAAGACCTTAATTAATGACCAAAATTGTCCACTATAGACTTTTTCTCTAGATAATAAAACATTATGATCATCTATGATGCTCGCTATTTGCGGGATTCCCCAGTGAAAAAAAGCTATGAAAATTCTTAAAACTCTAACGCTACGTGGACCGAACTACTGGAGTATAAGGCGCAATAAGTTGATTGTCATGCGCGTTGATTTGGAAGACTTGGCCGAGAAGTCAAGCGTGGATCTGCCAGGCTTTTCTGAATCACTTGTCAATCTATTGCCAATTTTACGAGAACATTTTTGCTCACCAGGCTACCAAGGCGGTTTTCTAGAGAGACTCAATACTGGCACATATATGGGGCACATAATTGAACATGTAGCACTTTCTCTGCAAGAAATGGCTGATCTCAATGTTGGCTTTGGAAGAACTAGGGAGACAAGTACTGCTGGAGTCTACAATGTCGTTTTTGAGTACACAGATGAACAAGCTGGACGATACGCGGGCAGGGCTGCCGTTAGAATCTGCAGAAGTATTGTAGATAATGGACGATATCTCGATAAAGAATTAATCCAAGATATCGAAGATATCAAACATCTATCTAAAGCTTCTGCCTTGGGAATGAGTACTGAGACTATTGTTGAAGAGGCCCAGTCGAGAAAGATACCTTGGATGGCTCTTAGCTCTAGAGAAATGATCCAATTAGGTTACGGATTTAAGCAAAAGAGATTGCAGGCAACCCTCAGTCAGCACTCTAGTATATTAGGTGTCGAGCTAGCCTGTGACAAAGAAGGTACAAAAACAATTCTTAAAGAAGCCGGAATACCTGTACCGCAAGGCGTGGTAATTGAATACAGAAATGATCTACCAGAAGCTATTGAAGAAGTAGGTGGATACCCAATTGTTATTAAACCCCTCGACGGTAATCATGGTAGGGGAATCACTATCAACATCACCACTTTAGAAGATGCTCAAGAGGCCTATGCCATAGCTAAATCCGAATCAAAAAATCGCTCGGTTATTTTAGAGCGTTACTACAAGGGAAGCGATCATCGTGTTCTGGTGGTAAACGGAAAAGTTGTTGCCGTAGCACAAAGGGTACCAGCTTTTGTCAAAGGTGATGGAAAATCAACGATAGAACAACTGGTTGAAAGAACTAATACTGATCCCAGCAGGGGAATAGGCCATGATAATGTCTTAACAAAGATTACTATTGATAGAACTTCTATAGGAGTCCTCCAAAGACAGGGTTACAACTTGGACACTATTTTGCCAAATGATGAAATAGCCTATCTTAAGGACACCGCAAATCTCAGTACAGGTGGTATAGCGATAGATCGTACCGATGAGATTCATTCAGAGAATATATGGATTGCCGAAAGAGCCGTTAAACTCATTGGACTGGATATTGGTGGTATAGATATTGTGACGCCTGATATCAGCAAGCCTTTGAGAGAGGTAGATGGAGTAATCGTTGAGATCAATGCTGCTCCTGGTTTTCGTATGCATGTAGCACCTAGTCAAGGACAACCACGCAATGTAGCCGCTGCTGTGCTTGATATGTTATTTCCAGAGCCAGATTCTCCATATATTCCCATTGTTGCCATAACTGGTACTAATGGTAAAACTACGACCTCTCGACTGATTGCCCATATTTTTACTCAGTCCAATAAGGTGGTTGGTTTAACCACAACTGATGGCATCTACATTGGACAATATCTGGTAGAACAGGGTGACAACACTGGTCCGCAAAGCGCCTCAGTCATTCTCAAAGATCCTACCGTAGAGGTTGCGGTTCTAGAATCCGCTCGTGGTGGAATACTGAGATCCGGACTAGCCTTTGAGCAGTGTGATGTCGGCGTTGTCCTCAATGTTGCCGCAGATCATCTTGGATTGGGAGATATAGATACCATTGAACAGATGGCCAAGGTCAAGTCAGTGATTGCTGAGGTTGTCAAATCAGACAATGGTTACGCAGTTCTAAATGCTGAAGACCCCCTAGTCTCTGCAATGGCCAAAAAGGTCAAAGGCAAGGTGGCCTATTTCAGTCTCACTAAAGACAACCCCATCATAAAGCAGCATCTACTCTCTGGAGGAATTGCCGCAATCTATCATCAAGGCAATCTATCCATATGGCGGGGCATTGATACTGAATATGTGATTGATTCAGCGATCAATGTTCCTGTCACATTGAAGGGTATGGCTCCGTTCATGATTGCCAATGCCTTAGCCGCTTGTTTGGCAGCATTTGTTCAAGGAGTAGACATTGAAACGATCAAGATAGCAGTCAACAGCTTCAAACTCTCTCAAGAGCAGACTCCGGGGCGAATGAACCTCTTCGATCTGGGAAACTATCATATTCTGCTAGACTATGCACATAATCCTGCAGGGTATGAAGCAGTAGGTGTCTTTGTCAAGAACTGGAATTCTGGAGAGAGAGTGGGTATAGTAGGCGGACCTGGCGATCGTCGCAATGAAGATCTTTTTGAGCTCGGAAGACTATCAGCTACAATATTTGACAAAATTATTGTTAAAGAGGATCTAGACAGAAGAGGTAGAGAACCCCGAGAGGTTGCAGATATCATTGCTAAAGGTATTTTAAGCGTCAAACCTAACGCCGATTATCAAATAATATTAAATGAAATAGAAGCTCTAGAAATAGCTGTAAGTAAAATAAAGAAAGGTGATTTGATTGTCATTTTCCCAGAAAGTGTCACTTGCGCCATTAAAGCAATAAAAGACAAGACAGGTTATATTGCTCAAGGGTAATAACTTTTATAAATCTATGAAAGGAGAGAGTTTATGAATACAGAGGTACTCAACAAGAATGTTGTAGAGACCCTGCGAAAACCCGCACCACGTTACCGAGTGCTCTTGCATAACGATGATCACAATAGCATGGAACATGTAATTCAAGTACTGATCCAGACAGTTGCTGGAATGACTCAGCCTCAGGCAGTTGATATCATGATGGAAGCGCATCTCAATGGACTTGCTCTGGTGATTGTCTGCGCTCTTGAGCATGCAGAATTCTATTGTGAAACCCTCCAAGTCCATGGGCTCACTAGTACTATAGAGCCTGACGATTAACTCTCTTGAAAGTGTATCTAGAAAATATAACAAGGCTGCCATTAATAGCAAGACTGCTTTTATTTATATTGCTCTTGCTTTGTTTTTGGATTCCTTTTGCTTTACCAATTAGCCTGTTGTTTGCCAAGGACTCTAATTTGGTCAGTATTTTAACCATGTCTTTATTGGGTTTAGAGTACTTGTTGCTGCTCAAATTGTGGAGTAAGTTCGTTGAGAAGATCCCCAATGGTTTTCAATATTATGGTTGGGAATGGACTTACTTTAACCTGAGTAATTTACTCAAGGGAATAAGTATTGGTTTTTCTTTCTGCCTTTGTCTTTTTTTTGTAGAATCGCTTTTTGGTTGGCTAGAAATAAAGCCAGGCTCTGGTAATTTAATATTAGTTGTGGCACAGGGACTATTGTCGGCTCTGGCAGTTGCTTTTTTTGAGGAGTTGTTCTTTAGGGGTTGGCTATTGAAAGAATTAGAACACAATTACAGTAAATTGACCTCGCTTGTGACCAGCTCCTTAATCTTTGCTTTATTGCATTTCCTAAAACCAATAGCAGCTGCAATTAGAACTTTTCCCCAATTTCCCGCTCTTTTTTTGCTCGGTCTTATTCTGGTCTGGGCTAAAAGATCCTGTCGCGATAAACTGGGGCTATCGATAGGTATTCATGCAGGGTTGATTTGGGGCTATTACATATTGAACGTCGGGCAGTTGTTATCCTATAAATCTGATGTTCCAGATTGGTTAACCGGGATCAATCATAATCCTCTTTCTGGAGTGATGGGCCTATTGTTTTTAACTCTTCTGGCTCAAATCATGCAAAGAAGAAATAAAATAATTTCGTAAATCCAGTAAAATACTTACAGATGTTCATATAAAGCGTTAATATATTTTACTATTCCTACTCCCAACGACAATGGATGGCTTTCCCTGGCTAAGTGCGCTTGTTCTTTTTCCCCTGTTTGCTGCTTTCTTGATACCCTTACTACCAGCAAAAAATAATGTAGTGAGGTGGTACGCTCTTGGAGTAGGTATCACAGAATTCATGACTATGTGTTACGTATTCTGGAGATACTATGATTCCAATAATCCTAATTTCCAGCTCGTCGAAAAATTCACATGGCTACCCCAATTAGGGTTGAGCTGGGCTGTTTCTATTGATGGAGTCTCAGTACCTCTTTTGCTTCTAGCTGGGTTAGTCACTACACTTTCAATGTTTTCAGCCTGGCAAGTAGATCGCAGACCTCGTCTTTTCTACGCCATGATGCTTTTGCTCTACTCGGCTCAGATTGGAGTTTTTGTGGCTCAGGATCTTTTGCTGTTCTTCATTATGTGGGAAGTCGAACTGGTTCCTGTCTACATACTGATTTCCATATGGGGCGGACAAAAGCGGGGCTATGCTGCAACTAAATTCCTACTATATACTGCAGTTGCTTCAATTTTTATTTTGATAGCAGCTTTGGCGATGGCTCTTTCTGGTAATAATATTACTTTTGATATTGCCGAGCTTCACCTCAAAGAATTTCCGCTGGCGTTGGAATTGTTCCTATATGCAGGTTTATTAATAGCTTTTGGCGTGAAATTGGCTATATTCCCCCTACATACATGGCTACCCGATGCCCATGGTGAAGCATCTTCTCCAGTATCTATGGTGTTAGCGGGCGTGCTACTTAAAATGGGTGGTTATGGTCTCATCCGTTTGAATATGGAACTGTTACCTGATGCCCATGTGTATTTCGCTCCAGTGATAGCTATTCTTGGCGTAGTCAATGTAGTTTATGGCGCGCTTAACTCCTTTGCCCAGACTAATATGAAACGTCGTCTGGCGTTTTCTTCGATTTCCCATATGGGCTTTGTGCTTTTAGGACTTGCCTCTTTTAGCGACTTGGGAGTCAATGGGGCCATGCTCCAAATGATTTCGCATGGGCTTATAGCTTCAGTCCTGTTTTTCTTGGCAGGAGTCACATATGATCGCACTCACACAATGATCATGAAGAAAATGGGTGGGATTGGTCAAGCTATGCCCAAAGTCTTTGCCCTATTTACCATGGGCGCCTTAGCCTCTCTGGCCATGCCGGGAATGAGTGGATTTGTCGGGGAGATTTCTGTTTTTCTGGGTATGGCAAGGTCAGAAATCTACAGTTCAACTTTTCGCACTGTCACAATTCTACTTTCTTCTATAGGGTTGATTCTCACGCCTATATATCTGTTATCAATGCTCAGAGAGGTATTCTATGGAAACGGCTCCGAGATGATTTGTGACATCAATGCTTCTTGTGATCTAGACGATGGAGATCTAAAAAATCTGGGAAATGAACAGGCAGCATGTTTTGGTACTGACTGCTTATTGCCCGAGGAGTCCAAATTCAGTGATGCCAATACTCGGGAGATATTTATTTCCTTGGTTTTCCTGGCCATGATCGTACTGATAGGGGTATATCCTAAATTGGCAACCCAACTTTATGATACTAAAACAGTAGCAATTAATGCACAAATGAACCAATCCTATCATGACCATCACTATTCTGCTTTACCGGTTCAATCCAGAATAGATTTTTAACTGGTTTCAACAATCGAGGCCATAAAGATTAAGGAGTTGGATTGCTTTTCTCTCAAAATACAGACAAAAGGCCGATCAGCTCTCAAGATGAATGGTTGTTCTTCGTTAACAGGCATAGCGGTAGCTCTAACGCCAATTGTGGTTACTGCCGCGGCCTGGCTACCCTCTTCATTGACCTCGAGATAGGTTTTATGCAGTACGTCACTGACATAGACTTTTGCTTTGGTTATGGCAGAAAAGTCAGCCTGGTTGGACTTAAAAGCTGAGATCATTCCTAGTCTTTGTAAAACTCCATTGAGTGTAGTTTCGTATTCGAGTTTGAAACGAGGAATTTTGACCGTTCCTTTCCTCTTTCTCATTTGAGATATCCAGTTTTGCCAGTTTTTTATATTTAATTGATCTAAAAAAGAATTAAAATCAATATTCTTGTTCGGTAGGAAAATATCTAAAGATAAATTCTGATCCTGGTAGGGCAAACTTACAAGTTGTAAAAGCTCATTTTCTAAGTACCAATAATCTGCCTCTTTAGACATCATGGAAACTTCTTTAGTCGAACCATTTAGGAGATAAAATGGCTCATTTTGTGTTAAGTTACTATCAAAAGTACTTGCCCATATTCCTTTGAAATATATAGCATTAATTAAGAGCATCACTTGATCAGCGGAGATCCTGTCAATAATTTTAGTGATTTTGTCGTTGGTTTTTCTTCTGACCCATTCATTGATAGCAACAGGGCTTTGAGGATTATTAAAATCTAGATTAGTTATCTGCGCCTGGTAAGAATATCTAAGAGAATCAACATAATCTGTTTTGAGATTGACACCATATTTTACCCAGAGTGAATTGGCAATTGAGAGAATATTATTATCACGAACTTTACTGAGGATCTTTTGAAGTTGCAGATTATCTTGATTAAAGTTGGCTAAATCCAGGTTTTGGTTCTCTAGCAGTAGTTGCCTCATTTGCTCTTTAGTGGTTCCCTGGGCGCCATTGTAAAGCAGTGAAAGTGCCAAAAAGATACTGGTAGGCGATATTATTACATTGTTGTTGGATCCATCTTTAATGATTGTGCTAAAAAGCTTAAGGGCAAATTGGGCTTGTGTATTTTCAACTTTAGTAGAGATAGCTCTCGAAGAAAAAACGGATGAAAAAAGAGAGAGAGAAAATAACCAAATTGCAGTTCTTCTGTTCATTATTATCTTGTTTTTGTATTGTATAAATCTGTGACATTTATAGATTGGAATGCTCGATAGGTGTGTTTTGATTGGATATTTTCATAGAAGGCAAGAACCCTTGAATCATAAAAGTAACGCCAATTGCACCAATGGCAAGTCCCAAGAACCAGATTGGCTTTTTTCTCAACAACGCCGCTATAGCACTTAGAGATATGCTAACTTGAAGAGCAGCTACACTAAGAGCAAATAATTCATGCCTGCGAAGATTTTCCCCAGATTCTTCCTGGAGATGTTCAGCTTCTTTTTTCGTTTCTGATTGTTGGCGTTTGTATTTTTGAATTTCGCCAGTGATTGTGGTAGAGACGGGTTTTCCGAAAGTAT
The DNA here is from genome assembly GCA_903869185.1 of uncultured cyanobacterium. Lineage (GTDB taxonomy): Bacteria > Cyanobacteriota > Cyanobacteriia > Cyanobacteriales > Microcystaceae > CAISPN01. The sequence goes on along the minus strand of CAIPYC010000102.1, from coordinate 18,318 downwards.
TAAGCAAAGTAACCGTACTTTCGTCTATATGGCGTTTTGTGGATTGAGCTTGGTATAAACCCCATTGATCATTAGATCTCATTTGATCCAATGTCGCCTCATTGGCCAGATATCCACCTTTCATTGCGGCAATAGCGGCCAGAGTAGAAATAATCCCTGTACTTAAACCTATTAGATTGAACCAGTTACTGTCTTTTTTTTCTCTGGCCCTTTCTGAGTCCTGTTCTTCTTTTATTTCCTTGATCTGATCTTCGATCGCCTCGGCAACATTTTTCTGTAGCTCTAATGTCTCAGGTCCCATTTCTTCAGGCATATAGTTTATTCAAAGTACAAAAATAATAACTACATCGACTTTACCATTTTAATACTGGTGTGGTTTATTGAGTAACAGGGATTACTGGGCTCGAATATCATAGAATGAAAGATTCAACTATTTCTGTATTATGATTGCCGAATCAGTTCTAATTTTAGATAGTCATTTTGCCCAAACCAATGATGGCCAAGATATCGTTGAGGGTTTAGGTAAAGTACCTAAAACACTTCCAGCCAAATACTTTTATGATGATCGTGGTTCGCAGCTATTTGAGCAGATATGTCAGCTTCAGGAATACTATCCTACCAGGGTTGAAACTGAAATTCTAAATGGATGTGCCGATGAAATTGCGCAGATTACCGGAATTAGTGAATTGGTAGAGTTAGGAAGTGGCAGTTCAACCAAGAGTCGCATCTTGCTTGATTCTTATCAAAAAAAATCACAATATTGCAGATATTTGCCTGTTGATGTCAGTAGTGGCATACTCAGTAGTAGTGTAGCTAAACTTGAACTCCAATATCCTGGTTTTTTTATTCAAGGTCTGGCGGGATCCTATGAACAGGCATTGAATTTCCTCAAATCCCATAAACAAACGAGAAGATTGATCTTCTTTCTCGGTAGCTCTTTAGGAAACTTTGATGAGCATCAATCTGATTTGTTTTTAGAGCAAATATCAAATACTTTAAATCCTGGAGATTATTTTCTCTTGGGCGTAGATCTCCATAAATCTTTAGAGATTTTAGAGGCAGCCTACAATGACAAGCAAAGAGTGACAGAAGCTTTTAATCTAAATATGCTCTCTCATATAAATCAACGTTTTCGGGCAAACTTTAATCTTTCTCTGTTTACTCATCAGGCTATATACAATCAAGCTCAACATCAAATTGAAATGTATCTCTGCTCTACCCAAGATCAGCATATTTGTCTGGCGGGACTCGATTTTGAAGTTGATTTGCAAAAAAACGAAAGAATACTTACTGAAATTTCTCGTAAATATGATCTATTAGATATGCAAAATAAGCTACAAAAACACCAGATTAAACCCTTGCGAACCTGGAGTGATCCTCAGCAATGGTTTGCGTTAATTTTGGCTCAGCGCTGATATTGATGACTATTAGCGATATGAATAATATAAAGATTTTTCCGGCAATTCGTCTGGATCATTGTAGAAAAGAAGATCTTTTTGATTACTTTGTAAAAGCCTGGTATTTAGAAGATCTGCTACTTAAGAGCGTAATTCATGAGCATATATTCTATTCTAGTCCCGATAATCTGCGCAATCCTTTAATTTTTTATTTAGGTCATTGCGCTGCTTTCTATGTCAATAAGTTGATGCTGGTTGGCCTACTGGATAAGGGAATCAATCAGTCCTATGAAATGCTCTTTGGATTTGGAGTAGATCCGGCTACTCCCGGTGAATTGACCAAGGCCAATACTAATCTAGAATGGCCTTGTGTAGATAAGATATGGCGATACCGCGAACAAGTATATCAATCTGTTATTGATATTATTAATAATATAGGAATTTTTTCTGATCAACATCTTTGGGCGTTGCTGATGTCAATGGAACACCAATTGACTCATTTTGAAACTTCTTCAATGCTCATAAGACAAATCTCTGTAGAAAATCTTCATTGTTCCTCCACTTGGCAATATGCTCCCTACGAAAATGAACGATTTCTTCCCAATGAAATGGTTGAGATTTCTGGAGGACTGGTAGAATTTGGCAAGAGAAGAGATTCTCCATTTTATGGCTGGGATAATGAGTATGGTTATCGCCAAGTTCAAGTTGCTCCTTTTTTAACCAATAAATACCCTATTAGCAATAGAGAATTCAAAATCTTTGTAGATAATGGAGGTTATCAATGCCGGGAATATTGGGATGCAGCCGGCTGGCAATGGAAAAATTACTATCAGGCAAAACATCCCAAATTTTGGCTAGTTGATGAATACGGGGAATATAAATATAGAGCTATCTTTGATATTTTGCCATTACCTTTGGATTGGCCTGTAGAAGTTAATCATTTTGAGGCTATGGCCTATTGCCGGGCTCAAGATAAAAAGGCTGCTCTGATGAGTGAATCCCAGTGGAATCTTGTTACCTATGGAACCAATAAAAATGATAGCTATGATCCTAACCGGGATGATTTGAGCAGATATAATCTGAATTTGAAATTTGGCTCACCTTGTCCTGTAGGTATGCTAGAACAGAATTCTAAAATTTGTGATCTTCGTGGCAATCTTTGGCAATGGCTTAGCGATGATTTTAATCCTTTTGCCGGTTTTGATCCACATTTTCTCTATCTGGACTACTCTGAACCTTTTTTCAATAGTGATCACAAAATGATGTTGGGTGGTTCTTGGGCAACTGCTGGCAATCAAGCAAGGGGCTATTATCGCAATTGGTTTCGTCCTGGTTTTTATCAACATGCTGGCTTTCGGCTCAGCTTATACCTTTAATAAAATCGAATTGAGATACCATAGAGTTAATCTAGGCAGTAGTGCTAGCCTGAAGCACCTAAATAATATGGTACAATCAATAACCAAACTAGATATACATTCTCTTGAAGTACTCAATACACTCAAGTTACAAGTGACTCCGGAGCAATTTGAACAATTGGCTATTGTCAATAGAGATATTCGACTAGAGAGAACTTCAACTGGAGAGTTAATTGTAAATCCACCTACAGGGAGCGAATCGGGGCGGCGTAATCGTAGTATTACAGGTCAATTGGATCGCTGGTATGAAGAAAATGAAGAATTAGGTGAAGCTTTTGATTCTTCCACTGCATTCACCTTGCCTAATGGAGCTATCCGCTCTCCCGATGCTTCTTGGGTTTCTCGCAAACTTTGGACTTCTCTAACAGCTTTACAAAAAAAAGGTTTTGCTCAGGTTACGCCAGAATTTGTAGTGGAGTTGCGTTCTCCTTCAGATAGCCTAGAGACTCTCAGAGAGAAGATGCGTGAATATATTGATAACGGTTCTCTATTGGGTTGGTTGATCAATCCTCAAGATAACCAAGTGGAAATTTATAGAAAAGGGCAAGCAGTAGAACTGTTAGAAAATCCTACTGAACTTTCAGGGCAAGATGTCCTGCCCGGTTTCTCTCTCAATTTGAAGAGAGTGATGGCTTAATTGGGTTCACCTAATAACCTTTACAGATATGCCGGGGATTTCTGCCCAGCTTTTATCTCCAGTGACTGCAACTGCATTTTTTATTTTCGCTAATGCTAAACAAGCACGGTCAGCCAATGATAAATTTATTGTAGAAATTGCCGATTCTGACAAAAGAAGATCTACAATTTCTGATAATTGGACATAGGCTTTTTCAGCTAAAGCTACCCACAATTCGTTAGTTGAATCATTGTATAGCTGAAGTCGGACCTTACAAAGAGGTAAGATAGAAGAATGACCAAAGCTTATGGTTACGACTTACGGACAAAAGTAATAGAGTCAATTGAAATAGATGGTCTAAAGATTTGCCAGGCTGCTAAATTATTTCACATCAACCACAACACAATAGCGCTCTGGCTTAAACGAAAAAGATTTCCACTACTATCAAAAGCTAGACCCCGTGTATCGCTCAGACCAGAAGCAAAAGTACTTTTGGTTCCATTTGGTGTGTATTCATAGATACTTCTAAAGCTAGCATCACTTACAAAAAGATTGCCGGTATGATTTAAAGCCTTGGCTGGTACGTTACTAAAACCGATAGCGGAGATGGCTAGTCCTGCAATGAGCGTTGTTCTTTTCAACATTGTTTTTATGTCCAAAAAAAGATTACTTCCTTTAATTAAACACTCCCGATACCTGAGATCGAACATGAGTATTGGCAAATGATGAATGACTTTTGCAAAAAAGACTCAAGTAAGTGACTTATGAGTGAGATAGTTTTAAGGTATTGCTTTTTAGGAAAAATATTGTACAATTTCATCTATGACTTTAAGAAAATTCTCCCTTTTTAGTTCGTCTCGCTCTTGGTACCCATAGGTCTTTTTTTTCGAGTAAAACCAATTTTCATAAGAGCTCTACAAATAGTTCTGGCACTTATTTGTCCTTCCCATAGTTGAGCCATTTCTTTTTGGGTTTTATTTCCATGAGTCTTAGCGAAGTCAGTGAATTTTTGCCAATCGGTAATTGTTGAGTTTGTTGCCAAGGTGGATTGGATCCTATAAAAATATCTTTAAGTTGTTCTCCGGTAACATTTCTGACTAAATCTATTAAAAATTCTCGGTAGTAATTGATCTGTTCTGAATTATTGCAACCCAAGGTGAGTAATTGTCGCTTTTGCTTATCAGATAGGGCATTTCACTGTTCTAATTTGAGTTTGATTGAGGACATATCAAGTTTTAGCCTGACTTGCATGAGAATACAATGCAATGTTTGGACAAAATCATTTTCAAATTCAAATATATCAAACATATAATAAATATCTGAAAAATTTATAGTTAATGCATTGTATTCTTCTGTTCCTTAACAATTGTTAAGAAATTATCAAATAAAAGTTTTGCATGAGTATTCATCATTGAAAATTGAAGAGAAACCGCCTGTTTGAGATCTCTGGTTCCTTCTGAACCTAAAACCCTTTCTAGATCTGCTCTATATTCAGGAATTTGAATCCAATCATCTACAGTTATATCGGTTATCTCGCTATGAAATTGAAGCCCGTAAGAAAGTTTTCCTACGGAGAAAGCCTGTATATGGCAATGGTCTGAGTTTGCCAGAACTTTTGAACCTAATGGTAATTTTTTTACTTCTTGTCCATGCCACTGAAGAACTTTTAATGTTTCCGATAGTCCTGACATAAGAGAATCATTCAGTCCTGTTTGGGTTAAAGTAATTGGGAGAAGACCAACTTCAGGAGCTGACATCGGACCGACTTCTCCTCCTAAGGCAACGGCCAATAATTGTGCGCCCAAACAAATACCTATGTAGGGAATCTTAAAATTTTCTACAGCTTTTTGAATTAATGCCTTCTCTTCAATTAACCAAGGATAATCTAATTCATCGTCAACATTCATTGGACCACCCATGACCCAAAGAGCTTCATAATTTTCTAGATTGGGAAAAGGATCGCCCTTTTCTAACTCTACAGTATCAATTGCTATACCTGCTTGGGAGATAAACTTTTCAAATATTCCCAGTCCCTCAACAACAACGTGCTTAATTACTAAAAATTTCATTTTTATTTTCTCTATGCAAATTTACTTAGATCATAGTGCAATATCACCACTTTCTATAGGGGATTAGAGTAGCTATAACGCGATACAGCAACTTGTCAAACATAAAGGTACAACAAGTATAATTGGAGAAAACGAAAACGGGAATAGATATGAGTTCATACTCACTAAATATCAGGGAAAAATAGTAAATACATATCTTGAAGGAAACACCACAGTTAGAGGGGTAGCAAAGCGGTTTTGTGTAAGCCTAGAAGTTGTACAATGTTTGCTCAACCTAAAAAGAACAAAAAACAATTTGGCTCCATTAAAACCATCCGGAGGAAAGCCAAGTCAACTGGAAAGATATAAAGTGCAAGTAATAGAGATGGTAGCTCAATATCCAGACTATACTCTAGAAGAATACTGTGAGTATTGCGAAGAAATTACTGGAGTCAGGTTGAGCGCCAGTATTGTCAGACGACAATCAATTTTAGATGATTTATCCATAAGTTATCTTAGGCTCGATAAGATCAATTCATTTGAGATCCCCTCAGTAATGAGGGCCTTACCTATACCCTCGGGTAGTATAAAGTGGATCGATCCTTCCTTTACTTTCTTGTCAGTCTTGAGAGATGATAGGATGTTTTCTACGTTGATTTGACTAGGGATATCTGTCGGTAGTCCTGCTTTTTTAATTAAGAGATATTGCCTCCTATCTTCGGTTTCATTCCACAAACCTGATTTGAGGGCTATTTTACCTGCAGCTACCATCCCTATTGCTACGGCTTCTCCATGGTTAATCATGGTGTAACCGGTTAGGCTCTCAATGGCATGTCCGATAGTATGTCCATAATTGAGAATAGCCCTGATACCTGTTTCTTTTTCATCTTGACTAACTATATCTACTTTGGCTTGACAGGAGCGAACCAAGATTAATTGTAAAAGTTCTGAAGGAAAACTGGTAAAATCATCTATACTCTCGGCTTGTTCTAGACGTTCAAATAAGTCTCGATCCCAAATTATTCCATACTTGATCACCTCAGCCATGCCGGCTCTAAACTCCCTTATTGGTAATGTTCCCAAAACATAAGGATCAATTAAAACAAGGCGAGGTTGATAGAACGCCCCAATTAAGTTTTTTCCTCTAGGATGGTTGACCCCGGTTTTGCCCCCAATTGAGGCATCAACCATTGATAAAAGAGAGGTTGGAACCTGAACAAAGTTGATTCCTCTCAACCAGCTAGCTGCTGCAAAGCCAGTCATATCTCCAATTACACCACCTCCTAAGGCAATCATGGTAGACGATCTTTCCAGATAGTTCTCCAAGGCATTATTGTAGATTGACATTAGCGATTCTGGAGTTTTGTGGTTTTCTCCTGCCGGTATCAGATGGGTAAAGACCTCAAAATTTGCTTTTTTTAAAGATTCAATAGCGGTCTTACCATAATGCTCAAAAATCTCCGGATTAGAAATCAGCAAAACTTTCTTTCCCAGTTTTAGGGGCAATAGATTCTCTCCCAACTCATTTAGAATGCCTGGAGCGATCTTCACATCATAAGGGTTGTGGGGAAGAGGTACAGAAATACTGACTTCCATAATGGTTTTGGAAAGAATTTGCAATAAAGACAATATTCATCTTAACTGATTGGCCCTACTCATTTTGTTGTATTCTAGGACATGAATCACTGAACCTATTTATTTTAGAGAAAAATACCAATGGTTTCTACTACAATTATCTATATTGCTTTTCTCTTGGCTTTTACAGCAGTTGCTTTGGGGATCTATTTGAGTTTTCGCGCTTTCAAACTGATCTAGGCTCGCTATAGTTTGGTGTTTACCTCCCATTGTTTGGGGGGTATTCTTTTCTATATCTTCAGAGATAGTTGCGTTAAAATCATTCATATTGTTAGTTTCGTCTCGATTATGTCGCAATTGCCATCGCCTAAATTTTATAGTTCAGAAGAAGTCCAACAAATATTGAATCTTGCTATTGTCAGAAGCTCTGTTCAACCTGAGCTTTCTCGTGATCAACTCCTGGAGATTGCTATGGATTTAGGAATGGGCATAGATGTAGTGCAAAAAGCTGAGCAAGATTGGCTGAACCTTCAGTTAGTTCATCAAAAAAAACAGGATTTTAATCTTTACAGACGCACAAAACTCAAAAATAGAGCAGTCCGTTATTTGATCATTAATATGTTTCTACTTTCTGCCAACTTGATGAGTGCGGGTTACTTGGCATGGTTATTCTACCTGTCACTCTTTTGGGGTTTAACTATTGCTCTTGAGTTCTGGAAAACTTTACAGACTAAAGGTGAAGATTATGAAAGAGATTTTTTACATTGGAAGTTAAAGAAACAGATGAAACAGTCTCTTTTTTCTATTTGGAATAAAATCAATTTTATTCAATGATTAATCCTGGATATACTGGGACTAAAATTTATGACACCTTCTGATGAACTCAGCTTTTCGGTATCTCCTATCGTTCGAGTCACCCTATTGAGCTTTTATGGAGCCTTGAGCTTTCCCCTGCCATTTCTAGCTCAGACCACAGATGCGCCAATCCCGCCTCTTTTGTTATGGCTAGCAATATTGCTAGGTTTTGTTTTGCTCTGGGCTATTTTGGGCGAAAAAGTGCTTGTCAATCCCGAGAAGATAGAGCTAGTTCATCCTCGTTGGCTACCAAGACCTGGTTGGAGTTTAAACTGGGCTCAAATCAAAGAACTAAAACTCAGAACAACAGGACAAGGAGGAATAGTCTACTATTTTGTTACCCAGGCTCAAGATAGGGCTTACCTGTTACCAATGAGAATTGCTGGTTTTTCTCGTTTGCTAAAATACGTCACAGCTCAAACCGGACTAGATACTTCCGATATCCGTCCATTAGCCCAACCTTGGATGTATTTTACCCTCTTTTTGTTAAGTATTTTTCTGTGGATTTTTGATATTTGGGTAATTTCCCTAGGAGGCTCTCTACATAAATAGGAGTGTTTGATGAATCATTGACAAAACTTATGAATCTCATCATAGATATAAAAGAATGCTTATCCACAAAAACATTGATGATCGTCTATGATAAAACAGAATAGATTGATTGAAATCTATGTATAGTTCTTTTAGGGCAAAAGGGGGAAGTTTTGATCCATGCTACGCTTCATCAGCTCAAGGTGTTTGAATCGGCTGCTCGTCTTGGGAGCTTTACCAAGGCCGCCGAGGAGTTGCTCATCACCCAGCCAACTGTCTCTAGTCAGATCCGGCAGCTAACAAATACAGTTGGTTTGCCGCTCTTTGAGCAGATAGGTAAGCGACTTTATTTGACCGAGGCCGGTAATGAGCTGTTTTTAACTTGTCAGGGTATTTTTGAAAAATTAGACAACTTTGAGATGAAAGTAGCTGACCTCAAAGGAGCTAAGCAGGGAAGGCTGAGACTATCGGTAGTAACTACAGCTAAATATTTTATTCCCAAAATGTTGGGTTCATTTTTGAATCTACACGAAGGAATTGATATTTCGCTTCAAGTCAACAACCATGATGTGATCCAGACAAGAATGCTTGGCAATAAAGACGATCTCTATGTGCTCAGTCATTTACCTAGTGACCTTGATCTAATAGCCCAACCGTTCTTGGAAAATCCACTAGTTGTCTTGGCTCATAAAGACCATCCGCTAGCCGGTAGAAAAAATATTCCAATTGAGGAGCTAAATAATCAACCATTCATTATGAGAGAATCCGGTTCTGGCACTCGTCAGGCTCTGCAGACTTTGTTTGCTCAACATGGGGTAAATGTAAAGGTAAAACTGGAATTAGGTTCTAACGAAGCTATTAAGCAAGCCATTGCAGCAGGGCTAGGTATTTCCGTGCTATCAAAACACACCTTGATTTCTCAATGTACTGATAGTGAAGTAGTCATCTTGGATATCCAGAATTTTCCTATCCATTGTCGTTGGTATATTGCTCATTTGGCTGGAAAAGAGCTTTCGGTGATTGCCGAGAGTTTTCTACAATACCTACTCACTCAAAATCCACCCCTTAGATCTCCCAATTTGGGCATGGCCTACTAAATCCTTATCTTTTTTTAACTAGCTTTCAATATGTTTTCAGATAGCCTTTTGCATACCCTTTGGCTAGTACCTTTCTATGCCTTGATAGGGTCTCTCCTAGCTTTGCTATGGTCTCCAGGTCTAATTCGCAATACCGGTCCCCGTCCAGCTGGTTATATCAATATAGCGCTGACATTGCTAGGTTTGATCCATGCCATTCTAGCTTTTAGCTATCTCAGAAGTCATGGAACCGAAACACTAGCTTGGCAATGGTTAAACACCCTGGATTTGAAAATCTCTCTAGATCTTAAGTTTTCGCAGCTCAATGTAGGTGCCTTGATCGTTATTACAGGACTTAATCTATTGGCTCAACTCTATGCTGTTGGTTACCTCGAGATGGATTGGGGTTGGGCTAGATTCTATTCCCTGCTGGGTCTGTTCCAGGCAGGACTTGCTTTTTTGGTTCTCTGTAATTCCCTTTTCTTTAGCTACGTTATCTTAGAAATCCTCACACTAGGGACTTATCTGCTGATTGGCTTCTGGTTTAATCAATCCTTGGTGGTTACAGGTGCTAGAGATGCATTTTTAACCAAGAGGGTAGGTGATTTAATACTATTAATGGGTGTTGTTGCCCTCTTACCCTTGGCTAAGACCTGGAATTTCGATGAATTAGCATTCTGGGCAAGGGATGCGCAGGTTGATCCTAAAGTACTTACCTTGCTTTGTTTAGCCCTCATCGCCGGTCCGCTTGGTAAATGTGCCCAGTTCCCGCTTCATCTCTGGTTAGACGAGGCTATGGAGGGACCACTGCCAGCAACTATATTGCGCAATACGATTGTAGTTTCTAGCGGAGCTTGGGTCTTGCTCAAATTAGAACCAATCCTTGCACTTTCACCTATAGCAAAGACAGTAATGATAGCCATTGGAGCAGTGACGGCAGTAGGAGCTTCCTGTATTGCCATTGCACAAATAGATCTCAAACGGTCTCTTTCCTATTCGGTCAGTGCATATATGGGTTTGATTTTTATCGCAGTCGGCAGCGATCATGGGCGTACTGCCTTAAGCCTTCTATTAACCTATACAGTGGCTATGTCGCTCTTGGTTATGGTCATTGGTGGAATTATTGGAAACACAGTTAGCCAAGATCTTACGCAATACGGCGGACTCTGGTCACGTCGTCCTATTTCAGGAATCTGTTTTTTAATAGGAAGCGCCTCTTTGGTGGGTTTTGCCCCGCTTGGTTCCTTTTGGGCACTTACTGAGTTGCTTGCAAGACAAGAACCTTTGATTGCTTTTGTAATTATTCTAGTCAACGGCTTAACAACATTCAGTGTGATCCGCGAATTCTGTCTAATTTTTGGTGGCTCAGCCAAACCGTTTACAGTTCGCTCTCCCGAAGCGCTCTGGCCTTTGGTTATACCGACAACAGTCATGGCTGGCTTTGCTCTTCATTTACCACTGATCCTAAAATCATTGAATTTGATCAAGGAGGTTGATTTTTTTGCAGCTCTCATGTTGACCCTTTCTACTCTATTGGGGGGAGGACTTGCCGGTTATATCTATCTCAATAAATCAATCCCTAAACCAGTTAGACTGGTTCCCCGTGGTCTCAGAGATTTCTTCGGATTTGACCTCTACACCAGTGAGATTTACCGAATCACGATCGTGGCAGTAGTTGGCGGATTCTCCCATGCCTTGGCTTGGTTAGATCGTTATGTCGTAGATGGGCTGGTCAACCTGGTTGGGTTAGTCACATTAGTCAGTGGTGAAGGACTTAAGTACAACAACAGTGGTCAAGGTCAGTCTTATATTCTCTCAATCTTTTTGAGTGTGGTTGTTTTTGGTCTACTTATTGCTTGGCCAATTCTCAAGCCATTTTTCCTCGTCTTTGTAAGTTAGGAGTTCTTATGTTATCTATTTTGTTGATCTTGCCCATTGTTGGCTGTTTGTTGATATTGCTTTTGGATAAATATGCACAACAAATTACTACTTTAGTTATTACCTTGTGTTTTCTCTGGTCACTTTGGCTACTGTGGCAATTTCAACCCAACGCTGATGGGATTCAATTTACTGAATATCTCCCTTGGCTTCCCCATATTGGACTTAGCTACAGTCTGGGAGTCGATGGTCTCTCTTTACCTCTAGTTGTCCTCAATGGTTTAGTTACTCTTATTGCAATCTTCACTATAGAAGATAAGGTAGAAAGACCAAGACTGCACTATTGCTTGATTCTATTAATCAATGCAGGGATGACCGGCGCTTTTGTTGCCCAAAACCTACTACTGTTTGTTTTGTTTTACGAACTAGAGTTGATACCTTTTTATTTGATGATCTCGATTTGGGGAAGTGAAAAAAGAGGCTATGCTGCGATCAAGTTTCTACTGTATTCAGCGCTTTCAGGTCTTTTGATCTTGGCTGCTTTTTTAGGGATGACTTGGGCGAGCGGCTCTTTAAGCTTTGACTATTCTAGTTTGACAGTGGATTCTTTAGCGGCTAAATCTCAATTAATCTTACTGATTTTAGTTATAGCTGGCTTTGCTATCAAGATTCCCCTAGTTCCTCTGCACACTTGGTTACCCGATGCCTATACCGAGGCAAGTCCTGCAACAACTATACTACTAGGAGGAATATTGGCTAAGTTGGGAACATATGGATTGATTCGCTTTGGCCTCGAGCTATTTCCAACCGCTTGGTCTTTAGTAGCTCCCTCTTTAGCTTTCATTGGTACTCTGAGTGTTCTCTATGGCGCGTTCTGTGCAATTTCTCAACAGGACATAAAACGGATGGTGGCCTATAGCTCCATCGGACATATGGGTTATATCCTGGTTGCCTCTGCTGCCGGTAATCGTCTGAGTGTATTGGGAGCAGTAGCCCAGATGGTGAGTCATGGGTTGATCTTGGCTTTACTGTTTTATCTAGTTGCAATTGTGGAAAGAAAAACAGGAACCAGAGATCTCAATATCCTCAATGGTTTAATGAATCCGATTCGGGGTTTACCTTTAATTAGCGCTCTTCTGATTTTGGGAGGTATGGCCAGTGCCGGAATTCCTGGACTAGTCGGTTTTGTAGCCGAGTTCATTATCTTTCAAGGTAGCTTCTCAATATTTCCAGTGGCTACTCTTCTTTGTATTATTGCCTCAGGTCTTACCGCTGTCTATTTTGTAATTCTACTCAATAGAACCTGTTTTGGCCGGCTGAACAATCAGTTAGCCTATTATCCTAAAGTGACCATCAGGGAGAGCTTACCGCCTTTGATACTGACTTTCTTGATCATTCTCTTGGGTGTTCAGCCCAATCTGCTTCTAAGTTCAATGGAAAACACTGTCGATGGTTTGACAACCGCTACCCCAATCACCTCTTTATTTTAATAATAATGACTACCACTACTAAGTTACCCCCCTCTACCCATCCCTATGCTGAGATCATTCATCGCCTAGAAGATGGTGGTTCAATGTTGCCAGATACGCCAGAAAACTTAATGCAGATCATTGGTATATACAAAGCCTATGCTGTACCAATGGACTTTTATTGGCGAGATTTACTCTACATCGCCGAAAGGGTATTCTTAGATCCTTTTGCGTTTTTTAAATACTTTCTTCCTCAGGAATATTTAGATTTACCTAACCATTATGCAGGGGAAAATGCAGACTGGCGTTTTTGGCGGGGAGAAGCTACAGCCCATAGAGAGCTATTAGAGTTCATGTCTAAGGGAAAAACCCGCAAAATGCCTAAACTCTTTCATCATCTCTGGCATGACAGGATAAATATGGAATTTGCCGAAGCCTGTATGCAATCGATGTTATGGCATGGTCGTGATATGGGCTGGGGTAAGTTTGATGCTTATCTTGATACTGATGAATATCGAGTCAATGCGGATCTGGCAATCAAAGCCTATTTTCAAGGTAATCCGGCCATGTTGGGACTCTATCATCTTTTTCCTGATATGTTCTTAGAACAAGTCCGCATGATGTCCTATTATTCCAACTTGGGACTATTTTGGGAAGTAATGGCTCCGGTCTTTTTTGAAATGTCAGATATCTATGATGAGGGAGGATTTAAAGGAGTACCAGATGCTATGAATTTTCTCGTTAATGGAATTTTTGCAATCGCTGGTCGTCCTATCTATCATCATGTATATATTCGGGGTCAACAATATGAAATCATACCCAAATCCAAAGGTTTTACTTGGCTGTATGAAGCTGCGCTACCCTATGTAGAAGCTGTATTTTATCGAACTGCTCCTTTTCGTGGTACCAAGTCATACAATGCCCAGGCCAAACAGGTACCGGATCAACAAAAAGACTTTCACTATGGCATTTTATATGCTGATGTTTTTCCTGTCGGGACTGCAGGTATCCCCCCGACCCTCTTGATGGATGATATGTATCATTTCTTGCCTGATTATCTCATTCAATATTATGACAAGCACTGTCGAGGTCAAGATGATGTCTTAATTCAGCTGGGGATTACCTTTCAACGCTCTATGTACAATGTTACCTCAGCAGTGATTCAAGCCCTTAGAACTGCCTTGTTGTATCCACTAGATGATCCTAATCCTAAACATCTCATGGCCAATCGTGAATTCTTTGAAGCCCAAATGGATCGTTTTTTACGACCTGAAGCAAGATTAAAGGATATCCAAAATCCTGATTATCGTTAGCTCTTTTAAATTTACAAGGAGGAAAAATGGCTGATATTGTCGATATAGCAGTAAGCGCGGATGGATTTAAGACACTTGTTGCAGCAGTTAAAGCAGCTAACTTGGTTGAAGCGTTAAAGAGCCCAGGGCCTTTTACCGTATTCGCCCCTACAGACGATGCTTTTGCTGCGCTGCCGCCTGGAACCATTAAAACCTTAGTACAAAATACACCACAACTAGCTCGCATTCTCACTTTTCACGTAGTATCAGGAAAATTAATGAAGGCTGATTTAGAAAAAGTTAATTCAGTAATTTCTCTAGAAGGCTCTCCAATTAGGATAAATTGTGGGGAGGAGTTTGAGGTTAAAAATGCTACAGTCATTGCTGCTGATATTGAAGCGGACAATGGAGTAATTCATGTTATCGACCGAGTGATTCTGATGGGATGATATCAATGCCCAGGGTTAATTCCTTCTTAAATCATCCAAGAATTCCGAAGATGGCTTTACTCCTGTTACCAACAGGTAATCCCGGGCTCTTGTACAGGCTACATAGAGAAGATGTCTTTCGGTAGTATAGACTTCTTCGAGGTCAGATTCATCCGAGATGCTTTCAATTCTCTCTTGCTGTGGGATGACTTCATCATCACAGGCTATGACTGCAACAGCGCGAAATTCCAATCCTTTAGCTAGATGCATTGTACTAATTGCAATAGATCCTCTACAGGGTTCTACTAGGTTATCCAATTCAACCGAGGTTAAGCCTATGTGGTTGACGGTTTCAACTGCTCGCTCTATTTGAGATTTATCTCTTACAAAAATACCAATTTCATCCGGTTGGAGACCAGATTTTAGCCAATGCTCAATCCATTTTTTTACTGCCTGAATTTCGGCTTGTTGATTTTCATAAATCTCGATAACCGGCGGGGAACCATTAAATACTGAAACTGTACCTCGTCTTTGCTCCAGGTTGCCATCTACATCAGTAATAGAGTTAGGTAATAAGCGATCTGCCTGTTGACGAATTTGATGCGAGGTTCGGTAATTGATAGTTAATGTCTGGGATCTTCCTCGGATGTCAACTCCCAAGCTCTTCCAAGAAAATGGTTGCTGGAAAATACGTTGTCCCAAGTCTCCTGTAAAAAAAAGACTGTCGGGATGTTTTTGACAGACTGAGGCGAGAAAAGTTAATTCGGGAATCCCGATATCCTGGGCTTCATCTATTACGGCAAAATCATATGGATAAATACCTTGTTCAACTAGATGATCTTTAGCTTGATAAAAGAGACTAGACCATGTGATTTGCTGTTTCTGCTCAAGCCAATTATGGGTATTTTGAAAGATTTCCCATAACAGTTCTCTTTGTTTACTGCCTATACGGGTTTTTCTGCCTAAACGAAGAACATCTTTATAATCTTGCCAGGTATTGAGCTGCCAAGCATCTACAACTTCACTCCATTCTCTTAACAGGAATGATTTTGTAGTACGCAAATCAGGGTTTTTAGCGGCTAAGTCCAAAAGAAAGGATTTTAATTGATTCTCTTCAACTATGTTGGGTTTACCAAAAGCTTTGGTATATATTTCAAGAGCAATGTTCTGTATTCCAGCAACTTTGATTCTTTCTAATATCTCAGTTTCATTTCCTATTAGTCTTTCTAATTTGATTTTTAAGGAATTGGCCAAGGCTACAGAAAAGGTTGTTAATAAAATTCTAGATTGAGGATGTTTTTTTGCTAGATAAACTGCGCGATGAAGTCCGACAATGGTCTTTCCTGTTCCAGCAGAACCTGATATTCTCGCAGGACCACTGTAGTCTTTCTCAACTATTTTTCGTTGACTAGGATGTAGAAAGACTGTCCACTTTTCCCAAGGATATTCTAATGCTCTTTCTAGCTCAGTGATGTTGCCCATAACTCGGAAACGACGCTGAGCATCAGGGTGATCAAACGGATTACTATCTATAGATAATAAGGTGGGCTTTTGTGGTTTACCACCTGTAGCAATTTCCAAGAGTGCTTCTGCTGCTTCTTGTGGTAAATGTTCAATAATATTAAATAGAGTTTCTTCAGTGGCTTTTTGGACATCTTCTAACCATTCTGGAGGAACGCCATAGTTTAAAAGTTCGGCTTGGGATAAATTAGCAAAAAGTAAGGGTTTCTGTTTTTCTGCTGTTTTTTGAACTATTGACTGGATCTTGATTTCTTCTATTGTTTCTCTAACTTCTACTAACTGCGCAGCACCTGTATTGGGATGGCGTACTAATTTACGACGAGCAGCCCAATTATATGCGTCGTTATGATGATCAACGTAACAGAGCAATATACTATTGTCGGTTTTATGAATAATGAGACGAATATCTAAATTAGCGCTGACTGACCAAAAGTTGGGATCTTTGATACGTTCAAGCTTATGAAAACGTATTCCTGAACTTGTGGGATTGATTTGTAGATCAAAGGCGGCGGTTTTCACTGCTTTTTGTTCTTGGTTGGTTAGCTTGGCTAGGCTATCGGTGAAAGTATCGGCAATACGAAATTCCATAATTTAAAATGATTGCTCAGATTACCCCATTATTTTTTCTAAATTCAGAGAGAAACCAGGTAGGACATCCTCACCTGATAGTTGAGTAGGATTTTCTAGGATTTTTACTGCTTGCCCTGTTCTATATATTTCGACTTGGTTATCTTGAGGATTAATCAACCAACCCAATAGAGAACCATTATCAATATACTCTCTCATCTTCTCTCTGAGAGTATCTAGACTATCTGAGGGAGAACGCAACTCGACTACAAATTCTGGTGTAACCTGGGCAAAACCCTTTTTTTGTGAAGCTGATAGAGAATCCCAGAGCTTGCGAGAAATCCAAGAAGTATCAAGAGAGCGGATTGCTCCATTAGGTAAGGTGAAGGCAGTAGAAGAATCAAAACCCTTGCCTAACTTTTCATTTTCTATACACCACATTCCAAGTTGAGTAGAAAGATAAAGATTACGCTCGCCTGATTCCCAACCGGTTGGTGGATTCACAATTAATTCTCCTGTTGAAGTCCTCTCTAGTCGAAGCTCTCGGTTTACAATGGCCAATTGTTCAAATTGCTCAGGAGTAACTTGTAACTTGAGTGTATCGGGTACTTCAAGAGAATGTGTATTTAGTTTGGCTGTTGATTGTACCATATTATTTGGGTGCTTTAAACTAACAGCATAACGTTAAGTTTTGCCAACGATTTATTTAGGTGGCACAATATAAATATTATGACACTTCATAAAAACAATAGCAGATATGAAATTACGTGTCGGTGAACAAGGAAGAATGGTAATTCCTTCAGACCTTCGTAAGCAGCTAGGGATAGAGGTGGGAACTGAATTAGTAGCAAGGGTTGAAGGTGAATGCTTGATTTTAGAAACCCGTACAGCGGTTTTGAATCGGCTCAAGAAGCTTTTTGCGCAAATTCCATCTGAAATCAGTATGGTTGATGAGCTGATTCTCGAACGTCGTAATGAGGCTGAAATTGAGTAAGTATATTTTAGATGCCTCAGCATTACTGGCTTCTTTACACAATGAGAGAGGTTCGGAAATTGTAGATCTTCTTTTGTTAGAGTCCGCAATTTCTACAATAAATCTATCTGAGGTTATTCAGAAAGCAAGACAAAGAAAAATTCCTACAGATCAAGTGGTCACTGGATTGCAGCTATTAGGTGTGGAAATAGTTGATTTTACTTTTGAACAGGCTGAGACAACAGCAGAATTATGGACAATAACTAAACCACTTGGATTGTCATTGGCTGACCGTGCTTGTTTAGCATTGGCGAAAATACGAAATGCAGTGGCAGTCACTGGAGATAAAAGCTGGGCAGAAATCCCGGGCATATCTATCAAGATTATTAGATGAAGATTACGCTCGCCTGATTCCTAACCGGTTGGTGGATTCACAATTAACTAGATATTAAAAACCCTCATCACCTCATCGCCGAGATGGTTAATAATCTTGACTGCAATGCGTCCTGATTTTCGGCTTTAATTTAAAATGATTGCTCAGACTATATTCCTCTGCTGTCACTTTCCAAAATAAGTGAGTAGGAAATAATTGCTCATCACCCAGAAGAATAAAAGGTTTTAAATTGATTCATTGTACCGATGAAGTAGTTGAATCCACGTAATAAATTGGAATTAGG
>CAIPYC010000101.1 GCA_903869185.1 uncultured cyanobacterium | reverse complement strand
AGAGCTTCTTGGTTGGTTAAAAATACTCCCACATTGGCATTTTCCAGACAATAGGATGTGGCTTCTAGTGTGATGCTTTGGTTAGAAGTGGGGTAGTAGGCTGGATAGAAAACCCATTGACAATTGAGGGATTCTCCAGTATTTCTGGTTTTCTCGATGAGTTGATCTAATTCCCAAGAGCGAACCAACTCCAAAAGTAATCTCACTTGTCCTTTTTGCCAGCGATCAATAGAGAGTATTTGCCTGGCCTGTTCATTGCACCAAATCAATTGATTCTCTTTATCTACTTGTAAATAACCTAAGGGCGCTCTCAAAAGTAAATATTGCCATCTTTGGGAATCTTGCAAGAGAGCTTGCTTTTCTTGCTGGAGCCGTAATATCTCCCTGCGAACTAGAGAGGCAACCGAGAGCTCTGCCCTGGGACCACTGCGATCTTTGAGGGAATCTAGAATATTTGTGAGTTGGAAATTGACTTCTCTTTGCCCCCAGTAACTAATTAGCCCAACAATAGCGCCGCCAAGGAGTAAAAAAAACAAGGAGTTAGAATTAACCGATACGATAGCCAAAACCTCGCACTGTGTTGATATATTTGGGCTGACTGGGATCTACTTCCAGTTTTTCTCTCAACCAGCGAATATGTACATCCACGGTTTTGGTATCACCAAGAAAATCTACTCCCCAAACCTGTTCAATGAGCTGCTCTCTAGACCAGACCCTTCGGGGCGATGTTATAAACAATTCCAGGATGCGGAACTCTTTGGGGGAGAGGTTGAGCTCCTTGCCCTCAAGATAGGCCTTGCGTTCATTGGAAAGCAGGGTGATCTCTTTAAAACGATAGATCGAGGATTTATTGAAAAATTGAAATGTTTGACGGCGGAGCAGGGCCCGGGTGCGTGCCAGAAGCTCTTTGGTACTAAATGGCTTGGTCAAATAATCATCAGCCCCGGCATCTAGTCCGATCACCCGATCAGATTCAGTGACCTTGGCGCTGGTAATAAGCACAGGAACAAAGTTATTTTGATAGCGCAATAATCTGCAGATATCCAGTCCCCCTACTTGAGGGAGCATGAGATCTAGAATGACCAAATCGAAAGTGGGTTCTGTTTTGCGCGCTCCTATAGATTGCAGGATTTCAACTGCTTCATCGCCGCTGGCAACAGATGTGACCCGATAACCCTCTCTTTGCAGGGCAATAGTGATCATCTCCCGAATGATTTCCTCATCTTCAACCAGCAAAATACTGGCATTGCTAACTAGTTCTGGAAATATTGGATTTGCGGGAATATCAGCTAACATCATAAGAAATTCTATTTCTCTCTTGGGTCAATTTTAGTCCCAAATATGGCTTATGCAAAATTTTATAAATCAAAATCTTGACAAAACTATAAGATTGCCGCCCTCTAGGTGATAGATTGTCTTAGAGATTGATCACGGATGTTGCTATGCTCTTGAGTTCACTTAAAAAGATTTTGCTTGTTGGCAGCTGTATGTTTATGCCGTCAATTCTGCTCAATTCACCTGCCATTGCTTTGAAACCGAACTTTCCAAAAGCTCACGTATACATAGCTCGCAGTGTTAGAAGCTCAAATTTAGTAGGAAGTGACACCGGGATCGAGAATATGCGCGAAGCATTGCAGAATTTGATAGCTCGAGTTGAGAGCACTCTTATAGCCTCGAAAGCCAAAAATCCTTCTAAAAATCAATCCGCTACCGAGCAGGCTATCTCTCAATCCAAAAGCCAACTGGCACAATTTAACCAACTCGTCCGGGAAAGAGATTATAAGAGAGCCAGAGAGGTTTACCTACAGGCCAGAAGAGAGCTTTGGGACAATTACCCCACAGATACCAGATACAACCAATCTGAGATTAGGGCAATTTGGCTAGATCGTGGTACTCTTGTAAATGCCAGAACCCAAAGCGATCTAGCTGCAATATTTGATCGCCTGGCCGCATCCGGCATTAATACTGTATTTCTAGAAACCCTCAACGCTTCCTATCCAATTTATCCAAGTCACATCGCTCCAGAACAAAACCCACTTACTAGAGGCTGGGATCGCTTGGCTGTGGCGATTAACCTCGCTCATCAGCGCAATATGGAATTACACGCCTGGGTGTGGATCTTTGCCGGGGCCAATCAGGGACACAATGCTATTTTAAATCAGCCTAAAAATTATCTAGGACCGGTGCTCTCCCATCATAAGGATTGGGCTAACCTCAGCAGAAGGGGGGAAATTTTTGACCATAGCAGCCTCAATAAAAAGGCTTTTTTTGATCCGGGCAACCCGCAAGCTCGAAAGTATATACTATCGCTCTTGAATGAAATTGCCACCAACTATGATGTCGACGGCATCCAATTAGACTATATACGTTATCCCTTTCAATCAAAAGATCCAGCCAAGACCTTTGGTTATGGTAAATCTTCTCGCTGGGAGTTCAAAAATATGACAGGGGTGGATCCTCTGAAATTAACTCCCAAAAGTCCGCTCTGGAAACGCTGGCTAAGTTTTAAGATTGGACTGATAGATAGCTTTGTAGAAACAGCTTCAAATCAGCTCAAGGATAAAAGGCCAGATTTGGTGGTTTCCGCCGCGGTTTTTCCCTATGAGCGAACCGAACGCTTGCACAAAATTCAGCAGAACTGGGAGCGCTGGGGTAGTAGCAACTGGATTGATCTGTTCGCTGTGATGACCTATGCGATGGATACTGATTCTCTTCAGGAAAAAACCCAGCCCATTCTAAACAATATTTCGGCCGGTTCAGCCCTTATTGTGCCAGGCTTGCGTATTCTAAAGGTTCCAGATCCGGTGATGGTTGATCAGTTTCAGTTAATGCGCAATCTGCCTTCACTCGGCTATGTTCTTTTTGCTGTTGAAGGATTCAATAGTAATACCAGTCTACAGGAGATTCTCAACCGCACGCAGGGATCAGCGCTGGAAAATAAATCAGAGCCTATACCCTATCGTTATCCTTTCCAATCAGCCTACAAACGCTATCAAGCCATGCAAAGTGAATGGGATTTACTAATAGATAACAATCTAATTAAAATAAATACAGAAGATCTGCGTGCATGGCAGAGCCAATCCAGGAGAATTTCTTCTTTGCTAGAGAGCTTAGCTGGAGTCCCTACAAACGAGAAAGTCAGGCAATCTCAGGATCAATTGGTTGATTTCAATAGTAATTTTATGATTTGGCTAGAACACCAGAAGAGCATTTCCAGTTATCAGGTATCTGCTTGGCAGAGCCGCTTGGCCTCAATAGCCAAATTGATTAGTTACGGCCAGAGAAATATATTAGCCGAAAATAGACTTAAGTTGGGACAGAGATGATTATCTGTTAATCTATGCTATTATTTATAAACCCGGACTCATGCGATTGCAACGCCCAAACCTTGTCAGGATCGGAAGGTAGCAGCAATAAGGGATGCTTGTGATAGGCGTGAACTCCGGGCCTTTCTCCAGAGATTTCATGGATGAAAACCAAAAACTAGGCTTTTTTTTATTGGCAATCCCTATCGGCGGGGCAATCTATTGTGGATTGATCCTTTTAGTAATGCTATCTTCGGGCTGGGCCAGAGAACATCCCTTGCTGATGGGAGCCGTTTTTGTGATTTTACCCTCAATTGTTTCAGGTTCTATCTGGCTGAGATCTTCTCTCAGAACCAAGAGTCAACTCCCGGATTCCCATAAATACTAGATTGGGATCGTATTTCAGGTTTAATTTTTCTTTCCTGAAATGATTGTAAAGATATTCGCCATCGCCTCCGGTAAAGACAATATGGCTTTGGCCAAACCTAGATTGCCATTGTTCTATAAAATCCTTAATTCCTGCTATAACAAAATGGATGATCCCACTTTGGATTGCTTCGCTGGTGCTGTTAGCCCAATATGCAGGCAGTATTTGTGGGATCTTTACCAGAGGTAGAGCGCCAGTGGAATTGTAAAGTGATTTAAGCTGCAGACCAAGGCCAGGCAGGATCGCTCCGCCGACAAATTCACCAGAGGCATCGACTCCGCTGATGGTCAAAGCAGTTCCAGCATCGATCACCATTGCTGGAGGTCCGTAATGGGCAATCACTCCTAGAAGAGCCAGAGCGCGGTCAACGCCTAGACCCGGATAACTGTTTTTTAACTTTACATCTTTTAGCTCAATTATTTGGCAATTGGGATGACTCTGCCAGAGCCGGCTCTGTTGAGGTACAACTGAAGCAATCACCAGGGGAGCTTGTCCGATTTTCAAGAGGACTTGTTCGGGTCGTTCATGTTGTCTATCCCATGTTTGCAGTATATCTCTACCTTGAAAATGGGCATAGTGAGCGCGACTATTACCGAGCATCAAAGCAAACCAATCTAACATACTAGGGGTTTTCTTGGACAAGTTGATCAGTATGATGGAGAAAATTGTAAATTGAAATCCTGGAGTCCACAATCAAACTATGTTGCAAGGATGGATTCAAATTGGGCTGACTCTATTAATTATAGTTGCCCTCACTCCTTTACTAGGAAACTATATGGCCAGAATCTATCTAGGCCAAAGAACGTTTCTAGATTCTATATTTATCCCGCTTGAGCGCTTGATCTATTCTCTCAGTGGCATTAATCCTAAAGTAGATATGACCAGTTGGCAATATATCAGAGCTATTGTGTTTAGCAATCTGGCTTTTTGTCTGCTGGTTGGTTTGATATTTTTTAATCAAGCTCATTTGCCTTTTAATCCCACTAGATTGAATTCCCCTACTTGGGATACCAATCTGCATACCTTGATCTCTTTTATTACCAATACCGATCAGCAGCATTACAGTGGCGAAAGTACGTATAGCTATTTCGCCCAATTTGGCGGTCTTGGTTTGCTCTTTTTTGTCTCAGCCGCTACTGGTTTAGCTGTTGGCATTGCTTTCATTCGAGGTTTGACCGGTAGGGCAATCGGCAATTTCTATGTAGATTTGATCAGGTCAATCACTCGTATTCTCTTGCCCATCTCCATTGTTGGGGGTATCCTTTTGATGGCTACCGGTGTACCGGAGACCTTAGGTGGCCTTGTCATAGTGCCAACTCTAGAAAATCCTGCACTTTCTCAGGCTATCGCACGCGGACCAGTAGCCCATTTTGAAATCATTAAACAATTTGGAGAAAACGGTGGTGGCTTTTTTGGAGTCAATTCTGCCCACCCTTTTGAAAATCCCAATCCTTTTGCCAATTTGATCGCGACAGTAGCGATGACTGCCATTCCTACTGCCTTTATCTACACCTATGGAGTAATGGCCAATAACTTCAAACAAGCTTGGTTACTCTATGCCATGGTTCTGGCAATCACTGTAGGTTTTGTTTGTATTAACTATAACGCTGAATATAGCGGCAATCCTCTGGTCAACCATCTCCTGGGCGGTCAATATCCCAATCTAGAAGGTAAAGAGATCCGGCTTGGCCCGGCCCAGTCAGCTCTATTTTCCACACTGACAACAGCTACTATGACAGGGGCAGTCAATGCAATGCATGACTCGTATATGCCAAGGGTTCTTTTTGTCATGCTTTCTAATATGTTCCTCCAGATCGTTTGGGGAGGTCAGGGAACAGGTACAGCCTATCTCTATGCCTATGTTATCCTGGCAGTCTTTGTAACTGGTCTGATGGTCGGACGTACTCCCGAATTTCTGGGCCGAAAAATTGAAAAAAACGAAGTAGTTCTCTCTAGTTTTTTAATACTTCTAGTTCATCCAATTGCCATATTGATTCCAGGTGCGATTGCCTTGAGCTTTCCATCTGCAGCGGCCAATATCACAGCCCAAGGTTTCTTTAACGGCATCAGTAATCCAGGCTTTCATGGTCTTAGTCAAGTTCTGTATGAATATACCTCGGCAGCAGCTAACAACGGTTCTGGCCTTGCTGGATTGGGAAATTCCCAACCGAGTCCTTCTGCCCTATGGTTCAATCTCAGCTGTAGCTTTAGTCTCCTGGTGGGGCGCTATGTGCCGATTGTTTCCTTGATCTTCCTAGCAGATGGTATCTCGCGTAAACAACCGGTTCCCATGAATACCGGAACCCTGCGCAGTGATACTTGGCTTTTTACCGCCATTACTGCCGGAGTGATTCTGGTGATGGGCGCGTTGACCTTCTTCCCTATTCTGGCTTTGGGTCCAATCGCCGAAGCTTTTCAAACTTATCTATAATTTATGTCTTCTGCTTCTAGCATCTCTAAAAAACGTCCCAAAGTGGACATGAGCGGACTCTATCAAAGGGCTGTTAAAGAGTCTTTCCTCAAGCTCAATCCAAAACATCAGCTTAAAAATCCTGTGATGTTCATCGTTTGGGTAGGAACTATCATCACTTTTTTGATGAGTCTTGATCCCAATATATTTGGCAATGTTCAGGCTGATCCCAATCAACAAAGACTGTTGAACGGATTGATCACCCTGATTTTATTTCTCACTCTGCTTTTTGCCAACTTTGCCGAAGCCGT
>CAIPYC010000100.1 GCA_903869185.1 uncultured cyanobacterium | reverse complement strand
TTTTTGAGTCCATCCAATTCAACTGCGTTAATGACTTTTTCTCGCAGATCGTAACTGTAGGGTTTTGCCATTAAGACTACCACTCTCGTTTGCTACTTTTCCACTATGTTACGTCTTAATCCGTCTGTCGACTGCTATATCACCAATAAAAAGAAAATCATTACCTGAGATAGCTAAGACGGTAAGTATAAAATTAGCACATACAGCTCACCATTTTACATATGATAGAAATAGTGTTTGCTTGTTCAAACAATTCAACATCAGATGCAATCTATTGAAATTACTGGTCAAATATTAATGATAGACAAAGAAGACGGGAAAGTAGCAAAAATTAGAAAAAAAATAGCACAATCAATAGAACCAAATATTGCAGATCTAGCTAATGGTTGGCTTAAATCTTGTAATTTAGATTATAAATTAGAGCAAGAATCTTTAAATACTGAAACAGACAAAGCTCTGTCTGATTACTTTACAAAAAATGGAGGAGCAGGAGCAAATCGTCCAGATGCAAAATTACTTTTGCAAGACAAAAATTTGAATTTTTATCCTATTCTTATTGAGTACAACGGCTATAAAGATAGCCTTGTAAAACTTGATACTAACAAACAAGTTGAGAATAGAACCAATAAAAATGAGCCACATTTTAAAAACATAAATTCTTTTGCTGTAAACGGTGCAGTACATTATGCAAATGCTGTTTTACATCATACAAGCTATACCGAGATAATAGCTATTGGTATGACGGGATACAGAGATGAAGCTGAGAAAATTCAACATAAAATAGGTGTATATTATGTTTCTAAAAGCAATTTTGGTGTCGGACAAATAGTTGGAAAATTCTCCGATTTTTCTTTTTTAGCGTCTGGGAATTTTGATGCGTTTATTGAGAAAGTAAAAGCTTTAGATCTATCACAGGAAGAAATCAACACAATAAAAGAGCGGCGAGAAAAAGAGATTGATGCCAGCTTAATAAAGCTCAATAACGATATTTATCAAAACGAGAAAGGTTTGGGAGAAAATGATCGTGTATATCTCGTTGCAGCTTCAATTATTGCAACACTTGGAATACCGAATAAAGTTTCTTCTCTTAAAAAATCTGATTTAAAGTCTTCTACCGAAAATGGCAATACTGATGGTGAGATCATAGTAAGAAAAATTAAAGCTTTTTTAGGGGAAAAAGAGATTCCCACAGAAAAGAGAAATTTAATTGTAAGAACACTAGAAAACACACTCACCACTGAAAATATTAATAAAGTTGAGAAGGGTGAAAGTCAACTCAAAAGAGTTTTTACCAAAATTGTAGACGATCTAGGAATATATTACAAAATAGGTCTAACTACTGATTTTACAGGGAAACTTTTTAATGAAATGTATGGTTGGCTTGGTTTTTCGCAAGACAAACTAAACGATGTAGTGCTTACCCCATCTTATATCGCTACTCTTTTGGTAAAACTGGCACGAGTAAACAAAGATTCTTATGTATGGGATTTTGCCACAGGATCGGCTGGATTGTTAGTTGCGGCTATGAATGAGATGCTCAATGATGCGAAAAATAATATTACTTCGCCTCAAGAAATTATTCAAAAAGAAATCAAAATAAAAGCCGAGCAATTGCTTGGATTAGAATTGCTTTCAAGTGTGTATATGTTAGCAACTCTAAATATGATTTTGATGGGCGACGGAAGCTCCAATATTTTAAACAAAGACTCCATAAAAGATTTTGATGGAAACTACAGTTTTGGAGAAACAGATAGCAAGTTCCCTGCTGATGCTTTTATACTTAATCCTCCATACTCTGCGAATGGTAATGGGATGAACTTTGTGGAAAAAGCCCTTGGGATGATGAACAAAGGTTATGCTGCTATTATTATTCAAAATTCTGCTGGTTCAGGTAGAGCCAAAGAATACAACAAGAACATATTAGAAAAACATACTCTTTTGGCAAGTATTAAAATGCCAATAGATATTTTTATTGGAAAATCTAGCGTGCAAACCAATATATATGTCTTCAAAATAAATGAAGCACACCATAAAGATGAAATGGTGAAGTTTATCGATTTTTCAGATGATGGCTATACAAGAAGCAATCGCAAAAAGTCAAGTAATAACCTAAGAGATACTAATCAAGCTAAGGAACGATATGAAGAATTGATCAACTTGGTTCGTTTTGGTAAAAGTAAGCTCAGTATTTTTAGTGATAGAGAGTATTATGAAGGTACGATTGACCCAGAAAATGGTAGTGACTGGAATCAATCAGCACCCATAGAGACTAAACCTACTTTAAAAGATTTCAAGAAAACAGTGAGTGATTATTTAGCTTGGGAAGTTTCTAATATCTTAAAACAACAAAGTGTAGAGGACGAAAGCTTGGGAAAATAAATGCCCCACTTAACGAAAAATTGCAAAGCGTTGAGTGGGGCGAGTTTAATATTATTGATATTTTTGATGTAAAAAACACAAGAAATATTTTATCAAGAGATATCATTGAAAATAGCGGAAAAACGCCTTATTTATGCGCAAGTGCAGAAAACAATGCCGTAAGTTCATATATTTCTTTTGACGAAAGATATTTAGAGAAAGGAGATTGCATTTTTATTGGCGGAAAAACTTTTATTGTTTCGTACCAAGAAAAAGATTTTTATTCTAATGATAGTCATAACTTGGTTTTGTATCTAAAAAATAATAAAAAAACAAAGTTTGTCAAATTGTTTTTCGCAGCTTGTATTAATAGAAGTTTGGGACACAAATATTCTTGGGGCGATAGTATAAGTAATAAAAAAATCCAAAAAGACAAAGTTTCGCTTCCCATCAGAAACGGCAAAATAGATTTTGAATTCATGGAAAGCTTTATAGCGGATCTGGAAGCGGAGCGTATTAGCAGAGTTGAAGCATATTTATTGGCTACAGGGCTAAAAGACTATACTTTGACTGATGAAGAACAATAGGTTTTAGAAGATTTTGAGAATGGCATAATTGAATTTAGTGAATTTAGAATTGGGGAACTATTCGAGATAAATTCCTGTGAGAAACGATTTGATGCAAATAAAGTAATTATTTCAGAAATTGGCAAGCCTTATGTAGTGAGATCAAGCTTAAATAATGGTGTTCGTGGCTATATAAATGAAGATGAACAATTTTTAAATGATGGCAATACAATTTCTTTCGGTCAAGACACCGCAACAATGTTTTATCAAGAAAAATCATATTTTACTGGTGATAAAATAAAAATTGTTAAATCAAAAAATAATAAACTTAATAAATTAAATGCTCAGTTTTTTATTGCAATAATGACAAAATCTTTCAGCACATTTTCTTGGGGTGGCTCAAGTTTCAATGTAAAGATCATAGGGGATCAATTAATGAAACTCCCAACACAAAACCAACAACCAAATTACGCAATAATGGAAACCTTTATCTCCGCTATCTCGGTACGGGACAAAAAATGTAGAAAAGAGTTGCAAAGATTACAGGAAAAGGGTT
>CAIPYC010000099.1 GCA_903869185.1 uncultured cyanobacterium | reverse complement strand
TTTTTGAGTCCATCCAATTCAACTGCGTTAATGACTTTTTCTCGCAGATCGTAACTGTAGGGTTTTGCCATTAAGACTACCACTCTCGTTTGCTACTTTTCCACTATGTTACGTCTTAATCCGTCTGTCGACTGCTATATCTAAATAGATGTTAACTTATGTCTCATTCCAAATAACTGCATATCAGCAGTTTGGGCTATATTTAAAATCCAACTAACCAGAGAATTTACTTGCCCTCAAGCCTATTTAAACGCTCCTCTATTGCAGCTAGGCGATCCTCTAATCCCGATGGCTCTTTGTTACCGAATGTCGTCTCTGTCAATCTTGGGCAAAGATATAGCGGTATAAATCTTTGGGATCGGGCTCTGGGCTATCTTGCGCAAATTCAACAGCCTCATTGATCAGCTTTTGTACCTTCTGTTCAATATCAGCTAATTCATCGGCACCTGCCAGCTCTTTATCCAGTATATAAGAGCTAAATTTCTTAATAGGATCTCTTTTGCCCCAAAATTCTTTCTCTGGTGCTGCTCTCATCTCATCAGGATCAGCTAAAGAATGCCCTCTGAAACGATAAGTCAGTGCCTCTATCAATGTAGGGCCCTCTCCAGCCCTAGCTCTAGCGACTGCTTCTTTGGCCACGGCGTTGACAGCCACAACATCCATACCATCGACCTCTACTCCTTCCATGTTAAAAACACTGGCTTTTTTATAAATTTCAGGTTGGGAAGTGGCTCTGTAATGGGACATTCCGATTGCCCATTTATTGTTCTCAACTACGTAGATAATAGGAAGCTTCCAAAGAGCAGCCATGTTGAGACATTCAAAGAACTGGCCATTATTGCTGGCGCCGTCACCAAAAAAACAAGCTGTCACTCCATCAGAATCAACATTGCCCATTGCCTCACGACGATACTTGCTGGCAAAAGCTGCACCGGTAGCTACTGGAATTCCTTCGGCTACAAAAGCATAACCACCCAATAATCCATGCTCAGCTGAGAACATGTGCATTGATCCACCACGTCCTTTACTGCAACCTGTTTCCTTACCAAAGAGTTCAGCCATGACTTGATTGGCTGGGACACCGGCACTTAGGGCATGTACGTGATCACGATAGGTACTGCAAACATAGTCTCCTTGAGGTCGCAGAGCCTTTATAACACCGCTAGATACAGCTTCTTGCCCATTGTATAGATGAACAAAGCCAAACATCTTTCCCCGATAATACATTTCAGCACACTTATCCTCAAATAGGCGACCAAGAATCATATCTTCATAGAGAATGAGTGCTTCTTCTTTTGTAAGTGTTATTGCAGATGTATTAAATTCAGGTAAAGTTCTTTCAGAAAACATAATATCTTTAATGGGTTAGACGCTCGCCTTTGATCTTGCCAGATTTAAATGTAGCATAGATAGACATAAATTGTTTCAATATTAACTCTCAAAGAGAGTTTGAGCAACTACATTCGCCAAATATATCAAACAAGCTATTAGATATAGATAATCTTTAGAAAATACAAAAAATTGTTGCAATTCGCCAGAGATCGGCTAAAATCAGGCTAAGTATCTTTAAGGAACTCTTTTGTAAAATTTGTGGCTTTCGCAAACCCAGACTATTGTGCGTATTTCGCTTGATTATTACAGAATTTTAGGTGTACCCATCCAGGTTACTCCTGAACAAATTGCCCAAGCTTATCAAGATAAAAGTAAGCAGCTTCCTCGTCGAGAATACAGCGAGCAAGCAGCTTTTGCTCGTCTGAAAATCCTGGATCAGGTTTATGATTGTCTAAAAGATCCGTTAAAGCGAAGTGAATATGACCGTCAGTTTTTCTCATTTCTCAATGATCAAGATTCTACTGAACAGGGTAATATTCTCAGAAGTCTTCCCTGTATAGAGATTCCTGATGAAGATCTAATCGGTGCCCTAATAATATTGCAGGAATCAGGTGAATACATACAACTAATCCAATTAGGAGAAGATTTTTTTCAGGGCGATGGCAACGATCAACACAATGATGTATGCACAAGTGTTGCCTTGGCGCAATTAGAACTCTCCCGCGAACAATGGCAACAGCAAAACTATGAACTGGCTTCAATGCATGGACAAAAGGCATTAGATCTCCTCAGGGATCGTCAAAGTCTACCAGCTATGCAGAAGGAAATTGAAAACGAACTGGCCAAGCTAGCCCCTTATCGAATCCTCAAAATTTTTAACCAGGAGCCTGAGCCCTCACAGGAAGAAAGAGAAAGAGGAATCTCCCTGTTACAGAAAATACTGGAATTAAGAGAAGGATTGGAAGGACAAGGAGCTGATGGTACTGGTCTTGATTTAACCTCCTTTCTTGGTTTCATACAGCAACTCAGGCCACTTTTGAGTACTCAAGAGCAGAACAGAATTTTTAGTAATGAAGATCGTGGTGTGTCTTCGGCTGGGCTTTACTTACTTGTCTATACCCTGATTGCCCAAGGTTTTAGTCAACAAAAACCAGAACTCATAGCCCAAGCTGCTCTAAAGCTAGATAGGATATCTCTCAAACAAGATGTTGCCGTTGAGAAATCAATCTGTTCTCTTCTGTTGGGTAAAACTGAATCAGCTCTTGAACAGATTAGGCAATCCAGAGATCAAGATGTTTATGGGATATTGCTACAGCATTCCGCCAATGACCGAGATCTGTTGCCGGGTCTCTGTTGGTATACCGAGCATTGGCTTAAGTCAGAGATAGCTCCTCATTTTCGGGATCTACTGGATCATGAGGTTTCATTAGATAGTTATTTTGATAACCAAGAAGTTCAAAAATATATTGAACAAAGAGTTGAGGTATCGACAGATGCAATTTCTCTGCCCAATATTACTTCGCCACAGGTCAATTTATCTCAACTTTCAAAAGAATCTCCCTACAACCTCAAGGATGCTCTGCTTAGTCCCGTTCGCTATCAAAGAGATGAGGATGATGTTCCTAAGTTCACTACCCGATTGGATCCATTTGGAACCAATAGAATTTCACTTTCCCTGGACGCATCACCTGGATTGGCACAACGTCGTACGAGAAGAAAAAAAATTGTCATCAGTCCTAACAGGCTTTTATCTTCTTTATTATTAATGGGCTTGGGTTTTGGTGTTTTTCTTCTGGCTTTACATTTTATAATACGGGCTTTCCACAAAAATCCTACTGTCACTCCTGCTCTAGAAAATACCATTCCCGGTTTGGCAGGAGAACAACTTGCCATTGATCTAACCAAGCCAACTATCCAAGAGCCAGAAAATGAAGAACTTTCAGTAGAATCAGCCAAAACCATTTTGGGTAGCTGGTTGAGAATCAAGGCAGAGGCTCTAGGTCCAAGTCATCGAATTGGCGAACTAGACAAGATTCTTGCTCAGCCTATTCTTGAGCGATGGCAACAAAATGCCAAGGATTTAAAAGCACAAGGAGACTATCTTACGTTTGAGCATGAAGTCCAAGTAGACTCTGTGAAAATACTTTCAGCTTCAAAGGCGCAGGTTAGAGCTCATATCAAGGAGACATCAAAATATTATCAAGGTAATATAACCAATAACAATGATATTACTAAGGATAATCTGGTCTTCCAATACGATTTGACAAAAGACCACGATAACTGGCTTATCTCCAACACAACAATCGTTAAGTAAGAGAAAATATTGCTTTTAAGTTAAGATTTGCTTTATATTTGCAGAAGGTGATTAACATTTTTGAGCGCCCAATACATTCAATAAAAATATCATGTTGCCCTTTCTACACTCAATTTACGTAGCTCAAATCAGTTCAACGCTACAGTCAGTGGAAGAGCAACAGTATATAGTCGACAATGAAGAAATTCGTCCTCTACCTGGCAAACTGAATGATGTTCCTGTCTTCAACAGCAATAGTCCTGAAGTAATACAGACTGAAGGGATTTTGGTTTCGACTTTCCCCAACGGTGAAAAAACGCACCCAGAAGCTCATCTGGATTATCCTCTCAGGGGACGCTTTGATTTGTTTTCCCATCATATTGCTCGCTCTAGCAGCGATAAAAGAGTTCTTTATGAGGGGATCATCGTCAATAATCCGACCAGCCGCTTTATTCGGCTACGTGTTTTACAAGCCGTAAGTTATCTCACCTCACCCGATGCTCCTTTTATTAATCTTCCCTCATATGTAGAAGATCCCTTAGGACGCTTCTTTTCAGGACCAGGTTCTCGTTTGGTCGGTGATATACTGCGCGGAATCAGTCAACACCAGTTCCCTTCTTCAATATTGATTCCTCCCGGGCAAAACCGCATGCTGTTCATTCTGCCTTTAACTGCCAGTAATGCCAGATCTACTCTCATGCGTTTGGAAACCGATGGTCCGGTATATATTGCTGATTTGGCTATGTATGCTCTCCCCGATATTCCGGTAAATCAACCAATCGAACCGCTCAAATCTTTTTCTCTAAATCCGATCACCGTACCATTTCCTCTCCCACCACCACCAGTTTACCGACAACCCAGTCTGGATGAATGGCGCTACCTTCTGACTACCGGTGATCTTGTCCAGCCAAGAGATACAGCTCCTACTCCTCCACAGATGATTAGCCACATTGATCCCATATATGGACGAGTAGCAGGAATTTCCTTTGGTTCTCGTTGGATTTCTAGAATTGCTGATAACTCCAGCGAGGGTTTGCTCTCCATTCCAGCTCCCGGTCAGTCATACTCCTACCCATTAAGTACGGTAGATACGGGGACTTTCGGCACCAATCAGGTCCAAAGTGCATCTATGCTAGCCAGGTACTCTGATACAGCCTATCGCGCCCATGGTAACTATGCTGTCAACTACAGTTTAACTTTTCCCCTTGTCAATAGAACACGGGATAAACAAACTGTTTTGATACTCTTTCAGACTCCTCTCAAGAGAGATCATTATTCAGACCGTTTGTTTTTTAGCAGATCTACCAATACTCCAATTTTTTTTCGTGGAACCATTAAGGTGAGCTACGATGATGACAATAAACAACGAAGAGTTCGCTACTATCATTTAGTACAGAGACAGGGACAACAGGGAGACCCCCTTGTCAAACTAAATCTCATGCCAAACGAAAAAAGAGAGGTTAATCTTGAGTTCATTTACCCCCCTGATGCGATACCGCCACAAGTAGTCACTATCAAAACCACAAGTTCTACTTTTGCCGATATCCTGCACTAACTTTCTTTAGGTGAAAGCTTGCGAATTTCAGAATAGAAACTGGTCTGTGGGAATTCCTGTTTGACGACAGATGTCCTTAACCTGAAATTTGATGAAGGAAACCAGATTCTCTCCTCAATCTCATAATTATCGCTTTGCAGGTTTATAATCAACATTTCCTGGTTTTCCAGGTAGTATGAGCCCTTGAGAAAAGATTGTTTATCTTGGAGGAAGAGACAGCCATTTGTAGAAAAAATGAGCAACGATGAACCAAGTTCTTTGGTCTGAGCCCAATCTACAGAAGTATCCCAACTGGTTTTTAATCCTGCAAGAGAATCTTTGCAAATCTCAGCAATCATCGGATCCTCAGGTGAGAGTAGTTCAATAGTAAGGTCAGCCTTTCTGTTCTCTACCTCTGTTGAGGCCAAATTATAGTGGGTTCTTTGGGAAAACCATTTACCACTGTAGAGTTCTAAAAAATCTATAATCTTCATCCAAATTACTGGGAATTTTAAATTCAAATACTAATTGGATTCATCTTATCGGTTAAAGTGACTAAATTTTTATTTTTTTATTCTTTATCTAATCTATCAGATATACTTGTGATCCTTCATTGTCTTTTCTCACATCGATCCTCTGTTGGAATGCTTCCTTGAACTGTGGCATATGGGTAACCGCCAGAATGCATGCGAAATTGTCGGCAATAGCATTGATTGCTGCTATGAGCCTTTCACAACCTTCAGCATCTTGAGTACCGAATCCTTCGTCTATAATCAACAACTGAAGAGAGGTGCCGGCTCTTTGTGCCAGAATTCGAGAAAGAGCCAATCTGATCGAAAAATTAACCCGAAAGGCTTCACCACCAGAATATCCTTCATATGGTCTTGTGTTATTGTGATCGGCAATGAGAATATCCAATGTATCAATGGTTTTAGATTCTCGATTTTTGCGACTGCCGCTACTGGCATTTTTATGTGTGATAAAAGAGACATGTAATTGGTTTTGAGTCAATCTTGAGAGTATATTGTTAGTTTCTTGTTCCAAATTAGGAAGTAGATTTTCAATCATAATCGATTGAATGCCATTAGTCCCGAATGCTTTAGCTAATTCATCATAAACTCTATTTTGATGACGTAATTGAATCAATTGCTGAGATTTATTAAGCTTTTCTACGCTTAAAAGAGTAAGTCTATTCTCTTGCTGATTTAAACTTCCCTGTTCTTGATTTAAAGAATCCATATTTGTTTGAATCGATTCTAATTTAACCTTGAGTTGTTCAATTTCATCGCTATAGTCATGGATTTCCTGAACTTTATAATTGAGTTCCTTGATTTGTCTAGATCTATTTTGTAGTTCTCCTTCTTTATTTTTAATTAATTCAATTTTTTCTCGAATACCCTGTTGTATAAGTGGTAATTCCTGTGTGTATTCTTGTAATTGTTGATATTTTAAATCGGCATTACTGAATTGTTTAATTTGCTCTGAAATTGAACGATGATAATTAAGATTATAGTTAAGGGATTTTATTGCTTGCTCAATTTTTACAATTTCTTGATGAAGATTAGAATTCTCTGATAGTTCTATCAATTCTTGTTCTAAATTATATATATTGGCTAGAATGATAGGCTTGTTTTTTTCAATAATATTCTGCTTAGCAATAGTCTCTTCAAGACGTTCTTTTTTTGATTCAAAGTAACGTAATCTATCCACTTGGCTTCTAATTAAAGAATGAGTCTGCTCATTATAATTAAAATGACTTAATTGATCTATTATATTCTGCAATTGATTTCTCAAATTGGAAGCAAAATTCTCATTTTTTAACTGTTCTTGAATCGAGATTATTTTAGGATTTAATTCATTCTTTAACATTACTTCTTTTTGAGCAAGATAATCTAAGATTATTTCTTGTTGTGATAGTTTCTGTTGCAATTCTCCTGTGACTTTAAGCTCTATTTTGAGTTGTTGAGCTTGAATTTGTAATTCATTTAGTTCTCTATCACAAACCTTACTTTGCTCGTATGAATTCCAAAGATTTTGTTGATCATTTTCACTTTGCCTATTCATTTGCTCGATCACAATTTTACGATGATCTTCTTCTAATGAACTTTGACAAATAGGACAACGGGCTCCTGGCTCGTCTAATAGGGCAAGTTTTTGTCCTGCTATTTCCAGTTCTTGTTTTAAAGACTGCTGAGTCTGTTCTATTTTTTGCTTTAATAGTTTTTTCGTATTTATTTTTTCCTCTATTCTTTCTAGATATACTTTCTTTTTTTCTAATGATTCTAACTTTTGATCTACGCGTTCTAATTCTTCTAGCATTTCTCCTTTCTTTTGCAGCTCTAAAACAAGGAGATTAGCGTTTTTTTTAAGATGATCTAATTCTGCTGAGAGGTTAATCCTGTGTAACTCTATCTCATTTTCAATTTTTGTTTTTTGGGTATTTAGAGGAGATATTTGTAACTGGACTGCATCTATTTTTTGCAAAGCAATACGATTTTCTCGTAATTCAAGATATCCATTGGTTATAACAGTACTTTCGGCTAAGATGCTCTCTATTTCATTTTCTTGCTTTTGAATTGCTTCTAGCTCGGTCTTTTGTTTGAAAATATGATTATTTAATCGATTAATTTCAAGAGAGATATCATTTTGTAGTTCTTGTCTTTTTTGCTCTCTAGTTTGATAGCTAACAAATTTAGCTTTTAAATCTTCATCTTCTGTTTTAAGAGCTTGAAGCTTGTGATAATTATTTGTTATTTCCTGTTGTGAAGAAATAATATTTGCTTTTTTTTGTAGTTGTATATTTAAATTATTTACTTCATTTTTATAATAGTTGAGGTCTTCTTGGGAACTTTTTTCTTGGCTTTCTAGTTGCTTAATTTGATCAATCCAAAATTGGCGATTTGACTGGAGATTTTGAATTTCTTGTAGTTTAGCTTGAGTTGTTTCGTGATTTTCCTTTACTAGTTTTATTTTTTGCTCTACCAATATTTTTTGCTCTTTTAATGTAGACTCTAATTCCAGTTCCTGCTCGATATCCAAGAGCTTTTTTTCAATTTGTAAAATTTCTATTTTGAGCATTCTGGACTGATTTTGTGATTTTTCGGCAAAGACGTCATATTCATCTAGCTTGAGAATTGTAGCTAGTACATCCTTGCGTTCGTTGGGCTTGCGTAACATGAACTCATCTGCCCTGCCCTGGCGCAGATATGCTGTGTTAATAAAGGTATCGTAATCTAATCTCAGTTCATTATTGATAAGCTTCTGGGTATCTTTAATTCCTTTGCCTGTTACTGATTTATAGTCGCCAGAGCTAGTCATGATTTGAAATTCTAGTGAACCGCTCCCCCTTCTATCATGAGTACGAATTACCCGATAGGCTTGATCGTTAAGAGAAAATTCGAAATCAACCCGGACATCATTGGCACCAGATAGAATTACATCATCTTTTGTTTTTGCTCTACTTTCTCCCCAAAGTGCCCAGGTGATGGATTCTAAAAGGGAGGATTTACCAGAACCATTGGGGCCACTTATACAGGCCACATGGAGTCCCCGAAAATCAATAGAACTGGTTTGATAACTAAAAAAGTTTTTAAGTGCAAGTTTTAAAGGAATCATCAGCGCAATACTCTAATATAAATATTTACTAATTGTGGAGAAAATTTCATGAGTGAGAGATTGAAAGATCAAGTGGCCTTGGTAACGGGAGGATCTAGAGGAATTGGTAGAGCAATAGTAATAGCTCTTGCTGAACAAGGATGCTCGGTTGTCATCAATTACACGAGTTCTCAGGAGGCGGCTCAAGCCTTGGTACAGTCCATCGTTCAGGGAGGAGGTAAAGCAATAGCCGTCAGAGCGGACGTTTCTAAAGCCGAGCAGGTAGAGTCTCTTGTCAAAGAAACCATTACACAATGGGGACGAATAGACATTCTGGTCAACAATGCAGGCATTACAAGAGATACATTGTCATTGAGAATGAAACTGGAGGATTGGCAGGCTGTCATTGATCTCAATTTAACAGGTGTATTCCTCTGTACGCAAGCTGTCAGTAAAACTATGCTAAAACAACGCAGTGGAAAAATCATTAACATTGCCTCAGTTGCCGGACAGATGGGCAATCCTGGTCAGGCAAACTATAGTGCAGCTAAAGCGGGAGTCATTGGATTGACTAAAACCCTAGCTAAAGAATTTGCCAGTCGCGGAATCACAGTAAATGCGGTTGCACCAGGCTTTATTGAAACAGATATGACTGATAAACTCAAAGCTGAGGAAATTCTAAAGATGATCCCACTAGGACGCTACTGCAAGCCAGAGGAGGT
>CAIPYC010000098.1 GCA_903869185.1 uncultured cyanobacterium | reverse complement strand
TGTGATTGAATAAAGCGAATTTCCTTTCCTTTAGCGGGTGCCTGAGCATCTCTACTAAGTAGTATGTCCGAGTCATACCGACTCCGAGTCCAAGTTGTGACACTCCCGAGAGAGGGTTGGGGCCAACTTGGGGGGCCCGGCCACCAACTTGAATCATGGCCCGGCCCCGTCCGCCGACTCGGCGAGCCCGCGCCGAGAATACTAGTAGATCATCCACCTGGCCGTCACGATCATGTGACAATCAACATTTTGCGGGTCACGTGAGCACTGGCACTCCAAGATGTGACACTCCCGAGAGAGGGTTGGGTGGTCCGGAAAAGTCTACTGCAAAATCGCGCGAAATCACCAGAGAACAGTTGGTTCCTAGTGCAAAACATTATCCTTTTAACGAACTACTGAGTGATTGCCGTAACTACGTTAAAACCACAGGTAGAAGGCTAAGTTTCGAATATATTCTTCTTGCAGGTGTTAACGATTCAATTGAAGAGGCTCAAGAACTTGCAAAAAAAATCAAAGGCTTTCAGTGCCATGTCAATTTGATTCCATATAATCCAGTACAAGAGGCAATCTATAGAAGGCCTTCACCTAATTCTGTCAAAATATTCAGCGATGCTTTGGATAAAATGGGTATTGCTGTTAGTATCCGCTACTCTAGGGGACTAGATGCAGATGCAGCCTGTGGTCAATTGAGAGCATCTCGCGTCTTATAACCGGCTAAAAATGCAGAGCATAGAAAAATTGATTCAAGAAATACAGGCTGAGGCAGAGAGGGAAGAATTCCCTATAGATTTAGACGTTTATCAAGCGGCAGGAAAAGCGCCATATAAACCAATTCTCTATGCCGGAAATTTAAAAAGTGAAATTTGCTTTTTTGGTAGAGATCTTGGCAGAGATGAGGTATTTGCTGAGCAGCCATTGATCGGAGCGGCAGGCAAAATGGTTAGAAATGGTTTTTATGAATCTATATATGGACAAAAAACTACCGACAGGGATCAGGTAAACAAAATTTGCTGTCAGCGTCTTTTATTAACTAATACTGTCCCATATAAACCACCTGGCAATAAAGCTTATGCGCCAGAAGTCAAAGAGAGATTTCGGCCCTTTATAGAAAAACTGTTGGTTAGCCAATGGCAAGGTAGATATATAATCACACTTGGAACTGAAGCCTTTAAATGGTTTTCTCCATATGGAGCCAAAGGAGAGATACTGCAATTTTTTCAAAGAGATGATAAGTACTGCGCTAAGCTATCACTCAACTTGAATGCTTTCGATGAAGACAGCAGACAGTACCAACGCAAGGTAACTCTTTTACCTCTTCCTCATCCTTCTCCCTTGAATCAGCGGTACTATAAGATGTTTCCTCAACTTTTACGCTCTAGGCTGGATGAGCTGGAATTTTAGATTTTTTTATAGAATAGTCAGGAGTTCTTGTTGAAAGATTTTCTTTGCTGATTCATTGAGGATGCAACTAGCAAGAACAAATAAAAGCAATCTCTTTTGAGCAAGAAGAGAATTAATTTTGTATATATCTCCCCATATACGACAGTGACGTTCAACATCAAGAGTGGCTTGAGCAATTTTTAGTAAATTTTTTTGGCCTATGGTAGAGCTTTCTGTCATTTCCAGAAGTTGCCAGAAAAATCGCCTCTCCCATGTTGAATCAAGTTCACACCAATCAACTTCAGTTAAATAGAAATTATCCTCAACGAATCTTTCTTGTTTAGCGAGACGAACAAGTGCATGACAGCGCGCATGTACATAGTGTAAAAAAAAGTCAATTTCCTCTTGAACTGAGTAATGATAGACTAAATGAGGTAAATATGTAGGTAATTTATTGAGCCAAAATGTAAGAGAAGAATTATACAAACAAAAATCCAAATAGCCTGAAGAACTGAGTACAACTTCAAATTGTAGAAAATCTCCACACTTACTTTGTTGTTGTAAATAGGCTAAAATTTCTTGCTCGTTTTTTTGTAATTGCCTAGGAAGATAACAACGATATATTCCCCCTACTCTTGAGATCGATATTCTTTTTAGTTTGGCAACATCAGGAATACACGAGTTAAAGTACTCTGTTAGATTAGCAATTATAGAACAGCTAGAAAACACTATCTTTATTGGTACATTCATGTGTTAAAAATTCACTATCAATGAAATGAAAAAAAAGAATACCTTTTTTGACTTTATACATTACAGATTCGACAATTTTATGGCTAGAGGTACAGTTAACCTCATTGTTGGATTGGCATTGGTTAATATAATCTTTGTCTTATTAATGTCGGTTATCCTATATTCAGCTAATCTTTTACCTAGTGATAACAGTTTGCATCACCATTTGGGTGAGTCCTTTTGGCTTGTTCTGAATAATTCTATCGATACAGGTAATGTAATAGCAGCAAAATCTTGGAAACTTCGTATATTGCTCTTGATCGTAACTTTGGCAGGAATTTTCAGTGTAAGCACTCTAATTGGGATTCTCTCTAGTGGAATTGAAAAGAAATTGGAAAATCTGAGGAAAGGAGACTCAAGAGTTATAGAGAACGAACATATTGTAATTCTGGGTTGGTCTTTACAGGTGATTACAATAGTCAAAGAACTAGTTCAGGCTAATTCCAACAAGGCTAACAGTTGTATCGTAATCCTATCTGAGCATGATAAAACTAGCATGGATGATACACTTAACAACATTACCTTACCCCGAAATGTTCGACTGGTATCACGAGAAGGAAATCCTGCTGATATGGCTGATTTAAGCCTTGTTAGTGTTGGGACTTCGCGCTCAATTATAATTCTAAAATTACCGGAGGAGAATGCTGAGATACAACTGGTAAAGACACTACTGGCTATCTTAAATATTCCCCGAACATCAAAAAAGCCTTATCATATAGTAACTCAAGTACAAAATCAGAACAACTTAGATATTATTGATATCATTGGACATGGTCAAGTCGAAACTATCTTGGCCAATGATATAATTTCGCGTCTAATAGCTCAAACAGCGAGGCAATCTGGCCTTTCTCTGGTTTACAAGGAATTATTGAGTTTCTATGGTAACGAGATTTATTTTCAAAAAGAGTCGCGCTTAGAAGGATTAACATATAGAGAAGCCATTCTAGCTTACAATTCCTCTGTTGTGATCGGCATCCAACAAATAAATGGAAAGATTTGGCTCAACCCACCGATGGAGAGAATGTTAGAAGAGGGAGAATCCCTAATCTTTATCAGTGAAGACGACGATACGATAAAATTCTCGACAATTTCTCCTGTGCCAATTGACGAAAGAGCGATTCATACAGGATCAAATGATTCTCTCAAGGCTGAAAATACTCTCATTCTAGGCTCAAGTGATCGTATTTCCTATATAGTTAAGCAATTAGAAGAGTACGTCTTGGCAGGGTCTAGTGTTACTATTGTGGCTAATTTTCCCCAAGAAGAAGTGGATTTTTCTATCAAGTCCCTTTCTCTTGAAAAACAGAGCGTCGACTATATTCAGGGAGATATTACCAATAGAAAGTTTCTAGAAGACCTCGACATAGCAAACTATGACAATATTATTGTACTGTGCAATAGAGAGATAGATCCCCAGACAGCAGATGCACAAATCATGGTAGCTCTATTACAGTTAAGAAATATAGCTGATCGGCATAATCTGAGCCTACGTATCGTCAGCGAAATTATCGATGAAGAAAACGAACCTCTAGCCCAAGCGGCTAGGCCAGATGATTTTGTAATTGGTGAACAATTAATCAGTTTGGTTCTTGCCCAAGTAAGTGAACAGAAAGATCTAAGTGCTGTTTTTAGTGAGTTGTTCACACCAGAGGGATCAGAAATTTATCTCAAGCCAGTTACAGACTATGTGCATGTCGATTACCCGCTCAACTTTTACACTATAGCAGAGGCTGCCACAAGGCGTGGTGAATCTGCCATTGGCTACAGGCGACAGATGGATTCTCGCAATCAGTCTAACTCATATGGTGTGGTAATTAATCCCCACAAAAACACTTTGATAGACTTCAAGAGAGAAGATACAATTATCGTGCTGTCTGAAAATAATTCCTAACTAATTACCTTTTTGATTTTTAAACTATAGAGTTTTCTTCAATATTTTTTTTGTTTTTAATATTTTCCAAAACTATCTGGGATACTTCAGTAACAACTATTCCCAAGACAATAGCATCATCAATTTCTCCAACAATGGGAATAGCATTAAGGGGATTTATTAACCACAAAACAGTAGCACCGAGGATCCACCAGCGACTTTTGGGATTACGTAGAGCGTTGCGATACCAGCTATAGAAAACATTGAGTGGTCTAAATACATTGAACATAATTTATTTTCTCCAAACTATATTCTAATTATCACTTTCTTCATCGAGCCTGACTAGTGTTTGATTTGTTAGATTACCGATCCAAAATTATAGCGAGAACCCTATCATTCAATCTATTTCATGACCATATTTGGCTATTGGAAGAAAGAAAAAGGGACCTGCTACCGAGCCCCAGACCATTTCGTCAGTTTCGGGATCTCTGCCTCGATCTAGACTGGTGAAATGTTCTTGAGTTATTTCAAAAGTACTGTCCAAATAAGTTAATTTGTTCTTGCGTTCCACCATACAACTTCTACCGGGTTTACTGCTTCCTTGGTAATTAGTGCCTGTCCATTTAACCTCCATTGTGCAACCAGTCATTTTTTCAAGATGCCCAGGGGTTAGATTGCTCAGCAAATCCAGATTACGCGATGCCCCATAAAAAATCTTTTCATCTTTGATTTTATAGTTCTCTATTTCAATAAAATTTTCAATTGCTAAAAGCTTTAAAACCCTTAGTCTGTAAGGCTGGGCAGGAAGAAAGTCATAAGCTTGTTCTAAAAAGAGACTCACTCCAGAAAAAATAGAAGCTGAAAGAGGCCTCATACATACCCGGATATGAGCAAAAAAAGGTGGATTTTCATAAGCCTGTGCCTGGTTGCTAAAATCAGCTGCCATCCAACGAGCCAAGGTCTTTATATCGGTATGTGGTGAAGTCATTATCAAAGAAATATCTGATTCTAAAATATTTAATCAATATACCATTGGTCATATCACTGGAGTTTAGGGTAAATAAAACAAGCAACATTATAAGCATGTACTTAACCCAATAATTAGATCTTAGTTGTCATAATTGGGTTTCGAATCTGTCCACTTGGCATGGTTGTCTCGCAAAAAATAGTTCCTGAGAGAGTAACGTTATTCATATCCGCCCTCAAGAGGTCGGCTTTCGTTAAATTAGACATGGTTAAGTCAGCCTTTACCAAGAAGGCTTCAGTTAATTCAGTTTCAGTTAAATTGGCCTCGATTAAATTACTGCGGCTGAGATCAGCGTAGTTCATTCTGGCCAAAGTAAAATTAGATTGGGTGAGATTGGCATAGCTTAAGTTGATATTAGTCATCACGGACTCTCTGAAATTGGTCAAGCTGGCTTGAGCTCGAATAAATATAGCTCTAGAAAGATTAGTCCTGCTGAGATTGGCGCCGGTTAACTTTGCCTCTGTTAAGTTTGCCTCACTCAGATAAGCTCCCTCCAAATTTGCCCCACTGAGATCAGCTTCGCGAAGATCAGCTTCTCTAAGATTGACACCTTGTAGGTTGGCATTGATAAGATTGGATCTCATCAGGTCTACCCCCTTCATATTGGCATTTGAAAGATCACAGTAAGAAAGATCTGCTCCTTGGAGCTTTGTTTTATATTCTCTTCTCTCTTGACGCATGTTAGCTCCTCTCAAGCAAGCTCCTATCAAAACTGCACCTCTCAAGTCTGATCCCCTCAAGTCCGCTGAGATCAAGTTTGCATCCAAAAAGTTTGCCAATGTGGCATCTATCTCTTTCAAGTTTGCCCCCTGTAATACAGCACCGTGAAGATTTGCTGTACGTAAATTAGCTCTGCTTAGATCCGCTTGGGATAGATTGGCTCCACTGAGATCAGCATCTTCCAAGTTGATCTTTATTAAACTTGCTCGATTGAGATAAGCAAATATCAAATTAGAACTATGCAGATTAGATCCATTGAGTATGATACCAATCAAGTCTGCTCCAGAAAGATTGGCGTGATGCATTGTTAGACCGGCAAATTCACGCTCACCTTTTGCTAAGCGTCTCAAAAACTCATTAGGAGACATATTTATTTAAGACTTCAATAATGATGGCTGCAGATTGCTGATTCTCATCAGGAAAAGGGAGAATATTTACAATTGATTCTAATTCATCCTTTATCTCTGGCAAAGATTTTTGACTATTTAACAAACCCTCTAATAAGTCATGTAATTTATATGTCTTAAGTATTATCCACTCTTGATTGGTATGATCCCAAGTCTGCTCGAGAATAGAATATAAGAGAATTTTTACTCTCAAAGGATTGGTTTGCTGTATTAATTCTACTTTTATGGCTGAAACAACAGGATTAACTTGATCAGGTAATTGTTCAGAAAAATATATCATGTTGCCTGATTAAACGGCATATTGAAATGATCGATTAGATAGGAAATGTATTGTATCATTAATTTTAG
The DNA here is from genome assembly GCA_903869185.1 of uncultured cyanobacterium. Lineage (GTDB taxonomy): Bacteria > Cyanobacteriota > Cyanobacteriia > Cyanobacteriales > Microcystaceae > CAISPN01. The sequence goes on along the minus strand of CAIPYC010000098.1, from coordinate 11,735 downwards.
ACAGACTCCCTGAAAAAGCTTTGCTAATAAAGGTTTTAATGATATGGAGCTAAGCGGATTCGAACCGCTGACCCCCTCAATGCCATTGAGGTGCTCTACCAACTGAGCTATAACCCCGGATTAACAGTATCTTATATTAAATCAACCAAATCTCTCTTGTCAAGGATAGAACTTTTATTAGATATTTAGATATATGGTCTTTCCATCAAATAACCAAGGCAGTTACGCATAAGAAAGTATACAACCATCATGGCAGCGGCCGATAAGCTAACTAATCCTCCAGCAAGCAACATGGCAAATTCTTGCTTTTGCAAAGCTACTTGCATAAGATGAATAGACCAGGCTACCAAAGCAACATCAAAAATGAGAATCGGTATTAGCATATCTTAAAAATTGTTAACTTTATCTATCCTAATACATGGTTTTGGTCTAGTGAGATACATTTTGTTTAATTTAAGATTTTCATCGGAATTAGTTCTACAATATTCGTACAGGCACTCGACGCTCTTGAAGATATTGTTTTAGTTGTTCTATGGTGATCTGTCCATAATGCAACAGGGAAGCCAAAAGCGCAGCCTGAGCGCTCGCTTGATCAAACACTTGGTAGATATGCTCACAATTGCCAGCTCCACCTGAAGCAATGACTGGAATCTCAACTGCTGAAGCGATTTGCTTGGTTAATTCGAGATCATAACCCGCTTGTGTACCATCAGCGTCCATGCTGGTAATAAGGATTTCTCCGGCCCCTCTGCGTTCGCATTCCTGAGCCCATTGCAAAGCATCAATTCCAGTATTTTCTCTGCCGCCTTTAACATAGACATCCCAACCGGCTGAGCTGGGATCTTTTCTTCTTCTGGCATCAATAGCCACCACAATACATTGTTTCCCAAAACGCTCACTAGCACGATTGATTAAAATAGGAGTATTGACAGCTGCCGAGTTGATGCTTACCTTGTCTGCTCCGGCCCTTAAAAGGTTTTTAATATTATCCAGGTTCGTGATCCCACCTCCAACAGTCAGTGGAATAAAGATCTGCTCTGCGGTACGATAAACCACATCTATGATCGTCTCTCTGTCCTCATGGCTGGCAGTGATATCTAAAAAAACCAACTCATCAGCGCCTGCATCATTGTAGATTCGGGCAAGTTCAACAGGATCGCCGGCATCTCGGAGATCGACAAAATTCACTCCCTTGACTACCCGACCGCCTTTGACATCCAAACAGGGTAAGATGCGCTTTGACAACATATATTTATTACAAGTAATTTTAAATTTAATTTGATATGAAAGTTGTTTTTTTTGGTACACCCAGATTTGCTGTTGCCAGTTTACGAAACTTGCTGGAAGATCAGCGTTTTCAAATAGTCGCAGTGGTTACTCAACCTGACAAAAGAAGAGGCAGGGGAAATGAGCTGATTCCCTCACCGATTAAACAACTCTCAGCTGAGTATCATATCCCTCTACTCCAGCCGCAACGCTGCAGAACAGATACCGACTTTGCTGAGCAACTCAGAAAAACCGGGGCAGATTTCTTTGCAGTAGTTGCCTATGGTCAGATCTTGCCAAATTCCCTACTGACGATCCCAAAACTGGGCTGTATTAATGTACATGGTTCCATTTTACCTCAATATAGGGGAGCTGCCCCAATTCAATGGAGTATCTACAATGGGGATCAGCAAACGGGCATCACAACCATGCTGATGGATGAGGGAATGGATACTGGGGCTATGTTGCTAAAATCCTACCTTTCCATTGGAATGTTAGACAATGCCCAACAGATAAGCGAGAGCCTGGCCAATGAGGGGGCAGACTTACTCAAACAAACTCTCATAGCTCTAGCACATGGAACTATCAGTCCTGAGCCACAGAATCCGGATCTGGCCACCTATGCCCCTCTGATTAAAAAAGGCGATTATCTTTTGGATTGGAATAGAAGCTCCCTGGAATTGCACAATCAAGTTAGAGCATTTTATCCGGACTGCTATAGCACTTTTAGGTCAACCCCAGTTAAAGTTACTAGTACTATGCCGCCTGAGTATATTAAAGATATCCCTCAACCAAATCAAGGACTAGTAGGCGAAATAGTATACTTGCTCAGAAATCATGGACCTATCGTTCAAACGGGTGATGGTCTTTTGCTGATTAAACAAATACAAGTTGCTGGCAAAAAAGTACAAAATGGCTGTGACTTTGTCAATGGAATGCACATAGCTCTCGGTGAAAAATTGGGATGAATCGGTTTTCCGCCCTTTCAGAAGTAGTTTAACCATGTAGGATAGTATTAAGTAGTATACCTTAATTTTTGGATTCTAAGTCTATGGTCACACTGGAAAAAGGTAATATCACCATCCACACCGAGAATATCTTTCCTATCATCAAAAAATCTCTTTATACAGATCATGAGATCTTTTTAAGAGAGCTGATCTCCAATTCCTTTGATGCCATTTCCAAACTGAAGATGGCCGTCTTTGCCGGTGAAGTAAAACAAGAAGTAGGCGAAGGGGAAATTTCTCTAGAGATCGACAAGGAGAAGAAAACCCTTTCAATTTCTGATAATGGCATAGGGATGACTTTAGATGAAGTTAAAAAATACATCAATCAAGTTGCATTTAGCAGCGCCGAAGAATTTATTGAACGCTACCAAAAAAATGCCAATGATTTGATTGGACATTTTGGTCTTGGTTTTTATTCTGCCTTTATGGTTTCCAGGCAAGTGGAAATTGATACTCTTTCCTACCAAGAAGGCGCAGAAGCAATACATTGGTGCTGTGATGGTTCCCCGGAATTTGAACTGGGCCCTTCTGATCGAACAACTATTGGTACTACAATTACCTTAACTCTTCTCGACGAGGAAACAGAGTATCTAGAACCACAGAGAATCAAACAATTAGTTAAAACATATTCTGATTTTCTTTCGGTTCCTATCAAGTTTGAAGGCGAGATGATCAACCAAAAAAGAGCTCTTTGGAAGGAATCACCTCAAAACCTAACTGACGAAGACTACCTAGAATTCTATCGTTATCTTTATCCTTTTCAAGAAGATCCTCTACTGTGGGTTCATCTCAATACCGACTACCCGTTTTTACTCAATGGGATTCTCTATTTTCCCAAACTGAAACCGGATGTAGATGTCAATCGTGGACAGATCAAGCTATTTTGTAATCAGGTATTCGTCAGTGACCACTGTGAGGAAATAATTCCAGAATTCTTGATGCCTTTGAGAGGAGTCATTGACAGCCCCGATATTCCACTCAATGTTTCCCGTAGCGCACTGACCAATGATCGTACGGTACGCCGCATAGCGGATTTCATTGCCAAGAAAATTGGCGATCGTCTCAAAGCCCTCTATCAGGATGATCCCCAAAAGTATATTGAATGCTGGCAGGATTTAGGAACCTTTATCAAGTTTGGTTCACTCAAAGAGGAAAAGTTCAAGAAACAGGTTGAAGATATTTTAATCTACAACACCACATACAAGAGCGAAACTTCAGAAGTCCAGATTGAAGTAGAGAACCAGGACTCTCCGGACGCTTGGCAACAGGTTAAAAGTGAAGATTCACTTACCACTCTTGAACAGGCAGGCTATACTACCTTAAAAAGTTATCTAGAGCGTAACAAAGAAAAGCATGAAAACAGGGTGTTTTACTGTACGGACGCCAAAGTACAAGCAACCTATGTTGAGCTCTACAAGAACCAAGGAGTTGAAGTATTATTCCTAGATTCATTCATTGATGTGAATTACTTCATTCCTTTTCTAGAACGGGAATATGAGAAAGTCAAGTTCTCCCGGGTAGATTCAGAACTGGATTCGAGCTTGCTTCAACAAGATAAAGAACAGGAAATTGTTGATCCGATTACTAACAAAACCCGTTCAGAGCAAATTAAAGAAGTCTTCGAAAAAGCCCTCAATCGTCCCCGTCTCAACATTCGCACCGAAGCAATCAAGTCAGATACTCCAGAGGCTACTCCTCCCGCTGTTGTCCTCCTGCCTGAGGCAATGCGCCGTTTTCAGGAAATGTCTGCGCTGATGCAACAGCAAATGATGGAATTTCCAGAAGATCATGTGTTACTGGTCAATACAGCTCATCCTCTGGTGCAAAAAATTGCCCAGATCTCTCAAGGAAGTATCATAACCGGCGATGGGGATTCTCCCTCAGCCGAGCTGACGAGGATGCTATGTCAACATGTTTATGATTTGGCCTTGCTAGCGCAAAGAGCATTTGATGCAGAGGGAATGAAAGCTTTTATTGAGCGATCTAATAGGGTCTTAACTCGTCTGAGTGAATCCGTCTAAATCCCCATTGACTCTCCGGCTATTGCCCCTGTAGTCCAAGCTGACTGGAAATTAAAACCACCAGTCAGTCCATCAATATCAAGTATCTCGCCAGCAAAGTAAAGTCCAGGGCAAACCTTGCTTTCCATTGTTTTAAAGTTGATTCGGGAGAGATCGACTCCGCCACAGGTAACAAATTCATCTTTGAATACACCTCTGCCCTGGATCTGGTAATTTCCCTGTCTGAGTTCTTTTTCCAATAAAATAAGCTGGGTTTTGGAAAGTTCGGCCCATATTTTGTCCTGGTTAATATGAGCCGATTGTAATAGTCTTTGCCAAAGCCTTTTAGGTAGATTAAAAGGACATTGACTATAAAGTTGTTTTTTGGCATAGCTGGACTTGAGCTTGAGTAGTTCTTCCTTGAGGCTTTCTCCCTGGTAGGCAGGTAACCAATTGATCAGCAAAGTCATGTGATAGTGATTTTCATAGAGAATTCTGGCAGCCCAAGCTGAGAGTTTAAGTACAGCAGGTCCGCTTATCCCCCAATGAGTTACTAAAAGAGGTCCAGATTGAGTAAAACGAGCTTTTCCTTGCACTAAAACAGATACAGAAGCCAGCTCTACCGCCACTCCCGCTAAGTCGTCTAAACGGGGATCTTTAACATTAAAAGTAAAAAGAGATGGTACTGGTGTGACAATGTGATGCCCTAGATCCTTAGCCCATCGGTGGCCACAGGCACTGCCTCCTGTAGCAATCATGATCCGATCACAATCTAGCTGATTTCCCTTTTTGAGAACCACAGTAAAACCAGGCAAAATATTAATTACTGGTGAGCTGGTTTTGAGGTTCACCTTAGCACTATTAGCCGCCTTTAAGAGACAATTTACAATTGTTTCAGAAGAATCAGTAACCGGAAAAATCCTACCATCAGCTTCAGTTTTGAGTTTAACTCCCTCTTGGTTGAACCAATCTATTGTATCTTTGGGAGCGAAACGGCTAAAGACTCCATGTAATGACTTAGCGCCCCTTGGGTAATACTGAATCAACTGGCTATTGTCAAAGCAGTGATGAGTGACGTTGCAACGTCCGCCGCCAGAGATCCTGACCTTGGCAAGTGGATCTTTACCGGCTTCCAATAGAGTTATCTCAGCGTTAGGGTATTTGCGTGCGCAGATAATAGAAGCAAAAAAACCGGCCGCCCCAGCGCCGATGACAATGATTTTCATCGCAATTTGTATCTAGAGATTGACAGTACTCATATCCAAAACCTCCAACTAAAGAGCTATAGACGGAGAGTTATTTAATGTTGATGATAAGCCCCCTGTTCGGGAAAAAAGGGGACTTCCTGATATTCTAACTCTAGCCCCATTTGTTTTAAAAGATGTTCTAAAACAGGATCGCTCTCAATTGCAATATGGTCCAAAGCGATCTCCAAAGGAACATGGCGATTAGCCAGATGATAGATAGCTCTCATGAGAGTCAATTGTGCGCTTGCCTTGATGCTGACGATTGGTTCGGGCTTAGCTATTACTTTAAGAAAAATCTTTTGATCCTCTGTAGTTAGAATATCCCTATCTTGGAGAACTGTTCCTCTAGGCAATTGAAGATATAATTTTTCACCAGCATCACTGTGATAGACCCTACGGGTTCTAGTTCTCTCTTGAGCTGTCAAAGATAAACTCATGTGGGTAACTGTTGACTCAAACTGTTGAACTTTTTGAGTTAAGACGATCATACCTGCATTTAATTTGAGAGAGGTTACAGTTTTTTTTGCAAGAGTAATTTTCTGGGTTTTCTAAATATAAAATGAGTAAGATCAGTATCTATTTTGAATGTACTATAACCTTTTTTGTGATACAGATGCTGAGCGGCAAGGTTATCTTCCAATACATGTAGCCATATTTCCCGAAAACCCCATAGTTTTACGATCTTTTCACAATGTTCTAAAAGCTTATAAGCAACTCCTTGTCTCCTACAATCGTTACTGACTGCCAGATTGGAGATATAGGGCAGACATTTTCCAAGCAAAGAGACTGGGCGTAGAGTCAATTCGATTGTTCCGATAATCTCATATGGAGAAGGATCACTGGCAATTATGCAATTGTAGTAAGAAAGTTGACAATTTAGTCGGCTCTTGACATCTTCATAGACACCTAGCCTAAGTAAAGGATGAAACCAGCCCGAATTAGGATGAAAGCTCTCGAGCAATACATCTGTTAGCCTACTCAGGTCGCTCTCTTGAGCACAGCGGATATTGAGAGAATCAAGCTCTATTGTACGAGTTGGTTGATATTGTTTCTCTTGAGTCGTGAAAGGATTTACAAAGTAGGATTCCACAACAAACCAACCTCCTTGTCAAAAGATATTTTCATTCATATCAGTAAAATCAAGTTTTGCTAGACTTATTGAACTGACGCATCAAAGATGCCATTTCCAGAGCATCAAGCGCGTAGTTCCAGCCCAGATTTCCCTTGATGCCTGCTCTTTCAAGAGCTTGTTGCATTGTATCAGTAGTTAAAATACCAAAGATTACTGGAACTCCTGTCTGAAAACCAGCCGCCGCAATTCCCTTGGCAGCCTCTGCCGCTACAAAATCAAAATGGGGGGTATCGCCGCGGATAATCGCACCTAGACAAATTATGGCATCATATAGACCAGAATTAGCCAGTTGTTTGGCCATAATGGGAATCTCAAAACTGCCAGGCACCCAAGCGTAATCAACCTGACCTGATTGTGGATCTATATCTATACCATGTCGCTTAAGACAATCCTGACAGGCAGTGAGTAACTTGTCTGTTACCAAATCATTAAAACGACCAATGATTATGGCAAAACGAAAGACGGTGAGATCGCCGCTGAAGCTTCCCTCAAATACGGTCATAGAAAAAAATATTCCTCAGATAAAAATTCGGGAAGATCCTGCATCTCCCCACAACACATTTTTTACACAACAAAAAAATTCAGAACAGCCACAACAACAACCAAGATAACCCAAAGACCAGAACCAACATAAAGTAATGGCTTGGCTTGATCCCAGGTCTGAGGTGAAGCGTAGGCTACCGGAACACCTACGACCATGATAAAGGAAAATAAAACTAAAGCAGCTAAGGCAATTTGAAAAACTATGGACATAATTCAAGATTCTCCTAAAAAATGATTGACTTTTGATCGGTTAGATTGAGTATATACAGGCTGATCTTAATAATATTCTTTGCTCATTAGTTAATTTACCAAAAAATGGACTTGATATTATGTCATCAAACCGCCGACTTCGATGCACTCGGCGCAGCTGTCGGGCTATCGCGTCTAAAACCAGATAGTCGTGTGGTCCTGACCGGTGGTGCCCATCCTATTGTTAAAGGCTTTCTTTCTCTTTATCGAGATGAGTTTTCTCTCCTTGAGATGCGCAGCATTGACCCTGAGAAGATTACTTCCATTGCTGTGGTGGATACCCAAAAACGAGATCGTCTGGGCAAGGCGGATCAATGGTTGGATCTTGCCCATCTAACTTCCCTGGAGGTCTATGATCATCACGTCGGTAGCCAATGTGATATACCTGCTAGTCACCTAGTCGTTGAATCTGTTGGTTCAGTCACTACCATGATCGTTGAGATGCTAAGGAACAGAGATATTTTGCTTACCACATCAGAATCGACTGTAATGGCTTTGGGTATTCATGTCGATACAGGCTCTCTCACTTTTGACTCTTCTAAACCCCGTGATGCATTGGCTCTGGCCTGGCTGATGGAACAAGGAGCCAATTTGAGTATTTTAGCTGAGTATATTTCACCTGCTTTTTCTCCTGAGCAACAAAAGATGTTGACTCTTTCTCTTGATCAGATGGAAAGGTATCTTGCAGGAGGACATACACTCGGAGTGGTTTTAGTGACAACTGATCATTTTATAGATGGGCTCTCTAGTGTTGCTGAAAGTATCATTCAACTAACCGACATAGATGCCCTGCTTCTGGCTAACCAGTATTTACACCATGGTGGATCTCGACTGACAATTATAGGCCGCAGTCGCATCAGTACTACGAATTTAAATCAGCTCTTTGTGCCTTTAGGAGGAGGCGGTCATGCCCAGGCAGCTTCAGTCAATCTAAGGGATTTTCAAAGCGATCAGGTTCTAGAACAGTTACGAATTGAGCTTCTTGCACAATTTCCCCGCCCATTGCTGGCGATAGATTTGATGTCCTCGCCAGTGCGTACTGTAAGACCTGAAACCACTATAGGACAGGCTCAGTTGATTTTATTGCGCTATGGACATTCAGGGCTTTCTGTTGTCAATGAGTATAATCAACTAGTCGGAATCATTTCTCGCAGAGATCTCGATCTGGCAATGCATCATGGTTTTGGTCATTCACCTGTCAAGGGGTATATGGCAACTAATCCCAAGACCATATCTCCAGAGACAACTCTGCCAGAAATCCAGAGCATGATGTTACGCTACGATATTGGCCGTCTTCCGGTTGTTCATAAAGCAAAACTTTTGGGTATCGTTACTAGAACTGATGTGATCAGCCAAGCATTTCGCAACGAACATTGTCCGGCCCAGACGCAAGTAAAGGTTTCTTGTCTACTGCCATCATTGAGAAAACAGATCCATCCAAGATTTTGGGATTTTCTAATCGATGCATCTGCCGAGGCTAATCAGAGAGGATGGCATCTCTATTTGGTTGGAGGAGTAGTGAGGGATCTGATCTTGTCCCTAGAAGATTCACCATTGGAGCTCAAGGATATTGATCTGGTTGTAGATAGCTTGCATCACTGTACTGATGTTGGGGCTGGAATGGAATTGGCAAAAGCTCTGGAAAAAAAACATCCTGATGTTCACAAGTCGGTCTACGGCGCTTTCCAAACTGCCTACCTGTCTTGGACTAAAGACAGTGAATTGGCTCCTCTTTGTGTAGATATCGCTACTGCTCGAACAGAATTTTATCTTTACCCCGCAGCCAATCCCGAAGTCGAGGCTAGTTCAATCCGACAAGATCTTTATCGACGTGATTTTACGATCAATGCTTTAGCTGTGCGTTTAAGCTCCCCGAAGACAGGAGAACTTCTGGATTTTTTTGGTGGACTGGAAGATTTGCATTTGGGACTGATTAGGGTGCTTCATGCCAACAGCTTTATTGAAGATCCTACCAGAATCTATCGAGCGGTTCGTTTTGCTATTAGGTTGAATTTCCAGCTGGAAGACCAGACCAGAAACTATATCCAAAATGCTATCGAAAGCGGAGTATATAAGCGTTTGCGGTTTTCCAAACAAAGTATTCCTGCGCTGACGACCAGACTTAAAGCGGAACTCAAGTTAATTCTAGAGGCCCGCTACTGGCACGAAGCACTCAAGATGCTTTCTGAATTGGGAGGCTTGTCTATCCTAGCAGAAGATTTGACTTTGGATGTTCAATTATCCTGGCAATTACGCTATGCCAGCCGTTGGCTCAATTTACTTGTCGAATCTTCTTTTCCACCGGATTGGCTAATACGCCTAGAAATAATTTTGAGCGCAATAGTCAATCCTCAAGTGAGATTATCCCTAGCACAGAGTATGGCCTTACCTAAGAATAGCTTTGATCGCCTCAGCTCTCTAGATCATGCTCTAAAAGAAATTTCCCAAAAGTTCAATACCACTGGTTTGCCGAGTGAAATCTATGCCCTGCTTAGTTGTTTTAAGCCGGCTACCTTGGTCATAGTGGCAGCTAAAAGTGAGCGGGCTGGGCGCCGCAAGATTTGGCACTATCTCAGCGATCTTTCCAAAAGGCAATCTATTCTCTCGGGAGAAGATCTCAAATCTATGGGTTTTCATCCTGGACCCAATTTTAAAGTTATCCTGGCAGCTGTCATGGCTGCAACCTTGGATAATAGAATCACCTCTATAGAAGAGGCTAAAGCTTTTGTGAGAAATTTTTTCTAGTTTATTTTTATGTCCGAATTATTCTACCTAAACAATTTACTGGCAGAGATAGCCTTCAAGTCCGATGGCGAAATAGAGACTATCGGACTAGATGTAATGCTTTTGACTGTCTCAATGATATTTTTAGTAAGTAAAATAGGCGCAGAAATCTGTGCCAGGCTAAAGCTGCCGAGTGTTTTAGGTGAGCTGATAGCAGGTGTGGTAATTGGTGTTTCTGGGGCACATTTACTTGTATTTACAGCAGGAGACAGTACATACTTGCCTGGAATCTGGCAAGATTTTTTACATAATTTCTATAGGTTGAATCAAGCCGATGCCGTTAAGGTATTTCATTTCAATGAGCAGGTAGTTTCCCTTCTCTCTGATGTCGGCGTGATTCTTCTGTTGTTTGAAGTAGGACTAGAATCCAATCTCATTGAGCTCCTTGGTGTAGGAACCCAGGCATTACTGGTGGCTATTGTTGGTGTAGCAGTTCCCTTTACCCTGGGCAGCCTAGGATTGATCTACGGATTTTCTATGCCCTTGATTCCCTCAGTTTTTGCCGGTGCAGCATTGACAGCAACCAGCATAGGTATAACAGCCAAGGTTTTGGGAGATATGGATCAGCTCAGAACCAAAGAAGGTCAGATCATCATTGGAGCAGCTGTGATTGATGATATTTTGGGAATCGTCATTTTGGCTGTAGTCGCCAGTTTGATTAAAACTGGACAAGTAAAATTAAATTCGATCATTTACCTGCTCATAGTTGCAGTGATCTTTTTGGTAGGTGCCATATTGATAGGTCGAATCTTTTCCCGTTTTATAGTGTCACTGGTCAACAAGATGCAAACCAGGGGACAGTTATTGATTCCAGCATTGATTTTTGCCTTCTTGCTGGCTTACGTTGCTCATAGAGTGGGCTTGGAAACTATCATAGGTTCTTTCGCTGCAGGACTGGTTCTGGCTGAAACAGAGAAAGGAGAGGAGCTAAAACTGCTTGTAGCCCCAGTAGTTGACCTAATTGTGCCCATATTTTTTGTTTGTGTGGGAGCCAAAACTGATCTTGGTGCTATTAATTTCAATGATCGCCAAGGTTTGTCCGTTGCCTTTTTCCTGATATTGGTAGCAATTATTGGCAAATTAGCTACTTCTCTTTCTCTCTGGAATACCGATCTCAACAAATTGGCTGTGGGAGTGGGGATGATTCCTCGAGGAGAAGTCGGTTTAGTCTTTGCATCTATAGGAGCAGCCAACGATTCTGTGCCAGATTCGATAATTGCAGCTATCATCATGATGATTATCCTAACGACTTTTATTACTCCAAGTTGGCTCAGTCTAGTTCTGAAAAAAAACACAACAGAATCAACCGTCTTGAAACCAAGATAGTAAAATAGTCGTCAGCTATCCAATATTGTCTGAATGAGAGGCAATCTCTGTGCGCTTTTATTTTTTGTTTCTCACTTCGGTTAGTTTCTTTCTTCTAGCTAGCCCTGCTTGGGCTGGCAGACTATCGTCCTGGCGCTTTGACACCAGTGAAAACAGACTGTATTTCAATACAGAAGAGCCC
>CAIPYC010000097.1 GCA_903869185.1 uncultured cyanobacterium | reverse complement strand
AGAGATTTACATAGTAAATAGAGGCCATATTTTTCTCAAGATCCTCTAGATCATCAGGCACATATTCCTGCTGTCTGATGATTTCCAGGATTTTGCCACAACAAGCCCAATAAATCCGCTCAGCTTTTGCTCTTTGTAAAAGTCCAAGATAACCAAAATTAAATAGGCTTATAGCTTCTTCCTTGAACTGCATAGCGTCATGATAAGCTTCCTGATAGTTCTCTGTTGCTATGTTTTCGTAAGTTTCCCAAAGATTGCGAATGATCAGGTGATCTTCTGGAGATGCGGGAGCAGGTAAACTTGTATCTACATTGCCGATATTGAGAACATCAAAAATCAGAACTGAGTGATGGGCTCCGATTGCTCTGCCACTTTCACTGACCAAAACAGGAGCCTTAATCTGCGCCTGCTCACAAGATTCTTTAATCTCGGCCACAATATCATTGGCATAGTTTTGGATGTTGTAGTTTTTGGAGGCATAGAAATTGGTTTTTGAGCCATCATAATCTACTGCTAAACCACCGCCAACATCTAAGTACTGCATATTTGCACCAAGGCGCGACAATTCAACATAGATCATTGATGCTTCGCGAATGGCATCTTTAATGACATTGATAGCGGCAATCTGAGAACCGATATGAAAATGGAGCAATTGCAGAGAATCGAGTAACCCAGCATCAGAAAGTTGCTCGGTTGCCCTCAAAATATCTGGGATTGTAAGGCCAAACTTAGCCCGGTCTCCAGTAGAAGAACCCCAGCGACCCATTCCCCTGCTGCACAACTTAGCGCGAATTCCCAGTACTGGCTTAATTCCCAGCTCTTTACCCACCTCAATGCATATAGCAACCTCTTCTAGCTGCTCTATAACAATAATAGTGTTATGTCCCAGTCTTCTGGCTAGCAATGCGGTTCTTATATATTCAAAATCCTTGTAGCCATTACATATTAGCAATGCCTCTGAAGAATTCGGTTCCAATTCAGCAATAGCAATCATCAATTCTGATTTAGAACCAGCCTCTAGCCCAAATTGATAGGGCTTTCCATACTTAACCAGAGATTCGACTATATGGCGATGCTGATTGCATTTTATAGGATATACACCTCTATAGACATTAGAGTAGTTATAGCGGGCAATAGCACGGGCAAAGGCAGCATTTAGCCGCTCAATCCTATCAGCCAAGATATCGGAAAAACGTATCAAAAGGGGTAAACCAATATTTCTCTGCTTAAGAGATTCTACCAACTCCAGTAAATCCAGAGAGCCACCCCGGTCGCCCTTGGGAGAGACGGTAATATTACCTGCTGCATTAATGGAAAAGTAAGGCTCTCCCCAACCTTTTATTCTGTATAGTTTTTCGCTATCCTCAATATTCCATGTCTTTTTCAACTCGGAAGACCCCGGTTGATTTAGAGGTAGGGCTTGGCTTTTGGAGACCATATTTTTTTTGAATATTATTGTTTTCTTTTATTCTTTAGGTGACTTGGAGGATGCAGAAAAGATGATAAACCGATAGGCAGCGTAGATTATTATAAATATTATTGCCAAACTAATTAGGGCGCTAACTAATTTAAAAAAAATATTTAAAACAGAAAAAAATAAAATCACCGCCCCAACAATCAAAACAACTTTCCAAATAGGTGGAAGTTTGCCCAGTGAATTCTGCAGAGTTTGGACGGTTTCTATCCAGGCGGCCTTATTTTCTTCAACCAATGGGGTAGTCTGATGGATTTCGCCTTCGAGGTTTTTTAGTTTTTGCTGTAATTGAGGTTCTTCTGGTAAATTCATTGTTCAAATAAAAAATATATTCACTTCTTACATGCGATCGGTCAGAATCTCATAACCAGTAGAAGTAACTAAAACAGTATGCTCAAATTGGGCTGAGAGTGAATTATCCACAGTTACGACTGTCCAACGATCCCTAAGAGTTTTAGTGTGTTTGGAGCCTGCATTTAGTATAGGCTCAATAGCTAAGGTCATGCCTGCTTTAAGACGGATATTGGGTAGTTCTTCTGTGCGAAAGTTAAAGACTTGTGGTTCTTCATGTAGATTGCGGCCAACTCCATGCCCAGTGTAGTCTTCTACTACAGAATAGCCCATTTTTTCAATATAGTCTTCTATGGCCCCTGCAATATCCAAAAGACAATTACCTTCTTTAACCTGCTCAATTCCACAATAAAGAGCATTTTGGGCTGCATCTAACAACATTCGTGCTGGAGAGCTAACCTCCCCCACCGCAATTGTCACACAGGAATCACCGTGATAGCCCTGATAATGTGCTCCTACGTCAACCTTAAGCAAATCGCTTTCCTTGAGCTTTCTCTTGTCACTGGGAATACCGTGAACTGCCTCTTGATTAATGGAGGTGCACAATGTTGCAGGAAAACCATGATAGCCCTTAAAGCTGGGTAATCCTCCCATCTCTCTGATACGCTGTTCCGCATAGTGATCTAAATCCATGGTAGATAGGCCAGGGCGGACTAAGTCTATAATTTCTTTTAGTACCGTTGCAACTATCTTGCCTGATGTTCGCATTAACTCTATTTCAGCAGACGACTTGATTGATATTGCCCTCCGCTTGTTGATCTTTGGGGCAAAATCCACTGATTTGATTAAGTTGCTAAGGATATTCATTCAGGCTACTAAATTTATTGGTCAAGAGTATCTCAAAAGAAATCCCAAGAGAGTATCCTGGGATAGTAAGATCTGAGGCTAGTCCGAAGAATCGGGATGACAGGACTTGAACCTGCGACATCCTGCTCCCAAAGCAGGCGCGCTACCAAGCTGCGCTACATCCCGAAGTATTCTGATTGTAAGAGATCTTGGCTCAACAGTCAAGAGATTAACTGGGATACCAGAACATACCCTTAATACCTTCAGGATCTAGCATAAAACCAAGACGGCGATAGAAATCTATTACCTGAGGATCAGCAAAAAGAGTAATATTGCTAATATCTGAACTACGTAGCTTACGGATGGTATAACGCATAAGTGCTTTACCGAGTCCCTGGCTTTGGAAATCGGGATGAACCACTACATCCCAAATCGTAGCATTAAAGGCATGATCAGAAGTCGCCCTGGCAAAACCAATCATGCGCTTCCTATTGCCTCTGATTTCCCACATTGAAACTATCAAAAAACTAAATTCAAGAGCTTTTTTTACCTTACGAAGGGGACGCCGAGCCCAACCAACAGAATCACACAGTGCTTCTAGTTCGTAAACATCCAAGTCATGCTCTGTACTGAAATATATTTGTTGTTTCACACCAGATTCGTTGGTCAACTCCAATATATCTCCCGATAAAACAGTATCGAGAGAGGGAACCTCAGAGTTTGTAAAAAATTTCTTCCAAAAAACCATGCCAATACTTTTTTAATCTTAAGCTGACACCTACTCACTGTCTTTTAGATTTTCTTATCTTAATAAATCTATAATTTCTAATCCAAGATTCTAGAATAACACCAAGTATGCGCTTTTGCAGATAACATTCAAGCTAAACTAGTTCATAGTTCGAAAAAACACTAGATATGCCAAAGATTGATATTCTAGGATTTCCTCATTTTTATGAATTGACCCAATTCAATGCGCATAAATCCAGTCCAGTGCTGATCTTCGTTCATGGATGGCTGTTGGGTAAAAGTTATTGGCAGCCTTTAGTACAAAAGATGAGCTCAGATTACCGCTGCCTGATTTACGACTTAAGAGGTTTTGGAGATTCACAGTTTAGCGGAGATGATCAAACCCAGCAGGACTATGATTATACGCTTAATTCATATGCTCAGGATCTACAAATAATGTTAGGTCAACTAGAAATAAAGGAAGCTTGGTTAATTGGGCATTCTCTCGGAGGTAGTATAGCACTTTGGACAGCCAAACTAGATCCCAATGTAGTCAAGGGTGTGATCTGTCTCAATGCCGGTGGTGGAATTTATTTGAAAGAAGAATTTGAGCGATTCCGCTCTTTTGGAGCAAAGTTGGTGCAGATGAGACCAGCATGGCTGATTAATGTTCCCTTTTTGGATCTTCTTTTTGCCTATGTCATGGTAAGACATCGACTGCCTAGGCAATGGGGGAAACAGAGATTAGTTGATTTTGTTAAGGCAGATAGCAATGCAGCACTTGGCTCTTTGATGAGTTCAACCACCGAAGAGCAAGTTCACTTTTTGCCCCTATTGGTTTCTCAGTTAAAACAACCTGTTTATTTTATAGCTGGAAGTAAAGATATGGTAATGGAAACTAAATACGTTAGACATTTGGCCAGTTTTCACTGGTTATTTCAAGAGTTTGGTTCCAATGTCGTTGAGATAGATGATTGTGGTCACCTTGCCATGTTAGAACAGACAGAAATCGTTGAATCTCATATCAGACAATTTATTGACAAGACATACCATTTAGGCGAACATTAAGCTAGAATTGTGTGGATGAATGATAATTTATCATTTACTTAGCACAACAAGATCTTCCGAAGAACAAATTGAGCTGTCTGTTTAGGAGAAGCCCATGTTGCACCGTAAGATACATCAACTATTTACAGACAATCGGGAAGTATCTATTTACCTGCGTGATCAGCAACGATGGATAGACAAGGCCAAGATTCTCTCTCTTGAAGGTGATCTTGTCACCGTTCGTTATGAATCTGATGAAGATGATGAGGTTAGTGCCTGGGAAGAGATGTTCCGGCTCGAGAGTATTGGATCTATTAGTTGCAAATTGGCTTCAGTATGTCGTGACAATAGTGAACTTTTAATTTCTGAGGACTGCCCTGAAGTTGAACAGCTCAGCCACAACAAATACTCAGATCAAAGTGAGAATTAAATATTCTTATTAAATGATTTGCTATGCTTAATTAATTCAAGTATTTTTGTCTGGGTTTGATAATATTCCTGCAGGAAGTAGCTTGGATCTCCGTTTGGCATAATGCTTGAGTTTTGCCATCTTTGCAAACAAAGTTGACGATATATTTCTAAGTGAGCCTGCTCCAGGGCAACTATAGACTGCTCGATTAGCTCAGCAATTCTGAATGAATCTTCATATTCCTTTTCAGTTAGAGAAAATAAATCTGAAACTTCCAGAAATTCTTCTTTTTGTTGCAAATAGTAATCCCGCAGAGATTCTAGAAGCGATTGACCGTAATCACTATATTGATTGAGTTCCACTATTTTATGCCAGAGAGAGCGATGTTTGGCAATAGTAAAGGCTATCTCTTTTTCGTCTAGCAAATCACTGATATTTTGCCGATATTGGGGATAGTGAAGATAATTGAGCAAGAGAAAATATTCTGCTCTTTCCAAAAGGCTATGTTCGTTGGATTTTGAAATTACTGTTGGAGATTTTTTAGGAGATTGCCTGATTTGAGCTTGTAAATTTTGCACATAAACAGGAATCAGTCTTTCTTTTCCATTAGCCAGGATTTCTGCGCATTTTTCAATATAGTTAGTACGCATATTTGAATTTTCCAGCTTCCCAAGAAGTTGAGAGATCCCTTGGGAAATCTGCTGAAAATGTTCGGACTTATCCAAATCCTTTCCCTGTATTAATTGGGTGATTTGCCAGTCTAGCCAAGAGGGAGCATCTTGTACAATTTTTAAATATTCATTTACAGCATCGGGATCTGATCTCAAGAATTCATCAGGATCTTTGCCATGGGGAAGCTGGAGAATTTTGGCTTTGACTTGGATTTCTTTGGAATAAATCAGCGGTTCAATTTCCTTAAGAGCTCTTTGTGTAGCAGATATACCGGCTTGATCTGTATCAAAATTAAACAGGATTTCCTTGGAATTACTAAAGCGAAGCAGTTGATTGAGCTGATCTAGACTAAATGAGGTTCCCAGAACCGCTACAACATTCTCAATTCCTGCACTATGAAGCGCAATTACATCAAAATAACCCTCTACAACGATTGCTTGATCCTTCTGGCTAATGCTTTTTTTTGCTCTATCTAAGGCAAAGAGAACCTTACTTTTATCAAAAAGATCAGTATCAGGAGAGTTGAGATATTTGGGCTCCTGGGATCCCAGTGAACGACTACCAAAGGCAATGGCTCGCCCCTTGAGGTCTTTGATGGGGATCATTAAGCGTTCCCTAAAAAGATCATAATAACCACTTGCGGCTTGACGAGACTTGATCAAACCAGCTTTTTCTACTAGAGCCACAGGATAATGCTTACTCTCTACCAGATATCTGTAAAGGTTTTCCCAGCCTCCAGGCGCGTAGCCCAAACCAAAGGATTCTATAGTCTCTAGATTCAATTGTCTCTGCCTGAGAAGATAATCAAGAGCAATTTGCCCCTGTGGTTGTTTTAGGGCATTTTGATAAAAAGTCACAGCGACTGCCATAACTTCATAAAGACTATCTCGAATACTTAATTTACTGGAGATCTCTCTAGAGTCTTGAACTTCAACTGTTTTAATTGGTACCTGATAACGATTGGCCAAATCCAGGATCACTTCGGCAAACGACTGCTTACCAATTTCCATCAAAAACTTGATAGCATCTCCGCCAGCAGCGCAGCCAAAACAATGATAGACATGATCTATTGGATTGACGGTAAAACTACCCGTCTTTTCCTGATGGAAAGGACATAGCCCAGCTAGATTGCGCCCCTGTTTACGTAAAACAACATAGTCCGAAACAATATCTACTATGTCGATTCTCTGCTTTACTTCTTCTACTGTATCAGGATGAAGTCGGGGTATTTGCATGAACAGAAAATTGTCACAAAAGAACAGCTATAGTATCCCAACAATTTAGGTTTTCAGGAGATTTGACCCCGCACCAGGCGGCAAAGAAAAGATTAAGTCGTTTAATCTCTAAATACTCACTGGAGCTAACTAATATACGAGCACTGGCGGGAAAACCATATTTACCATTATAGGCACCAAGTAAAATTCCAGTTAAAATACTTACCAGCGGTAATTGCCTCTCCAGCTTATAGGCAAGCATCAAGGATAATCTACAATCAGCAGGACACGACAGAAAGCAATCTAAAGCAGATAGCAAGGATTCCAATCTGTAAAGGTGGTTCTGATATGTTTCAATTTCATCCCTGAGTGCAAAAAATTCTTTTCATCTCTTTCATATGAGCCTCTTAAAAGAATAGCCAGCAAACTTGACCAAATTTGCATCAGATCGATAGTCAGAGAATCTACTCCTAAAGCAATTCCGACTTTTCTGAGCTGACAATTGAGGTGTGCAGGATTTTCATGAAAAAACAAAACCAACGGAACAGAAATAATTGCAAATTCGGCAATATTGATTTGCTCAATCGTTTTCCCTTCAATTTCACTAATATCTAAGTCCCTTGTATTAGAATGAATCAATAATTCAAATAACTTCTGTCTTGTCTTAGTGACATAATTCAAATTAGCCCAAGAGGTCAATTGTAATTCCTGCCCGAGGAACAAGCCATGGAAGAGACCTTGAAAGCGTTGCCAGATATATTCTTGCATCTATAAAAAATTAACACCATACCGTACTTGGTTAAGGATTCTATCAGATTGAGCCAAAAGTATCAACATCAATCAGTCGAAATAGAATAGAGTGACCAGTTTATGTAGATCTTCTGCCTCACCGCAGGTTTGCAAGAGAGTTTTACTGTCGTGGAAAGCAAAACATATCAATTGTTGACAGCGAGAAACGATCTCACTATTGCACAGACTACTTGCTTGGGCTAAAGAAAGTCCATCATGTTCGGGTTTTTCAATTAAATGAATTACCTGTTTGAGTTGTTCTTGTGATTCTCTAGGTTGACGTTCTAGACCCTGAGGGAGAATAACGGTCAAAAGATTGGGATCTCCGCGCATTGCTCCTTTAATGACAGCAGCATTGGTTCCGGTTGCACCAGAAGTCAGCAGTCGGTTTCCAGCTAAAACAAGAGCAAAGCTCATCATTTCAATAAGCTGTTGATGGATGATCGGCACATGGCGTGAGCCTAGGATGGCTAGTTTCTTAGAGCTAGTTTGCGCAATTGCGGCAAGTTCATGCTCCAGGGTATCGATTGTGGGTATGTCTATGGACTGATTCAAGGAGTTTACTTGGATAAATTTATCTATTTAAAATGATACCTTAGCTTCTTTAGCTTGTTGAAGTAAACTAATAGTAAAAGTCTCTAACCAACTTCTGATAAGATCATTTAGGAATCGGTAGTATAGAGCATGATAATGACCACACCAAACTTTTGTAAAGGAATCAAGTATTTTGGAGAGAATTGGCCGGAATTTGAGGAATATACTCAAAATGCTTCCATCGCCCCGGGATCTATAGCTATAAATTCACCGACAGATCCCAGCGCAGTTTATCAAACTCTCCTTGCAGCCGATGCCCTGCGCTATTTAACTCTTCAGATAACCGCCACCAAAGCATCAGGACATCCTGGAGGTTTTGCCAGTGCTGCAGAAGTCATATCTGCTCTTGTGATGTTGGGACATAAAAATCTAATCACAGAAGTTGGTCATCATGCTCCTGGCTTTTACAGTAATGTTTTTCTAGATGGTTCACTGGAAAAAATCGGCATTGGCAACGTAGAAGAATTGGGTGAGCGTTTTAGAGAAATGCATGGACTACTGGGACATCTTTCTGGACAAATCCCAGGACTTTTGAGTCCGGCAGGACCGTTGGGACAGGGACAGCATTTTGCCATGGCCGCTGCCAAACTTCATAGAGATGTCCTCTTTCCAGTGACTATAGGTGATGGAGGATTGGGTGAGCCTTATATAATGAGCAGTTTCGGCCATTTCCATACAGCCTATCCCACTATTACTAACTTTTTGCCGATCTTGATCTGGAATGGCTACAGTCAGGAGCATCACAGCATGGTTTCAACCAAAACCAACCGTCAAATGATTGACTATTGGCTGGGCAATGGCTTTGATGAAGTTCTACTAGTAGATGCTAAAGAGTATGATGATACTCAACAAATAGGTAACTATGTAGATAGTACCCAATTTTCCCTAACACAAAGACTGGCATTTACACAAGACGTACTGGAATCTTGTGCAAGGGCGACCAATCTAGCTTTTAGTGGTAAATTGACTGTCTTGATCATCAAACAGTTAAAAGGAGCTGGAGTTCATAAACTTGGAGCCCAATCACATAATCTCTATCCCGGCGATACATTGGATAATGAATGTATAGTCAAGTCCTTGCAGGAAAGAGCTCTCTCCCCCCAAGCCTGGCAAGTTGTTCGTACTAATTGGCAAAGAGCCGCAGGGGGACCAGCAGCTGAGCGAGTTGTAACCGAAAAGGTTTTACCCATCAAAGACCTCGGTAAGCTTCCCTTGAGTGAGTATCTTTTAAATGAAAAAAAAGTAGCGACAACCGTAATGGGAGAACTGGTTGTTCATGTGGGTAAAGCTGATCCTGATTTTGTGGTTACCAATGCCGATGGCAATGCGGCCTCTGGTGTTAACAATATCAATGTGGGTCTGAAAATTGTTCATCCCACCATTGATGAATTGTATTTTCAGCAACCAGATGGACAGGTCTATGAACCATTGAGTGAAGATGCCTGTGCGGGATTAGCTGCAGCACAATCGCTTTTGGGAGCCAGAAGTCTCTGGTGCTCCTATGAATCATTTGCCATAAATGGTTTACCTATTTGGCAAACTGTTACTCAGGCTATGGCTGAGCTGCGTCGCCCTACTCCTTCTGCTATCACTCTATTTACAGCAGGCGCCCTAGAACAAGGACGCAATGGTTGGACACATCAAAGACCAGAAATTGAAAATTACTTTGCCGCTATGATGCGTAATGGTAATATATTTCCACTTTTTCCCTGTGATGCCAATAGCATTGCGATTTGTTATCAATGGGCACTTTCTACCAGAAATAAAGGAATTACTATTACCGCGAGCAAATCGCCATTGCCCATCTTGAGCAGTTTTGCACAAAATCAACAAGCCTTGAAAGATGGTGGTTTCATTTTACAGGAAAGCTCAGGCCACAAAAAAGTGGTATTTGCTGTGATTGGGGATATGCCACTAATTCCAGCAATGAAAGCAGCTGAGAAATTGACAGCCGAAGGGATAGGAGTCAGGATTGTTTCAATAATCAGCCCTCGTCGTCTTTATAGACCCAGTGACGTTGCCTGGTCTACTTGTAGCCAAGCTGATGAACATTTTCTAGATGATAAAGACTTTGAACGCCTCTTTGGAGGAGATGTTCTCTTGGGTATCACTGGCGGATCAGGTGCCATGCTAGAACCAGTTATGCTGCGTAGTAGTTCACCGCGTGATATCTTTACTTGGAAAAGGGGTGAAACAACTAAAAATGCTGATGATCTTATGGACTTTAATGGACTTACATCTCAAGCTTTTATAGAACGTTCTCATGCTCTACTATAGCCAACTATCGCTCTTTAAAAATTAGATAAATCAGCTATGAAGCATACTTTGTCAGTTTTAGTAGAAGATGAAGCGGGGGTTTTAACCAGGATAGCTGGACTCTTTGCTCGCCGTGGTTACAATATCGAAAGTTTGGCCGTAGGTCCTGCCGAACAGGTGGGAGTTTCTCGCATCACTATGGTAGTTTCAGGTGATGAGGCAACTATTGAACAATTGACCAAACAACTATACAAGTTGATCAATGTTTTAAAAGTTCAAGATATTACAGGTACTCCTTGTGTGGAGAGGGAGTTAATGTTAGTTAAGGTTCATGCAGATTCGAGCGTAAGAGCTGAAGTAATTGAACTTATTGGCATATTCCGGGCGCGTATTGTGGATATCTCGGAAGAAACTCTGACAATCGAAGTGGTAGGAGATCCTGGAAAAATTGTAACCACCATCCAAATGCTCAATAAATTTGGAATCAAGGAAATTACTCGTACTGGCAAAATTGCCTTAGTTCGGGAATCAGGTGTAAATACAGAATATCTCAAGTCACTAGAGTCTAAACTTTAGCAGCTCTTTAGGTAAAGTAAAACTTCTACAGGATGGGGGCTAAGATGTGACCAAAAAGCCAATAAAAAATCGATCTCTAGCCAACATCGCCGGCATTGTTGCTCTTGCTACACTAGTTAGTAAGATTTTTGGACTTTTTCGGGAAGTAACAATTGCCGCAGTCTTTGGTATAGGTCCAGTAGTCAATGCCTATAGATATGCCTATGTATTGCCAGGTTTTCTGCTGATTCTCCTAGGGGGAATCAATGGTCCTTTTCACTCTTCCCTAGTTAGCGTATTGGCTAAGCGAGAACAAAAGGAATCTGCCAAAATCGTTGAGACTGTTTCCACCATTGTCAGCATTTTTCTGCTGATAGTTACCTTCTTTTTGATCTTTTTTGCCGACAAATATATTGACATTGCCGCTCATGGATTAGGAGCCCAATCTCGCAGAATTGCTATAGAGCAACTTAAGATCATGTCACCCTTGGCTGTATTGGCTGGACTAATTGGTATAGGCTTTGGTACTCTTAACGCGGCTAATCTATATTGGTTGCCCAGTGTTAGTCCCCTATTTTCCAGCCTGATTACCTTGATTGGGTTGGGCATCTTTGCTCTTTTTTTAGGCAACCAAGTCCATAGCTTACATTACTTGGAGCTTGGCGGTATTATTTTAGCTGCAACCACTTTAGCTGGCGGCATTCTACAATGGCTAGTACAAGTTTTTACGCAATGGAAGCATGGCTTGGGAACTTTAAGATTCAGGCTGAATTGGCGCACCCCGGGGGTAAGCGATGTTTTGAGGGTAATGATCCCAGCAACATTGAGCTCTGGAATGCTTTTGATCAATACCTCTACAGATATGTATTTTGCGGCCCCCATCGAAGGAGCCGCCGCTGCAATGAGTTACAGCAATTTTTTGATTCTTACCCCATTGGGCATCATCTCCAACATGATTCTGGTACCACTGTTTCCAGTATTTTCCAGGCTCAGTGATCCAGAAAACTGGTCACAATTGAAAATCAAGATCAAGGAGGGAATATTCCTCTCAGCCCTAACGATGCTACCTTTAACTGCTATTTTTGTATCTCTGGCTCTGCCATTGGTTCAAGTTATCTACCAAAGAGGGGCATTTGATCGCTCAGCTTCTGATGTTGTAGTTCCAGTAGTCATGGCCTATGGGTTGGGAATGTTTTTTTATCTAGGCAGAGATGTACTTCTGAGAGTCTTTTACGCTCTTGGTGATGGTTCAATTCCCGCTAGGATTAGCATTATCAATATACTGTTGAATTTTGGGGCGGATTTTTTTTTAGTCGGCCCTTTCAAAACTCCAGGGCTAATTTTGGCAACTGTCTCTGTCAATATCATCTCAATGGTAGCTTTTCTTCTGATTTTGAATCGTCGCCTGGGCGGATTGCCAGTGGCCCAGTGGACTGTTATGCTTTTTAAACTATTTGCAATTACGTTGGTTTCAGTACTAGTTGGCTGGGGATTCGATTACTGTTGGCGAGAACTACTTCCTATCCATAATCATCTACTTAGCTTATTGGAATTAATCGTGGGAGTTTCGTTAGTCTTGACTTGTTTTATTGGACTATCATGGCAATTGAAGTTGCCAGAACTGGAGATGGTATTCCAAAAAATTCGACAAAAGCTACAAAAACGTTGATTTCTCAGAGGATGAGTAAATATGTAGTTTATTTAGCCATGACCCTGTTGTTTTTTCGTTATAATGGGGTAGAGTGAACTAAAACATCGGCTAAAAATAATCTGAAACTGTTTACTGGTGGTCAATTTCCTTAAATTGGAAGACTACAATAAAAATTACTTGATTTTGTGAGGAAGCATGAGTAATAATATTCAAGAAAAAATTCAGCAGGAAATACAAAACGCTAGAGAAGTGTGCAATTTAGACAATAAAGAAGCTTGTGCAGCCGCTTGGGATGCCGTCGAGGAGTTGCAGGCTGCGGCCTCACATCAGCGTCAGAGCGAACCTACAAAATCTTCCTTGGAAAAGTATTGTGATGACAACCCTGATGCTGCTGAATGCAGACTTTACGAAGATTAGAGATTAGTTAAATAGATGCCCAGGGGGCCCAGTCTTCCGCTAGACTAAGGTTGCCCCTTTTTTATGTATATCAATTATGGAAACAGTCTGGTTCCGTCCTTTGGTTTGGTTAGACTACCGTCTGGCCGTTTTTTTTGCAGTCCTTCTCCCAATAGTTATTTTAATTTGGTCATTATTGAGTAAAGCAGAAGTGATAACTCGCCTGTTAGTTATCTACTGGCGGGTCGCCAGTCTACTTATGATAACTACATATTTGATGATTCCAGGCTGGCCTATAGCCTTTGTTAGCTCTCTATTTGCAAATATACTTATACCTATTTCGCTGTGGTTCTGGGTAGACTTAAACGAAGAAATTCAGGATATGCCTGAGCGTGGAATTAAGTTCCTTACCACAGCTTGGCGTTGGGCCGCTACGATTTATTTTGCTTTGGGCGCAATTGTTAATCTATCATTTCTTTCCTGTGCATTTGTCACAGATACTCTCAAGTCTCCTTTTTGCCAAGTCTGGTTAGAAGCTCCTTGGAAGTATAAAGAAATTTTCCATGCAGGGACTAAGTCCGGCTTTTTAGGTTTTCTCGGTTTAGTTGGTCTTGTATTCTATATACTGTTTTTTGGATACTTTGTCTTATTTCGTCTGAGTAAACAAGGACGTTCTGCAATTGAGCAATAATAAGGATAAAGAAAAAAGGTTGGAACTTTATAGTAAAAAAAGACCATCCGAAGTACTCAAGATTACTATAGAATGCAACGATGAGCAAAGTGAAATCCTAATATTCAAAGGCTTTTCCAGTTGCCTAAGTAACGCAACACCATATGATCCTGAAGTGGAACTGATTCCCCAACAGGCCAATATAGTCAATATCGATATTCTGCCAAGTCCCTACGATCCAAGCAGTCCTAAATATATCCAAAAAGGACTATCATGGGGACAAATAGAGGAAATTTTTAGGCAAGTTGACGTATAAATAACTCAGTGATCTTTTTTTGTGAGGAGAATTTAATTTAATGATCTCTCTATCTCTCTACAATGATATCGAACTTGCAGAGGAAAGCGGTAATCTTATCCGTCCCCTAAGGAATTTACCAGAAGCCTCGTTATTTGGTACTGATGGCATAAGGGGAAGAGCTGGAGATCTCTTAGATGCTGGCTTTGCTTTACAGCTTGGCTACTGGATTGGATTGGCTTTACAGCAAGAGAATACCGTTTTTAAAGGTCCAATTATCATCGGGCAAGATTCTAGAAATTCAAGCGATATGCTGAGCATGTCCATATCATCTGGTCTGTTATCTGCCGGGATTGAGGTTTGGAATTTAGGATTATGCCCCACCCCTACTGTTGCTTATTTGACCCACAGTAGTGATGCTATTGGTGGAATTATGATTTCGGCCAGCCACAATCCACCCCAGGACAATGGAATTAAATTTTTTAATTCTCAAGGCAGGAAACTCGGCAAGGATCTAATGGGTAAAGTTGAAGCATGCCTTAGAAATGAATCTATCCACAATCTCAACAAGACGAATTGGGGCAGGGTACATTGCAAGAATCTGATGATCAAAGATTATCAGGATTTTTTACAGAATACACTACCTCCACATCTCGATTTTCGCGGACAAAAGATAGTGCTTGATTTAGCCTGGGGAGCAGCAGTCAATGTAGCTCCGGATCTTTTCAAGGACCTAGGCGCTCAAGTGATATGCTTGCATGATATTGCAGATGGCGATCAGATCAATGTAAATTGTGGTTCTACTCACTTGGAGAGATTAAAGACTGCCGTCAAGGAACACCAGGCTACAATTGGTTTTGCCTTCGATGGAGACGCTGATCGGGTGATTTTAGTAGATCAAAATGGCAGAGTGGTTGATGGAGATCATATACTCTATTTCTGGGGTCAAAAACTACAACAAAAAGATCGTCTACCCCAAAACCTGATCATCGGAACAGTTATGGCCAATCTTGGTTTTGAGCGAGCATGGGAAAATCTCGGGGGAGAATTATTGAGAACCCCCGTTGGCGATCAATATGTTCAGGAAAAGATGTGGGAAAGAGGGGCTATGCTAGGTGGTGAACAATCGGGGCATATCCTCTGTCATCATCACAATGTTTCTGGTGATGGAATCCAGACAGCATTACATCTGACGGCTTTTCTGCAAGAAGAAAATATAACTTTAGCCCAATGGCTAGAAGAGAGCTTTCAAACCTATCCACAAATTTTATCCAATGTTAGGGTTGAAGATCTTCAAAAACGAAGAGATTGGGTTAACTGTGATCCTCTCCAGTCTGCCATCGAAAAAGCCGAGCGTGAACTTGCTCAATCAGGCAGAATATTGGTACGTGCTTCTGGAACTGAACCTTTAATTCGGGTTATGGTAGAGGCGTCTTCAGCCAAAGATGCCCAGTACTGGAGTGAATATCTTGTCAAGACAGTACAAACTCATCTAGTTTGCTAAGCAAATAAATAATGTCTAAGACTGGTTCATTCTGAGCATTTTATTAAATACATCTTTTGCTATAGTTAGTGAGCTGGCAAGTTAGACAAAATGTTTAATATGAGCTCATCTAACCTATTTAAAACAATCCGCCCGATAGCTGCTACATTTATTGGTGGAATAGTCTTTTGGGATAGATATCTTTTGGCTATTGATTCTAAAAGCGGCTATCTTTTGAAGGTTGATCCCCAGACTAATGACACAATCATCCTTAACTATAATCACTGGGATAAGTATGTAGGATTGACCGACATTGCCATCCAGGAGGGTGTGCTTTGGTTCGCCAGTGGCAATTCCATATATTCTCATAATATAGATCAGACTCATTTTGAGCCTTTTCTTTTTACTAACCTACCTTATCAGACAAGTGGAGTAGCTGTTTGGGAATCTACTGTTTATGCTACCTGCCAAAAAACAAGCTATCTCTATGTCTTTGATAAAAAAACCAGCAAGGAAATTACCCGATTTCGAACCCCTGGCATTGGAATGGAAAAAATTACCATCAGGGATGAAGAAATTTGGCTTTGTGATGATTTAGAACAGACTGTCTATTGTTTAGATCGCGCTACTGGGCAGATTTTATTTAGCGTTTTAACCCCTTTTCACAATCCAACTGGTTTGGACTTTTATAGAGATAACATTACCAATGAAGATGTTCTCTATGTATCTTATAGTTTTTCTGAACCATATGTTAGGGATAATCCTAACGTCGATCCTAACTTTGAATTGAGTTATCGAACCTCTACCTTTGTTCATCCACTTTATTTTCATTACGACAACGAAAAAAAATACGCTCGCTCTAATGGATTTCTATTAGAGATGACATATGTTGAAGAGCTAGAACCACTTGATCCTTTTGTACTAGAGCAAGTCGAATGGCAAATTGCCTTGCCAGTTGAAACAGATCGACAAAAGCTCAAACATATAGAACATATTGGCATTCCCTTTACCGAGATAGTTCTAGATGGACAAAGAGTTGCTGTTTTTAAATTTGACAAACTCGATCAAAATACACGCCATGTATTTGGCTGGAGGGCAATCCTGGAAGTATGGAGTATTAAATATCGAATCACTCCTAGAGATTGTGAAAGTCTACCTGAACTATCTCCCGAATATGCTGAGCGCTATTTGATAGATAATGACAATCTGACTATGGATAGCGAGTTGATTCAAAGAGCTGCAATTGAATCTGTAAGACGGGAAACTAATGTGCTCCGTAAGATGCAAAACATTCGTAATTACGTCTATGATCGTCTTTCTTACGAGATCAAGCCCCATATTGATACCCCGGAAATTGCTCTTAGGAGAGGTCTAGGATCTTGCGGAGAATATCTTGGCGTTTTGCTGGCTCTCTCGAGGCTTAATGATATAGCGTGTCGAACTGTTGGTAGATATAAATGCCCGCAGTATCCTTTCCTCAAAGGCATACAGCTAAAGCCACAATTTAATCATGTCTGGATGGAGTTCTATATTCCTGGATCAGGCTGGTTACCAATAGAAAGCAACCCTGATGACATTGTAGAAGGTGGACCCTATCCAAATCGTTTTTTCATGGGTTTAGCTTGGTACCATGCTGAAATGGCCAAGGATATTCCTTTTGAGCGAATTTTTTCCAAAGGTTCTCTTGTTGACAAGGCAGTCCTTTCAATTGGTAATTTGGCTATTAACCATGTAAATTTTACAATTTTAGAAGAGCTTAGACCTGATTAAAAAGTTGCAATCATAGAATGTTTGTAACTAGACTAGATTGAGAATCTTCTTCTATATTGACTATCAAACTTTCGCAAGGAATGCTATCAGAAAGAATTGCACTTGCCATCATTCCAGTATGTATCTCCAAAAGGGCTCCCTCTACAGACTCAAATAAAAGTCGTTGTCCAGGAAAAACTACTCTCTCAAAATACCAATTTGGGATATTGGTTATACGACCTACTTGAATAGAACCAGTTGCATTAGTATAACAACAAATTAATTTCTTGCTGTCATCTTCAGGAATGGGATCGAGTATTTGATTCATGAAAGCAAAAAAATTTTTATGAGGTTTTTATCATTACTCACCTACATTAACATTTTCCGATTTTGCCTTATTGTAATCATAACTACATCTGTTATAGTTATTTGTTTACATAAGAAATCTATCTTAGACATAACTAAAGAATTGTATGATTTTGCTCAATATTTACCAGAACTGGCATGGCATGCTTTAGTTTGCTGGCAATCTCGACAGTTGTCATATCGTAACTCGAGGTAATCATCCGAGGGTAGATACCGATAGCGATGATTGGAATAAGTAGACAAAAACTATCTTTAGCTTGATTCAAAGATTTTGCTTCTCCGTAGAAGATAAATCTCAACATGGATAAAAGGTAGATGGGAGTTAAGATAAGGCCAATAGCTGCCAGTAAGATGGACCCAAACTTGAAAGTAGAATTGTAGACTGCGTTGGTAGTCAATCCTAAAAATATACTCAGTTCACTGACAAAACCACTCATACGCGGAAGAGCCAATGAGTCCATAGATGCTATTGTAAAGAGGGCAAATATTTTGGGCATTGTCTTGGCCATACCACCCATTTCATCCATCATCAGAGTGCGGGTTCTTTCATAGGGTACACCAGAAAGAAAGAATAAAGTCGCAGCAATCAGACCATGGGAGATCATCTGAAGGAGAGCGCCATTTAAGCCCAAATCACTGAAGCAAGCAATCCCCAACAGTACAAAACCCATATGGGAAATGGAAGAATAAGCCAAACGTCGTTTAAGGTTAGTTTGGGCAAAAGCAGTCAGCGCGCCGTAAACTATATTGACTACAGCTAAAACAATCAACAGTGGCGCAAACTTGATGTGGGCATGGGGCAATAGATCTACATTGAAGCGGATTAGACCGTAGCCGCCCATCTTGAGCAAAACTCCAGCTAAAATCATCGAAACTGGCGCGGATGCTTCACTGTGTGCATCAGGTAACCAGGTATGGAGTGGAAAAACGGGTAATTTAACACCAAAAGCAATTAACAGGGTCTCATAGGCTAGAAGCTCTAGCAATTGAGGATAGGACTTGAGCTTGAGTTGGGCCAAATTGAAGGTAACAGTATCTCCATAAAAGGCTAGAGTTAAGCCGGCAATAAGAATAAATATAGAAGCTAACGCAGTGTATAGAATAAATTTGGTTGCAGCATAGAGTCGGTTTTTACCACCCCACCATATGGAAATTAGAAAATATACAGGAACCAGCTCTAATTCCCACATTAAGAAGAACAATAGAAAATCTGATGCGGCAAATACTCCAATTTGAGCTCCATAGAGAATCAGCATTAGGGCGTAAAATAATTTTGGCTTCTTTTCAACTCGCCAAGCAGCAAGCAGCGCCAATGTGTTTATAAAACCCGACAGAAGTATCAACGGATAGAAAGTCCATCTACGCCGACGCTCCAGGTTAAGCCAATCTGAGACAT
The DNA here is from genome assembly GCA_903869185.1 of uncultured cyanobacterium. Taxonomy (GTDB): domain Bacteria; phylum Cyanobacteriota; class Cyanobacteriia; order Cyanobacteriales; family Microcystaceae; genus CAISPN01. The sequence goes on along the minus strand of CAIPYC010000097.1, from coordinate 4,271 downwards.
CCAATTGAAAGTTTCAACCAACTGCAATTTACTCGTGCCAAAGTCATAGCGACCCCAAAAAACATATATAGTTGCAATAAAATGCAGCAACTCAATCCCGAGAGAATAAGCGTGCACAGTCTTACCTTCTTTATCAGGAATCAAGGGTATAACTATTGCAGCGAGGATCGCAGAGAGGATCAGAGTTGTCAATCACGGAAATGAATTGGGTTCCATAAGAATATATACTTAGTTCTTGAAATTAATTGTATTAACTTTTGTGAAGATTTGACAAGAATTCGTTACAAAAAAGTTGCTCTGATAAGATTTATTAACAGAAAGAGGGCTAAGAGATAGTCAAGAATCTACACTCAAAAAAGAAAAAGATATTTTCACAAGACTATGTTTCCTATCACTCGTCCCCGCCGTTTACGTCAGAATCCCCAACTACGCCGCATGGTGCAGGAGACGACATTGACTCTCAATGATCTTATCTATCCGTTGTTTGTTGTTCCTGGTGAAGCTATAGCCAAAGAAGTTAAGTCGATGCCGGGGGTCTATCAGCTCTCGGTTGATAAGGCTGTAGATCAGGCTAAGGAATGCTTTGATCTGGGAATCCCCTCAATCATCCTCTTCGGTATACCGGAGGAGAAGAATTCCGAGGCTACTGGTGCCTGGCATGATCACGGCATTGTTCAAAAGGCTGCTACTGCAATTAAAAAAGCAATACCGGATCTAGTGGTGATTGCTGATACCTGCCTCTGTGAATACACTGCTCATGGACATTGTGGTTATCTCAAGGATGAGGATATCACCGGGACTGTCCTGAATGATCCCACTTTGGAGTTGCTTAAAAAAACCGCCCTATCTCAGGCCAGAGCAGGCGTAGATATCATAGCTCCTTCAGGTATGATGGATGGTTTTGTCTCTGTTATAAGAGAGGGGCTCGATGAAGCAGGTTTTCAGGATATACCAATTCTTTCCTACGCTGCCAAATATGCTTCGGCTTATTATGGACCTTTTCGCGATGCAGCTGAATCGGCTCCACAGTTTGGGGATAGACGTACTTATCAAATGGATCCTAGCAATGCCCGGGAAGCTCTCAAGGAGGTGGCTCTCGATATTGCTGAAGGGGCTGATATGCTCATGGTCAAGCCTGCCCTTTCCTATATGGATATCATTTGGAGGGTTAAAGAGATGACCAATTTACCAGTGGCAGCTTATAATGTTTCCGGTGAGTACTCTATGGTCAAAGCTGCTGCGCTCAATGGTTGGATTGACGAAAAGAAAGTAACTCTGGAAACTTTGACTAGTTTTAAAAGAGCCGGTGCTGATTTGATTCTCACTTATCATGCCAAGGATGCCGCACGTTGGCTTGCCTGATGCTAACCCAATTTCTCTATAGTTTCTGAGATTTTTTGTAGGAGCTCTTGGTGGCATTTTCCATTACTACCTAATATTGCTCCCCACTGGCAAACATCACCGCGATTATAGAGTATAGGATTACCATCTAGATAGGTAAACTTTCCTCCTGCTTCAGTAAGGATCAGCTCTGGAGCGGCAAAGTCCCAGTCCTTGGGAGCTGATTTGCCTGAGAGAGATATGTAGATGTCGGCTTGCTTTTGAACTAGAGCTGCTATCTTGCAGCCTACACTGCCAATATAATGCTTAGAAGCCAGAGGTAACGATTCGATCAAATGTTGAAATTTTTCATCCCGGTGATTCCTGCTAATCACTAGGCTAAGCTGGTTGAGAGAGGCTTTTGGGGAAACTTGCAAGGGAAGGGACCGTCCTGTACTATGCCTGAGATGAGCTCCTTGGTTTTTGGCTGCGCAATAAAGCTCACCACGCTCTGGTATCGCCACAACTGCAACAACAGGTCGACCTCGGTAGGCTAGAGCTATATGTACGGCAAACTCGCCAGTTTTCTGGAGAAAATCTTTGGTTCCATCTAGAGGATCGATTATCCACACCCAATCCTGGGGCATTGGCTCACTACCTGAGTGGGTCTCTTCACTAAGGTAACCACATTGCTCCAATCCAAAAACAGTCTGCAGTTGTTCTAAAATAAAATCATTGGCGGCTAGATCCGCGCTTGTAACTGGGGATGAAAGATCTCCTTCTTGAATTTCAAGTGGATTGATACCTTGAGAAAAGGATAAAAGTATTTCCGAAGCTCCGCTTGCAACAAAGGCGATCTTGTTCAATATATCTTTTAAGGAGTCAGGGTTTAGATCAAGTTTCAATTTTTCTATTGTGGGTAAAAATATATTTGGTCAGAGTTTAATCTAAATTAATTTAGCATAGCCTCACTATATGGTTAATTTTTTTGATTTTGTATAGCTAAAAATAGAGTTGCTAACAGGGCAAATAGACTACCAACAAAAAAAGTAGCACTTGAGCCGACTGACTGCCATAGCCATCCTCCCAGCAAACTTGCCGGCAATAGAGCAGTTCCTGTTGCCAGATTGAAAAAGCCAAAAGCAGTTCCTCTTAAAGTTGCAGGTACTCTCTCTGCCACCATCGCCAAAAGGATTCCCTGACTCATTCCTAAGTAAAGGCCATAGAAAGCAAAGAGGATCCAGATAGGCCAGGAAGTCTGAACCAGCGCAAAACCTAAATAAATAAATGCATACAATAAAAAGCTACTCAACAATAAACCGAATCGGCCTATGCGATCTGATAAGAGACCAACAGGATAGGCGCTGATACTGTAGACAATGTTCATAACCATAATGGTCAATGGGATCAATGGAGTTGCAATACCAACTTGCTGGGCCTTTAGCAATAAAAAGGCGTCACTGGAATTTCCCAGATTAAAGAGCAAGGCTACAATTACAACGATCCAGTAATCCCGGCTGAGCTTTTTTAAGCTTTGGCGGTTTAAAGGGTTGGTTCTGGACTTGGAAATAGTGGTGGATTTTGGCTCTTGTACACCTACAATCAACAAAACAACCGAAAGAATTCCAGGAATTAAAGAGAAAACAAAAACTTGACGAAAATTCTCACCCAAAAATGACAACAAGACAAAAGCTAAGAGAGGGCCTATAAATGCTCCTACACTATCGAGAGACTGCCGCAATCCATAGGCTGCTCCTCTTAGTTCGGGCTCTGTAGAATCTGCTACCAAAGCATCCCGGGGCGCGCCTCGAATACCCTTGCCGACTCTATCGCCAAAGCGTGCTAACAATATCCAACCTGGATTAGTAGCTAAGGCAAATAAAGGTTTAACCGCTGTTGACAACCCATAACCTATTACAGTTAAAATTTTACGATTTTTCAGGTAATCACTCAATGAACCTGATATCACTTTAACTATTGAAGCTGTGGCTTCAGCAATCCCTTCAATCGTTCCAACTGTTAATACATCTGCGCCTAATACATTTACCAGAAACATTGGTAATACTACATAGATCATCTCAGAACTGGCATCTGTTAAAAGGCTCACAAATCCCAGAACCCAAACATTACGAGGAATTTTTTTTTGCTTGGCCATTAAAAATATTTATTTTCAATGTCGTTTTGCGATAAGCCAATAGTTCCTTCGTATGCTGCGGCCATAGCACAGGCTGTAAATGGAGCCATAAAAAATATACCAACAACAGTTAGAAAACCTAGCAAATTAATCAAAAACAGGACAAAAGTAAATACGGCAAATGCCCACCATCTTTTGGTGATTAACCTACGGCTGGTTTCCATAGCATCCCAGGAGCCCATATTGCGATCTACAATCAGTGGATTCACAAAGCTATAGGCAACTGCCAGATAGCTGGTCACTCCTAAAGCCAACAGTCCCAGGATCAAAAAGATGGGGATAGAGCCCGGTGGAATAGATATATTAGGCAGGTTTGCAAACTCTGGTGAGGAGAGAAGGAGTTTACGGAGAGGATGATAAATAACTACAGAAAAACAACTCAAAGAAACCAAGCTCAATACTCCGGTAAATAGACCCACAATAAAATGAGCCAGAAATAAAGGCAGGAAATAGTTAGAGCGAAAACCCTTGAAGAAATCGGCAAAAACATATCTATATCCTCGAGCAATATCAAATGAAACAAAAAAATAACCAGCTTGGAGGACACCGGCAAAACCAGATAGTAGGATTGGACCGGCCACTGGCAGCTGTGAAAGCGCAAAGATCATTATCCATGAGATAAAACCAAATCCCAGAAAGCCCCAAAAGTTTTGGATAAATAATTGCCATCCCCGCCGTAAGAACTGAGCAATATCAAATTGATAGTTTGTCAGTCCTATTTCTTTAATTCTATTTGAATCTTCAATGGACATATATT
>CAIPYC010000096.1 GCA_903869185.1 uncultured cyanobacterium | reverse complement strand
GTAGAGAATGGTTGGAATCAATGCATATCTTCAAGCTAGAAAGTGAACTATTAATGTCATTATCTCCTCAAAAGCTCCTCTATTATCAGAAAGGTAAGAGAGCTGCATACATTACTGCATCTGCTTTTTGACCTCTATGTCACCCCTACAGAAAGAATTGACAAACCTTTCATCTGATTTGTCTGTTCTACTGAAAATAGTTTATCTTTTTTAAATGGTTTTTTAAAGCTTGCCAAAGTTAAAAATATAAATAAAAATAACAGATAAAAATTAAATATTATAGGCTGGGGAACTTCAATTTTTGTCAGTTGATGACTCATGAATAAGACTGCCATCATAAAATTTTCTCTAAATTTACAACGAGGATTTTCATGGTTATTATACCAAATCTTGATACAATACCAATAGCATCCAGCTGTTTGCAGGTTTCTTGTAAAATTACTACTTAAATGTCATTGGATGGGACTAGCCACCGCTGATTTTAACTTGATAGCCAATTTGGCTGAGAATCTGGACAATTTTCTCTTTGTGTTCCCCTTGAATTTCTAGTACTTGTTCCTTGAGAGCCCCTCCTGTACCACATTGTGTTTTAAGTTGTTTCAATAGAGAGAGCAGGTTTTCTTGAGACGATTGAAAGCCAGTAATGAGCGTGACGGTTTTCCCTTTTCTGCCACTTCGGGTTGTCTGAACTCGTAATGATTGTTGATTGATTGGCATATCACGATTACCTCTCTCAAACGCCGAAGAGTTATCCGAATTGCCAAATTCTCTGTATACAACTTTTTTCTTAGGATCTGATTGCGCCATTTCAATTTACAAATACAAAGACTGTTTTTTGCGCATATTTACTTTTGGAAAATATTGCTCTGATTGATCGCTTCTAGGTAAATGTTTTCTAAGCTAACAAACTGCCTTGATACAGAATCTACTGACAAACCATCAAAGTAATTAAGTATTTCCCGGATTTCTAAAGCCTTTGGTAAAAGAATTGCCAGTTCCCTTCTATAATAGCGAAAAGTCCAGCCCAATTTCTTGATTATATCAATAGCTTCTGCTTCTTCCTTAACCTTGATAAAGATAATTTCTTTAGCAGGAACCAACAATCTTAACTCTTCTAAGCTGCCTTGAGCAATGATTTTCCCACCCTTAATGATACCAATACGACTGCATAATTTTTCAGCTTCATCTAGAAGATGTGTAGTTAATAAAATACTCATCCCCTGCGCATTAAGCTTTTGGAGTAATGACCAGATCTCATAGCGAGTTTCTATATCTAGCCCTACTGTAGGTTCATCAAGAATCAACAATTTGGGCTGATGGATCAAGGCAATTGCAATATTGAGCCTTCTCTGGAGTCCACCGCTGAGGGTTTCGACTTTAGCATTTGCCATATCTAAAAGATTGACAGATTCTAAAGTACGAATGATTTGTTGCTTTTTAGATCGCCTGCTGAGCCCATAGATTTCCCCATAGAATGACAGGTTTTCTTGACAAGTCAAACTTTTATAAAGCAGGTTCTCCTGGGGAACCACTCCTAAGAGAGATTTGTCCAAATCCCCAGATCGCTTCTGATTGATTGTAATTGAGCCATAATCAGCTTTTAAAAGATTGCAAATCAGATTAATTGTGGTTGTTTTTCCTGAACCGTTTGGACCTAGTAGACCATAGATTTCCCCTGACTTGATGCTCAGGTCAAGTCCGCAAATTACTGATCTGGTACCGTAATTTTTGTGGAGATTTTGAATGTTCAGCATTTATAATGTATTCTCTGTAGTCAGCATCTTGCGATAAGATAACCAGCCAATGATTGAGACAGTCAGGGCAAATATCGACAAAAATCGAAAATGAACATCTATCTCCTGAATTGTTTCATTTCCTCGATACCATACTCCTACCAAAGATTCGTTCATATGGTAAATAGGATTGAATTTAGCGAGATTTAGGAGAACTTTCGGAAAAAACCGTACAGGAATGAATGAACCGCCAGCAATTAAAAGAGGTACTCCAAATGTGGCGATGATAGTGTTGACATCCTCTGTTCTTTTAGTTAACTGAGTACCCAAAATAAAACCGACTCCCACATAGGCCATCACACTGAGTATCAAGACAACAAGCCCTAGAAAAAGAGATCCGGCAAATTGAGCGCCGCAGCCAATGGTCACCAGATAAACTAAGGTTGACTGTCCCATCGCTATAGTGAGGTAGGCTAAAAAAATACCGGCAAAATAAGAAGCCCCACTAAGAGGTGACAAGAACAATCTTTTTAGGGTTTTTTGTTCTCGTTCAGCTACTATTGTGGAAATCGATCCTCCCAAGCAGCTGAAAAACAAAGCAACTCCAACCAAGGAAGCAGGAGCAATATAAGACATTGCCTCGTTGATTGGTAACTTGCCCCGCTCAGCAACAATTAAAGTATTGAGCCAAAGAATTACCAAAGGGAAGATAGCCCAGAAGAGAATATTACGCCGACGATAGAACAATTCTATTAAGATGCGGTTGGCTACTGCTATGCTCTCTCGCCAATATTTCACAATGCTCTCTCTATTACCAATTGAATACGCGCCCTCACTATCATATCCGTTTCGGCTTCTGTTCTTGTCTGAAGATATCCTAAAACCTTAGCCAAATCAAATGAGGCAATTGCTTCTAGCGAACTTATCGCCGCATAGCGAACAATCCATTCGCTCTCTTGAGATGCCTTGATGAGTGCATCAAGTACAGCTTGTTTGACATTCAAAACCTCGGTGTCTGGGAAATCATCCCAGCAGAGATTCCCCAAACCTTTGGTTGCTGAACGCCTTACACTGGCTGAAAAATCATAGGCCACAGAATCTAGTAGCAATTCTAGAGCTCTACCATCTCCAATTTCAGCCAAGGCACGAACTGCCCAGGCCCTGGCGCCATAGTTGTAGCCGTCAATCTGGCTGACAATAGCTGAGACAGATACCCGTCCCAACTTTACCAGTCCATCAATTGCAGCCACGGCAGCACCTGGATTATTGTAACCAAGCACCTCTATCAATGTGGGAATGGCTGTTTCATCGACTTCATTGGCAAGATCTCTAACGGACTTCACCAAACTCTCGGAAGAATCTGCTTCCCTGACTTTTTTAATCTTGGTTTCTATCAACATTATGTACTAATTATTGGTTCAAAATCTCTTGTAACTTGACCTTGGCAGTTTCCAAAGCAGTAGACAATTGACCAGGATCACGACCGCCTGCTTGGGCTAAATTAGGACGACCTCCGCCTCCGCCGTCACAAAGTTTGGCGATTTCTCCAATGAATTTACCAGCAGAAAGTTGCTTGTCTTTCCATACCCCAGGGCTAAAGGCTGCAACAAGACTGACTTTATCGTTTCCCAGGCTAGAGCCCAGAACCACAGCAGATTGACCTAGTTTTTGCTGTAATCTCTCAGCCGCGCTTTTGAGAGCCTCAGCCCCAGTTTCTTCTAACCTGGCTACAAGAATTTTGAATTGGCCAACTGTAACTACTTCAACCAGCAATTGGTCTGATTGCAAAATAGCCAATTCTTGCTTAGCAGATTCGAGTTGTTTTTGACTATTTTTTAACTCGTTCTGAAGAATTGTGATACGTTCTGAGATTTCTTCTGGTTTTATTTTAAAACGATCGCTTAGATCTTTGATCACCTGATCTCTAACTTTTAAATATTCCAGAACTGCGCTCCCTGCAATGGCTTCAATACGCCTAATACCAGAAGAAATACCACTTTCAGCGATTATCTTAAATAGTCCAATTTCGGCCGTGTTTTTGACATGAGTCCCGCCACAGAACTCTAGAGATACTCTAGGAACATCAACTACCCTAACCTCGGCACCATACTTTTCTCCAAACATAGCTATAGCACCTTTGGTTTTAGCTTCTTCCAAAGGTAAAATGGATGTCTCGGTAGGATGTCCTTCTCCTATCCATGTATTGATAAGGTTTTCCACCTTGTCTATTTCTTCTTTAGAAAGGGGACGTGGACAGTTAAAATCAAAGCGGAGTTGATCAAAACCTACCAAGGAGCCGGCTTGTGATATGTCCGAATCCACAATTTTTTTGAGTGCCGCTTGCAGCAAATGGGTGGCTGTATGATGAACTTGGAGACGACGACGACAGGGTAAATCAATTCTGGCTGTCAGTTGATCGCCTACCTTGACGATACCACGCTCTACTAGTCCAAAATGTACAAAAATACTGCTCTCCTTTTGCACATCGAGAATACGAATAATCCAGCTTTTACCTAATAAATACCCCCGATCTCCAATCTGCCCCCCAGATTCAGCATAGAAAGGAGTTTGATCGAGGATAATCTGCACCTGATTACCAGAATCTAGGCAATCAATTTTTTTCCCTTCATAGAGCAGAGCAACTACCTTTGATTGAGATTGAGATTGAGTATAACCAAGGAATTGTGTGGGATGTACCTTCTGAGCCAAGGTATCGAGGCTCTCTTGCACCATTAAATCAATAGTCTGATGGGCACTAGAAGATCGTCCCTTTTGCTCTGACATGAATATTTCAAAGTCTTGGATATCAACTTTCATGTCACTTTCCTGGGCAATTTCTTGCGTTAGCTCTAGAGGAAATCCGTAGGTGTCATAGAGTAAAAAGGCATCTTTTCCAGATATTTCTTCAGTAGATCTTGCTATGATTTCCGAAAGAATTTTCTCACCGCGCTCTAATGTTTCCAGAAAGCGCAGTTCTTCCCTTTCCAATTCAATTGCTATCCTTTGTTGATTTTCGCGAACCTGAGGATAGATCGATTCGCCTAAGGCAATGGCAGATTGAGCTACTTTGACCGTGAAGGTATCGTTGATTCCCAAAAGTCTTCCGTGGCGGATCACTCGTCGCAAAAGTCTTCTGAGAATGTAGCCCCGACCGACATTGGAAGCGCTGACGCCGTCACTGACTAGATGAATGACAGCGCGGATATGATCTCCTATAATTTTCAAGGAGATCTTGGTTTTCTCATCAGAGAGTTGATAATCTAGCCCGGCCAGTTCGGCCGCTGTTTGAATGATAGGAAAAATTAAATCTGTTTCATAGTTGTTGGGTACTTTTTGTAAAATTTGCGCCATGCGCTCCAAGCCCATTCCTGTATCGATGTTCCTGTTTTGCAGTGGACTGAGATTACCGTCAATATCACGGTTGTATTGCATGAAGACAAGATTGTAAAATTCGATGAAGCGGCTATCATCTTCTAAGTTGATATTTTCATCACCTAGATCTGGTCGAAAATCATAGTACAATTCAGAGCAGGGGCCACAAGGACCTGTAGGACCTGAAACCCAGAAGTTATCGTCTGCGCCCATTCTTTTGATTCGCTTTGAGCTGACCCCTATTTTGTCTTGCCAGATCTTATAGGCCTCATCATCATCTTCAAATACACTTACTACCAGTGATTCGACAGGAAGTTTAAATATTTCAGTAGAAAGTTCCCAAGCCCACCTGATCGCCTGCTCTTTAAAGTAATCACCAAAGCTGAAGTTGCCAAGCATTTCAAAAAAAGTATGGTGTCTGGCAGTACGGCCTACATTCTCAATGTCGTTGGTGCGAATGCATTTTTGTGAAGTTGTAACTCTTTTAGCGATGGGCTCTTGTTGTCCCAAAAAAACAGGCTTAAACGGCAACATACCGGCAATGGTAAGCAAAACAGTGGGATCCTCGGGTACTAGTGAGGCACTGGGAAGAACAAGGTGTCCGCGCTGTTGAAAGAAACTGAGAAATTTTTGACGAATCTGTTCTCCACTCAAGGAGTCTGGTTCATTGCCGTTTCGCTGCATATCAGATTATTCTTTTTTAGTTCCTATTTCCATGCTAGGTTATCAGCAAATATAATATCATTTACAAGGCCAATCAGAGTGGGCATATTAATTGACTTGTATGAACATAATTGGTTATCATTTTGGTTATCATTATAGACTCAGTTAATAAGCGGAACTGGCGGAATTGGTAGACGCGCTAGATTCAGGTTCTAGTGTTCGCAAGGACTTCCGGGTTCAAGTCCCGGGTTCCGCATTTAGCTAAAGAGCTCTTAGAGTTATGTTAACCAGTTTAAACAACCCTCTGATTAAAGAGATTCGTAAATTACGACAGTCCAAAGTTAGAGAGCAGCTAGGATTGTCTCTTTTGGAGGGAACTAAGCTACTTGAGTCTGCTTGCTTGGCCAATTGCCCAATAGAAACGGTGTGTTACACTCTGACTTGGCAAGAAAAAAATCCCCAAACTTGGCTCTCGCTGGCTAAATTAGCGCAAAGATTGGAATTAGTGGATTCTGATTTACTTGATGCTATGGCAACTACTGTCAATCCCGATGGGGTATTGGCCACAATAAAGAAAACTAGACTGGTTCGGCCCATACCTGAACATTTACAATTAGGACTGATCCTTGAACATATTCAAGATCCAGGTAATCTGGGTACCATTATGAGAACTGCTCTTGCAACTGGAGTCGATTGTATCTTTCTAGGTAAAAACAGCGCCAGCTTTGATCAGCCAAAGGTTCTGCGCTCTTCGGTTGGTGCATGTTTTCAGTTAGCTTGTAAGATTTGTACCGATATAGTCGAGATCGTCAAATCGTATCAGGCTCAGGGACTGCAGATCATCGCGACGCTTCCAGATGCGGAAAAAACATACTGGGAAATCGATTTGATTCAGCCTAGTTTATTTCTATTGGGCAACGAAGCCTCTGGTCTATCCCAAGAATTGAGACAATTGGCAGATCAATCAGTTAGGCTGCCCTTGAAGCCAGCAGTAGAATCGCTTAATGTTGCAGTTACTTGTGCAGTTTTACTTTACGAAAGACAACGACAGATAAAGTATTCGCAAAAACCGTGAATATTATCACTTATATGATTACAGTCCAACAAGCACAGGAATTGATCCTTCAAAATCTAAGACCTCTGGGGGAAACAAAAACCCTAGCCTTATGTGACTGCGCTGGGTACGTTTTGGCTCAAGATGTCACGAGTCAATTTGATTTTCCCTATTGGGACAATTCGGCCATGGACGGCTATGCGGTAATTTATGAAGACGTTAAGGATATAGATAGTCCCGTTTCTCTCAAGATAGTTGAGGAGATTGCAGCAGGTAGAGCGCCTGGGCAAGTAATCAACCCAGGAGAAGCAGCACGCATTTTTACCGGGGCGATGTTACCAATTGGAGCTGATACAATAGTCATCCAAGAGGAGACCAAAAGAGATTCCCAAAATGTATTGGTTCTTTCTTCTCCCTCCTGTGTCGGGGACTTTGTTAGAAAAAAGGGCGACTATTACAAAGCCGAACAATCTCTTTTGGAAGCCGGGCACAGACTGACTCCTCAAGATATTCCTCTTCTATCAGTAGCTCAGCTTTCTCATGTTGAGGTTTACCGAAGGCCAAGAGTAGCTATATTTTCCACTGGCGATGAGCTAAGAGAGCCAGGATCTATTCTAAAAATAGGGGAAATCGTAGATTCTAATCTATATGCTTTGTCGGCCTATGTTCAACAATGTGGTTGTGATTCTATCTGCTTAGGTATTGTGCCTGATGATGTTGATAGGTTAAAGGATATTATTAGTTCTGCCTTGATTGATTGTGATCTTGTCATTTCTACTGGTGGAGTATCGGTTGGAGATTATGACTATGTTGCAAGAATCTTGACTGATTTGGGTAGTAAGATTTTGATAGATTCAGTTGCTATTAAACCCGGAAAGCCATTGAAAGTTGGCAGTTTCAATACTGGACAAAAACTCTACTTTGGAATTCCTGGTAATCCTGTCTCGGCTATGGTTATAGCTTGGCGTTTACTAACACCTGCTCTAAAAAAATTGGCCGGAGAAACCAAAAAATGGCAATCCCCAATAATCGTAGCTCGTTCTAGGTCACCTTTGTTTTCTGATGGAAAAAGAGAAACTTACCTTTGCGGTCAGTTGGAGATAGTTGAAGGCATAGCTGAATTTGTTCTCAGTAGAGATAGCCAAAGCTCTGCCAATTTGATCCATCTATCTCAGACCAATGCCCTGGCTGTATTGCCAATAGGCTGTATGTCTATAGAACAGGGACAAAATGTCCAAGTCTTATTTGTATCATAATGTTTAGGGAATAATTTGTGTTATATTTAAATTTAAGAGTATGTGTCGGTAGTAGATTCGATCATTAGTATTGAAAGGTTTTTCCGTTTAGTCCAATTAAGATTCTCTCCGAAAACTCCACATATACAATCAACATCGGAGACGTTTAATGTCAATATTTATAGGCAACCTAGCCTACCAGGTTACTGAGCAGGATTTGCAGACAGTTTTTGCTGAATACGGACCAGTTAAAAGAGTTAATATCCCTACTGACCGTGAGACCGGCCGTGTACGTGGATTTGCTTTTGTCGAAATGGAAACAGTGCCCCAGGAAGATGCAGCAATCACTGCCCTAGATGGCGCTGAATGGATGGGAAGAGCCCTCAAAGTTAACAAGGCCAAGCCTCGTGAAGACAACAATAATAGAGAGAGTTTTGGTGCTCGTCAAAATAGACGTTACTAGGTATTATTCTTTCTAGCTAAAGGAGGTGGGGTTTCCCCATCTTTTTTTTTGAGAGAACAAGGATTACCCCATAAAAGTTTCGCCTATACTTAAAAAGAGATAATTTGTCTGAGGTGAGAGATGGAATATGCGTGCAGTATTAATGGCGGGAGGATCTGGTACTCGTTTGAGACCATTGACTTGTGAAATTCCCAAGCCAATGGTTCCAATTCTAAATAAGCCCATAGCCGAACATATTATTAATCTCTTAAAAAGACATGAAATCACAGAAATAATTGTAGCTTTATATTATCTACCCGATTCGATTAAGGATTATTTTCAAAATGGTGAAAGTCTAGGTGTTAAATTAAGATACTCCATTGAAGAAGATCAGCCTCTTGGTACTGCAGGCTGTGTTAAAAATATAGAAGAGCTTTTGGATGATACTTTCATAGTGATCAGTGGAGATAGTATTACTGATTTTGATCTCTCGGCTGCTATTGAATTTCACCATCAAAAGCAATCCAAAGCCACTTTGGTGCTCTCTCGTGTTCCAGATCCTATGGAATTTGGTGTGGTTATCACAGATCAAGATAACAAAATCGTACGTTTTCTGGAAAAACCCTCCACGAGCGAAATTTTTTCAGATACCGTCAATACGGGAATTTATATACTAGAACCAGAAGTCTTAAGTTATCTTCCTTTTCAACAAGAATGTGACTTTTCTAACGATCTTTTTCCAATTCTTTTGGAAAAGAATGAACCAATGTATGGATATGTAGCTGAAGGTTATTGGTGTGATGTTGGACATTTAGACTCTTACAAAGGAGCGCAATATGATGCACTCCAAGGCAAGGTAAACCTAGAATGGGGAAGTTATAAGGAGAAAAGTCCCAATATCTGGGTCGGCAAGAATACATACATTGATCCAACTGCCAGATTGAATCCACCCCTATTGATTGGGGATCATTGTCGTATTGGTGCCTATGTGACCTTGGAAGCTGGTAGTGTTTTAGGCGATCATGTAACAATTGGCTCTCATGCCAATCTCAGGGAATCCATCATCTGGAATGGGGTGACTATTGGCGAAGAAGCTTATCTGGCATCCTGCGTGGTGGCCAGAGGAACTCGTATTGAAAGAAGAGTGGAAGTTTTAGAAGGAGCAGTGATTGGCCCACTCTGCGTAGTAGGTGAAGAGTCCAAGATCAGTGGCGGAATCAAGATATGGCCTGGAAAAAAAATCGAGGCTGGAGCCACTCTTAATATCAATCTGATTTGGGGTAATACTGCCCGTAAAAGCCTCTTTGGTGACCGCGGAGTTTCAGGCTTGTCTAATATAGATATCACTCCAGAGTTTGCCGTCAAACTGGGGGCTTCTTATGGCTCTACCTTTAAACTTGGTTCACATGTAGTAGTTTCAAGAGATCAGCGCACCGTCTCCCGAATGGTTACCCGTTCGATGATCTCTGGACTGATGTCTGTTGGTATCCATATCCAAAATCTTGAATCAACCGCTATTCCCATATCTAGAACCATGACACCTAGATTAGATGTCGTTGGAGGTTTTCATGTCAGGGTTCATCCTGAGCGTCCCGATGATATATTGATCGAATTTTTCGATAACAATGGCATCAATATCTCCAAATCTCAACAGAAAAAAATAGAGGGGGCTTATTTTAAAGAAGATATCAGAAGAGTTAGAGTACAAGATATTGGTTCTGTTGCCTACCCATCCCAGGTTACCGAGATTTATCGAGAGAGTTTTCAAACTCAGCTCAATGTTGAAGCTGTGCGCAATAGTGGCTCAAAAATTGTCATAGACTACGCCTACAGTGTATCTGGAGCGGTATTACCAGAACTGCTGGCTAAGTTTGGCTGCGATGCTGTAGTTCTTAATGCCAGTTTGCGCCCTGTTCCAATTTCTAACGAAGAAAGAGAAACCCTGTTAGCCCAATTAGGTCAGGTAATAGAGGCTCTCAAAGCCAATCTTGGGGTTCAAGTTTCAGCCAACGGAGAGCAGTTTATTCTGGTAGATGAAGTGGGACAGCCTATCAGGGGACAGATGTTGACTGCTTTGATGGTAGATATGGTCCTTACGGCCGAACCTCGCCATGCTGTGGTGGTGCCTGTTCACGCTTCAAGTGCTGTAGAACAGATTGCTAGGCGTCATGATGGCAAAGTTTTCCGTACCAAGGCCAATTCAAGCGCTCTAATGGAGGCTGCTCACTCTCTACCCAATGTAGTACTTGGTGGCAGCAGTGAAACAGGTTTTATCTTCCCTAGACTACATCCTGGTTTTGATGCTATGTTTAGTATTGCTAAACTATTAGAAATGCTGACCATACAGGAGAGATCATTGGTTCAAGTGAGATCCGAATTACCTTATGTCCATCATCGCCATACCCAGCTCAACTGTCCTAGTAAGGTCAAAGGTGCTCTTATGCGCCATCTTATCGAGACTAAATCACCGGATAATCTTGAACTAAATGATGGGGTGAAGATAATCAGCCCGTATAATGATAGTTGGGTTTTGGTACTACCAGATGGACAACATCCTGTGGTTCATCTCTATGTTAATAGTGAAGATCGCGAATGGACGGAACAGTTCATGAAAACTTATCGACAGAATATACATACATTTATTCAGCGCACACAAGGTCTTTTTTAGGAGAGAAAGCAAAATGAATAGTTTCGTATTACTAGCCAAGATTGTTCGCAGCCCAGAACTACGTTACACCCAAGAAAATCAGACACCTGTTACAGAAATGATGGTCGAATTCACAGGAATTAGACCAGAAGACAACAATCTACTCAAAGTGGTGGGCTGGGGTAATGTTGCCAATGAGATCAACGAAAAATATAATCTTGATGATCAGGTAATTATTGAAGGTCGCTTGTCAATAAAAACTTATGATAATCCTGAAGGTTATAAGGAGAAAAAGGCAGAAATGATTGCCTCTCGCCTCTATCGTATCGAGGGTGGGCTGTTATCTACATCAACCTACACTCCTACTCAAGAAAAATCCTTTCATAATGAGCCCTTGCCGATAGCCTCAACTGGTGGTTTTACTCCAGGAAGAGATCAAGATGTCTCTGCTTCAGTTACCGAAGATGATGATTTGCCATTCTAAAATTTAAACAAATTTCCCTGTTTCGGCAGGTTAAGATAGTTTGTTTGACTAGAGAGGGAATATATTTTTCCTCTCTAGTCAAACCTATATTCCGCAGGTCGAGGATGGAAGAAATAACCCCTAAAATAAGAGTACAAGATATTGACCACTCTGGCATAGTAGCAGGAATAATTGACCAAATGGGATTGGTTGAACTTCTTGACCAGGAAATG
>CAIPYC010000095.1 GCA_903869185.1 uncultured cyanobacterium | reverse complement strand
TTCTAGTATGTGGTCCCGAACAGCTTCTTCTATACCTTCTAGGGTTTGAATTTTCTCTGGGTCTGTTTGTTCGTATAATAAAGCTGCTATTGCACGAGCGTGCGCTTTTATTTGGGCTTGCTTTTCCACGTCCATTTATATTATCTTCTTACTACTAAGCTTTTTTTACTTTAGCTCTAGAATCGTAAAATTAGGTCTAAATATAAATACTTATTGCAAAATTGGGATGCACTCTGCTAACATTCATTTGAATCAAAGTTTATTTCCTAATCAACAAGTCTTTTTATGCCATCAATACTATCTTCGTTCGAATTAATCGTAGAGCCCCTAGTTCCCTTCCCAATTGCTAATGGCTTGGGTATTCCCGATCCCGTTTCGGTTCAAGCTTATTTTTTGCTACTTTCCAATCCTGAAAAAAATAATATAGCATTGGTTCAACTTGATTTTATATCTAACCCAAATACAAGTGGAGCTAGTACCTTTAATGGTAACAGTCAAGGTTTTAAAGCAGTGAATGCTTTCGAAAACCTCGCTGGCAATACAGCACCTGTAACTGGCTTTACAATTACCTCTGACAAAACGGCGAAGGCTATTTTTTCAATTCCACCCTTGGGTACAGTTCTATTCCTACTTCAACCGGATGTTTCGCCGTTAAAGGATTTCGACGCAACTAACAATTTTGGTTATGACTTGAGAGGTTATGTAGAAATTAATGCAATGGCTGGTTCAACAATCTTTGCCTCGCCTCAAATTCGAGGAACTTTCTTCTCATTAGGAAAAAAAGGTCAGTTATTAGCTCCACCTATCCTTCAATCAGAACTGCCAAAGAATCCAGGTATTCAGGTCTATTCACAACAGGCTTACTCTTTAACAACTCCTGGCAGTTCGTTATTCTCATTTTAGTCAACCTTTAGTGTGCATCTATTGAGGGTTATTACGCTCCAGTGATTTGATAAAAGTTCATTCGAGATTTAGTCTTGAGTGATTGTAAGTTTATTTTGTGAAAATAGCTCGTACATTTTTCTTAAGAGATCTATCATAAAATTAATTAAAACATGAGTAAAGTTTTTAAATTCACCCCCTTGAATTTTAATTGGGTAGCGATCAACCCTCAGCCAAAAGGAGTGGTTTATTTTATTGGTGGAGTATTTTGGGGAAGTTTTCCTAATATTTTTTATCGTTATTTTTTAAAAAATCTCTTTGAAGCCGGATATACAATAGTTGCAATTCCCTTTCGGTTTACATTTGATCACTGGACGGTATCTATCGAAATTGCTGAAGGATTATTTGATCTACGTAAATCTATTTATGACGAAGCAAAATTTAGGGGATATACAGAAAATATTGAAATATACAACGAAGCTCCAACATCCAAAAATTTTAATTACTTATGGATAGGGCATAGTCTAGGTTGTAAATATATTGCTCTTTTGGAGATTCTCACTCTAAATCAAGATGATAGCTACAAAAATACGAAAAAAGAACAGTTAGTAAAGTTAAAAGATATTTTGACAAAATGTATATCCCAAAATCAATCTAAAAAATGTATATCCCAAAATCAATCTAAAAAAATCATTGCATTATTAAGTTATGACTATATTCAATTGCATAATATTTCCTTATTAAATCAACCCTCATTATTTATTGCGCCTGTGATTAGTGGAATAGAAAGTGCAATCCCTTTTGGTTTGGCTAGTTTTTTTAAAAAATTGGGTATAGATGTAAATCCTACTGTCCAGGATACTCAATGTTTAATCACTAACAGTTCAATGTTTAATCTTTTCGATATAATTTCTTTTGCAAAAGACATAAGGGCAAAAGAGACAATACAATGGTTTGTGAAAAATTTAGGTCGCAAACTATTTTCAAGAAAAATCAAATTTATACTTCCTAATCGCAATCATTTAGATCCTTTGGGCTTTTCAACTGGTGACGAAGATCTAGTTAAAAGTACACTAACATCGATAGAGGATTTTCAGCAGT
>CAIPYC010000094.1 GCA_903869185.1 uncultured cyanobacterium | reverse complement strand
TTTTGGCAAGCTCTTGAGCCTCTTCAATTGAATCATTAACTCCTGCAAGAAGAATATATTCGAAACTTAGCCTTCTTCCTGTTGTTTTAACGTAGTTACGACAATCACTCAATAGTTCGTTAAAAGGATAATGTTTTGCGCTAGGGACCAACTGTTCTCTGGTGATTTGGTTAGAAGAATGCAGACTGACAGCTAGAGTGACTTGTAGCTGATGTTGAGCAAGCTTCGCTATCTTGTGAGGTAAGCCAACAGTAGAGATCGTGAGGTTGCGTTGTCCTATTCCCAAATTTTGATTGATAGAGATAACTGACCCTATAACTTCTTCCAGGTTTAATAAAGGTTCTCCCATTCCCATAAAGACTACATGGCTAACCCTTTGTCCAAAATCTTCTTCTACAGTCAAAACCTGATCCACAATTTCAAAAGCCTGGAGATTGCGCTCAAATCCGGTTTTGCCGGTTGCACAAAAATCACAGGACATAGGACAGCCAACCTGACTGGAGACACAGACAGTTAGCCTTTTGCTACTAGGAATACCAACTGTTTCAATAATCGAACCATCCTTTAGACGCAAAAGATACTTACGGGTTTTATCCTCGGCGATTTGCTGATGATGAACAATAGAGCGTCCGACAGGGTAATCTGACATCCTATCGCGCCACTGTTTGGGAAAAACAGTAACAGAATCTAGAGAATGTATCTTCTTGGAATATATCCACTGATAAAGTTGTTTGCCTCTGTAGGAGGGCTGCCCTTGTTCTTGAACCCAACTTTCTAACTCTGCGAGAGACTTACTGAGTAAAACTTCCTGTGACATCAATTTTATGTAGCTTATAAGGCTATAATTATTTTTTTTAAATGCTCTTTATTTACTTATGAAACAACTTCAAGGTAGAGATCTTCTCTCTATAGCTGATTTAACGTCTGATGAATTATACTATCTTCTCCATCTAGCTAGTGAGTTTAAAAGTGGCAAATTGAGTATTCAATGCAAAAAGGTGCTAGGTCTACTATTTTACAAGGCATCCACTAGAACTCGCGTATCTTTTTCTGTAGCTATGTATCAGCTGGGTGGCCAAGTCATGGACCTCAATCCCAGTGTTACCCAAGTAGTTCGGGGTGAACCTATTCAAGATACAGCCAGAGTATTAGATCGTTATTTGGATATTTTAGCTGTAAGAACCTTTAAACAAGAAGATCTAGAGACTTTTGCTGAATATGCTCAAATCCCCATAATCAATGCTCTTTCAGATTTAGAACATCCCTGTCAAATACTGGCAGACTTTATGACAATCGAAGAAAATTTTGGACAACTAAAGGACATTACTTTGACTTATTTGGGAGATGGCAATAATGTTGCTCATTCCCTTATTATTGGCGGGGCTTTGGTTGGTATGAAAATACGTATTGCTACCCCAGTTGGTTATGAACCACTACCCTCAGTAGTAGAGAAAGCCAGGAAAATTGGGGGGGACATCACCATTACAAACAATCCTCTAGAAGCAATTCAGGGCTCTCAGGTTCTCTATACTGATGTGTGGGCAAGTATGGGACAAGAAGATCTCGCTAATGACAGAATCCCAATCTTTCAACCCTATCAGATCAATAATATGGCCCTAGCTGTTTCAGATCCTCAAGCAATAGTCTTACATTGCCTGCCTGCCCACAGAGGTGAGGAAATTACTGAAGAAGTCATGGAATGCCAACAATCTAAAATATGGGATCAGGCAGAAAATCGTATGCATGCCCAAAAAGCTTTACTGTCATCTCTTCTTGGGCTAAGCTAATCTTCTATCTTTTCCCGTTAAGGTCGATTGCTTGCGAGAGTTCCTCCAAAATATCTTTTAGAGAGCTTTCGCCTTGGCCACAACGTTCTCTACAGTGTAACCATACTGCTCGAGAAGCACTCCACCGGGTGCTGATGCTCCAAAGGTATCAACACTTATCGTGGATCCTTGATCTCCAACGTATCGACACCAGCCCAAGCTTATTCCTGCTTCTACTGCCAGACGTTTCTTTACATTAGGGAGTAGAACCAAGTCGCGATATTCTTTTGTTTGCTCATCGAACAATTCCCAACTGGGCATGGAAACTACTCGAACTTTTATACCTTCACTGGTAAGCACTTTGGCTGCTTCTACGCACAGACTCACTTCACTTCCTGTACCAATTAAAATGATATCAGGAGTTCCATTACTATCACTGAGAATATATGCTCCTTTGGTAGTATTCTCTATTGAACTTCCTGCTAAGTTAGGTAAATTCTGACGTGAAAGTGCCAGCAGGGTAGGTCTCTTACGGTTTTCCACCGCTACTTTGTACGCACCGGATGTCTCATTAGGATCAGCAGGACGAATTACTACAAGGTTGGGAATGGCACGTAAAGAGGTGATATGTTCTACTGGCTGATGGGTAGGTCCATCTTCACCCAAAGCAATTGAATCATGTGTCATTACCCAGATTACTTGAGCTTCCGAGAGGGCGGAGAGCCTAATAGAATTCCTCATATAGTCGGTAAATATGAGAAAAGTAGCCCCATAAGGAATTAACCCCGCTCCATACAGTGAAATACCATTACATATTGCTCCCATTGCATGCTCACGAACACCAAAGTGAACATTGCGATTAGCATATTGGCCCTTCTGGAAATCTCCATAGCCTTTGATTTCTGTATAATTTGAGTGGGTTAAATCGGCTGAACCACCAATTATTTCAGGCAGCACAGGAGCGAGTGCATTAAGTACAATTTCTGAACTTTTACGGCTGGCTAATGCTTTATCTGATGGAGTATAGACGGGAAGAGATTTATCCCAATTTTCGGGCAATGCACCTTTAAAAACCAATCTATCGAAGTCGGCTGCTTCTTTTGGATATTTGCTTTGATAGTCCTTCCATAGTGATTGCCATTGTGATTCAGAATCAGCTCCTTTGCTTATGGCTTTACGAAAATGATTAAGTACATCTTCGGGAACGACAAAAGGCTCATGTTCCCAGCCTAGAGTTTTTCTCGTTAAAGCCACTTCATCTGCTCCCAAGACCGAGCCGTGGGCATCAGCAGTGTTCTGCTTGTTGGGCGATCCATAGCCAATCAATGTAGTGATTTTGATCATTGACGGCTTATCTGTTACAGCTTTGGCTTTTTCGATTGCCTGAGCTATACCTTGTAAATCATTGTTGCCATCTTCAACATGCTGTACATGCCAACCATAGGCTTCAAAACGCTTTGACACATCCTCGGTAAAAGATACATCGGTTGAGCCATCGATGGATATATGGTTATCATCATAAAGCGCAATCAACTTGCCTAGTCCCCAATGCCCAGCCAGAGAGCAAGCTTCACCGGAAATCCCCTCCATATTACAGCCGTCACCCAGAATCACATAGGTGTAATTGTCTATCAACTTATGGCTGGGTTTATTGAAAACACTAGATAGATGAGCCTCAGCAACAGCCAGTCCAACAGCATTAGCTATTCCCTGTCCCAAAGGACCGGTAGTAACCTCAACCCCCTCTGTAACAAAATTCTCGGGGTGACCTGGGGTTTTGGATTTCCACTGTCTAAACTGCTTGATCTCTTCGATGGGTACGCTGTCATATCCAGCTAGATACATTAGTGCGTACTGAAGCATGCAGCCATGACCAGCAGAAAGAACAAATCTGTCACGATTAATCCATTTAGGATTTTTGGGATTAAATTTCATGAATTGATCCCAGAGAACAAAAGCCATAGGAGCAGCGCCCATAGGTAATCCTGGATGACCAGACTTGGCTTTTTCAACTGCATCAATCGCTAGAAATCGAATAGCATTAACACAACTTTCTTGAATAGACTGTTTAGTGGCGACCATAGTTTAGAGAATTAAGTAAAATAGGAATTTTTTATTTTCAGTATATTTTCTCACTGTTGGGACATATTGGGAAGATCCAACTATACTAGCAATCAATACTTTTTAAAAACTAGCGATGCATTGTGTCCTCCAAAGCCAAAGGAATTGGAGATTGCCGCTCCAACCAGTTGATTGCGACTGACATTGGGAACATAGTCTAGATCACATTCAGGATCAGGATTATTGAGATTGATTGTAGGAGGGATTTTGTTTTCGGATATAGCAAGTACCGTCGCAACTGCCTCAATTCCCCCAGAACCCCCCAGCAAATGACCGGTCATTGACTTAGTTGAACTAATGGCAATTTCTTTGGCCCTCTCGCCAAAGGCTTTCTTGATAGCTTTGGTCTCGATTGAATCATTGAGAGGAGTACTTGTACCGTGAGCATTGATATAATTAATATCTTCAGGTTTTAATTGGGCATCTTTGAGTGCTAGTTCAATTGCCTTGGCTGCTCCTTGTCCCCCTGGAACAGGTGATGTCATATGATGAGCATCACAAGTCGTGCCATAGCCCACAAGCTCTGCATAAATCTTCGCTCCCCTACTAAGGGCATGCTCGAGATCCTCTAGCAAGAGTATCCCAGACCCTTCTCCCATAACAAATCCATCTCTATCCAAGCTGAAAGGACGACTCGCTTTGCTGGGCTCTTCATTGCGGGTTGAGAGAGCTTTCATTGAGGCAAAGCCTGCCATGGCCAGAGGAGTTACGGCCGCTTCAGTGCCACCACAGATCATAGCATCAGCATAACCATACTGTATTAATCTAAATGCATCTCCGATAGCATTAGACCCAGCCGCACAGGCTGTAACTGTACAACTATTTGGACCTTTAGCACCTACGTGTATAGCAGTCATTCCTGCAGCCATGTTGGCGATCATTGTAGGCACCATAAACGGGCTACAGCGACTAGGACCCTTTGTCAAGTAGATTTCTTGTTGTTCTTCCATCATCTTGATTCCGCCTACACCTGTGCCAATGATTATGCCTACATGATCAGCATTGAGTTCATTGATTATCAGTTGAGAATCCAGCAAGGCCTGCTGACTGGCAATTACGGCAAATTGGGTAAAACGATCCATGCGCTTGGATTCTTTGCGATCAAGAAATTCATTTGGATCAAATCCCTTTACTTCTCCCGCAATACGAGAGGCATGCTGAGATGCATCAAACAGGGTAATAGTCCCTATTCCATTACGACCACTGATTAGCCCTTGCCAATATTTAGGTACATTATTACCAATAGGTGTAAGTGCTCCCAGCCCCGTTACTACGACTCTTCTCCGTTTCCAATTTGCCATTGTAACTTTTTCAAATCAAATATGTTCTCAATGCGTACAACCTTGTTGCCAAAAGTACTACTATTTCGCCCCTGTTTTTTCGGCAATATACTTTACTGCGTTATCGACAGTTTCAATCTTTTCTGCATCTTCATCCGGAATTTCAATCTCAAAAGACTCTTCCAATGCCATAACCAATTCAACTATATCTAGTGAGTCAGCGCTGAGGTCATTGGCAAAACTGGATTCTAATTTGACCTTATCCGGGTCAACCTCTAACTGTGCTACTACGATTCCCTTAACCTTTTCAAAAACTTCTGCTTGGTTCATTACTCCTGCTCTCTGTCCGCTCATTACTCCAACTCAGAAGTCGGAGAGAAAGTGGGGCGGATATAACCACTTTCTGGAATTAGATAATATGATTTTTATCAGCATTTTTCATCATATAGGAAAGCGTCACAACTATTTCCTTTGTTCGGACAATTTGTTAAAGCAATCCCTGCTGCCTCAGTTCAATAGCGAATACAATAATTGAAAAGGTGTAAATATACTATTAATACTGATTTTCAGAAGCACTGACGAGATATGATTTTTTCGACATCAGCCTGAGCGTCCTGAACCAGTCTGACGCGACAGTCTCGGGCCGAACTTAGATGGGGAACCAGATTTTTAGCTTGCAGCGTCATGTGAAGTTGAAGCTCAGCTACATATTCTTTTATCGCTTCTGCCTGCAAGTTTTCTCTTCCTGTATCTATTTTCACTTTAATTACACTCCTTAAGAGAACTTGAAAACAAATCAAAATCCATACTAACCGAAGATCTCTGAGTTTTTTTTGTTTCTTTATTAAATTACATATTTCTCAATATCTGAATCCAGATATCCCCCGGAGGGGCATTTTTGTGTCAATATATTAAGATAAATCAAAATTATAAATATATAAAATTTTGGGAACTATACCTTGCTAATAACTTCATCGTCAAGGCAGCAGGATCAATACAGTCCAACTAGTATAAACGAATTAAGGGATGCAAGAGCGGTATGTATTGTTTCTGGGATTTTGGTCTGTGCTCCTGTGTTTGTAGAGGCTCCCTTGGTAAGGGCAATGCCTCTTTTAAGTTTGCTTTCCACCATAGTGCTTGTTTTATTGAGCTACCATTTGCTTAAAATTCAAAGAACTAAGGTCTGGGGGGATCTGCTTCTGGGTTTTAGTTACTCTTGGCTGGCAGGAGCCGTCTATTGGGGATGGTTTCGAGATCAACCACTCGTCCACATTCCAATGGAATCTCTTTGTTTGCCTTTTGTTCTGTATGCCCTGTCCCAAGGTAGGCATCAAATTGGTGGCTTATTTTACCTAGGCTCTCTAGTAGGAACTATAATTACGGATATATATTTTTATTTGACAGGTTTAATTCCGTATTGGCGTCAAATCATGTCAGTTCCCCAAAGTCTAATTGCTCCAGTTTTTCATGAGGCACTTGCAAAAATCCAAAATCCTTGGGGAATCAGTTGGGCATTTGTTTTGGTTAGCATTCTATTGAGTCTGGGTTTATATGCTCTCAGGCAAGAAAAATTGCATTGGTGGAGTTTTGCTGGTGCAATATTGAGCACTATTTTTGTAGATAGTTTATTCTGGGCTGCATCATATCTTTTATGACCTTTTAATAGTCTATTGATGAGTATTAATGATAATTGATAAGCGTTCGCAAGGATTTATCTGGCTTGATAAGACCGTTGAAGATATGATAGGTGGGCGCTCCTATTTGATTATCCAAACAAGTAGGGGAACTGGTTATCTCGAGTTAAATAATAACAACTATTGGACTATTGGTCGCGGTAAAGATAACGTTCTGATAGTGCCCGACAATTGTATTTCTCGCAATCATGCCATTTTACAACGAACAGAAAATGGAGTATTTTATCTTATAGATCTTGGTAGTCGCAATGGAACTTTCATCAATGGTAGGCGTGTCGGTATACCTATTATCTTGAGGGATGGGGATACTATTACATTTGGTAAAACACATCTTGAATTTCATAACCCAAATTCGTCGACCAAGCAAGAAGAATTATTGCCAGAAATAATGACTTTTTCAGGCGATCGAGATACCCAAACTTCAACAATACTAGAACGTCGCCTGATGTCTGTGATGGTTATCGATATACGTAATTTTACTGGTTTGTCTAGGAAAATGGAGGGAGAAAAACTTTCGGAGATGATTGGTTATTGGTTTAGAAAGTCTGGCCAGATTGTCAGGGATTCGGGAAGCTGGATTGATAAATATATTGGCGATGCTGTAATGGCAATTTGGTTTCATAGTAGTCAGAATCCCTCCAGGAAAGAGATCTTTAGTATATTTAGAGCATTGCATCAAATATCTGTTTTGACTTCTTCTTTAAATCAGGAATATGATCTTCCCTTTCAACTCACTGTAGGTGCAGGCATCAATACAGGCTATGCCATGGTTGGGAATACAGGTAGTGAAGACAATCCCGATTTTACGGCTATAGGTAACACGGTTAATACTGCTTTCCGTCTAGAATCATCTACAAAAGATTTAGGGGTAAACCTGGCTATTGGAGAGACTACCTACAAAAATCTGAACAATCTGGCTTCTGGGCAACAGTTTTTCAAAGAATATTCTATAAGACTTAGGGGTTATGAAATGCCCATTACCTTATACGGTACTAACTTCGCCGATTTCAATGATCTGATTGCTACTCTGACAAATCTAGAGATGGATTAATTAGGCAATCTAGTTCAAAGACTCTGGCAAATACTTTAATCAGGATCGAGCGAACTTCTGCTGTTTTGATTGCTGGTATGAATTCAGACATATTGCCCATTTTATGTCCCTCTAAACCGCAGGGAATAATATTTTCGAATCCAGAGAGATCGCTTTCGACGTTCAGTGCAAAACCATGCATCGTAATCCACCGACTTACCTTAATCCCAATCGAAGCAATTTTGTAGCCCTCGAGCCACACCCCAGTCAACCCCTGCCGACGCTCTGCTGGTAATCCGTAAAATTCTAATGTCTCTATCAATACTCTTTCAAGTTGCCTGAGATACCAGTGCAGATCTTTTTGATGATACTTCAGGTTCAAAATAGGATACCCAACTATCTGTCCAGGACAATGATGGGTTACTTCCCCTCCTCTTTCTGCTCGATGTATTGGATATGGCGAGCAATCCAGTTCAAATTTCAGGTACTGTAGTGATGCGCCTGTTCCTAAGGTATAGACTGCTGGATGTTCCAACAATAGCAAAATATCAGCAAGACTATCTGAGTTCTGTTTTTTATTTACCAGTGAATGTTGCCATTTCCAGGCCCTTTCATAGGAAATTAGTCCGAGGCAATGGACATGACAAATTCTTAACATGATTATATTAGTTTGATTTTAAAGAAATATAACAGTATGCAAAGGAAAATAACAACGATTTCCTAAATATTATTGATAATTATCATAATTGAGATTTGAAGTGTTAATCTAGAAAGTAGGAAACCGACTATTTGAATCATCTTAATTTTTGGCTTAAAAGAAGCCAGAAGCGAAGATAGTATTCAATGACAATGGAGGGGAAACATGAAGCT
>CAIPYC010000093.1 GCA_903869185.1 uncultured cyanobacterium | reverse complement strand
TGATCACAGGTTACAAGATGACCGATGGCAGTGGCGTAGGTGCTGTTGTCGAATTTGAGGATCACACCACTAATTGGTTTTTTGATGACGAATTAAAACTGCTAGACTAGTACCAAATATAACCACATTTTTAGAAAACTATGACTCTCATACTGACACTTTTGGGCAATGAGGGAAGTGGCCGGACTGTCTTGGCGATCGCCGCTGCCAAGAAACTAGCTAACTCCGGCGCAAAAGTTCTCCTAGTTAGTGATGTAAGCAACATCTCACTGATCAATAGTCTCGGTATTACCCCGTCAACTGAACCCACTCCAGTTGCCAATAATCTTTCTGCTGTGCAATTGAGCACTATCTCCATTCTGGAAAAGCAATGGGAGGAAGTTAAACTTCTTGATAAAAAGTATTTGCAATCTCCAGTATTACAATCTATATACGGTCAAGAATTACCAGTCCTACCCGGTATGGATGATGCATTGATACTGACATCTATCAGGGAATTTTACAATTCAGGAAAATATGATGTGATTGTCTATGACGGCACTGGAGATATTAGGACATTGCGGCTTTTATCTATGCCAGAGGCTTTGAGTAGTTATGTCAGACGTTTTCTTAATGTGATTAATGAATCAGATCTCGGCAAAGTTGTACTCCCGTTCATTCAGCCCTTATTAGGTACTATCTTAAGCAGTAACTCCAGCTGGGATAGCATAGCTCAAAATTCTAAAGGTGCTAGTGATCAGTTTTTGGAAAAAGGGAAAGATGTGGTAAATGATCAGTCCACATTGAGAGCCTATCTGGTCACAACCAACGAACCTAATTCTCTTAAGATTGCCAAATATCTTTGGGGTAATGCCCAGTTAGCTGGAGTACATGTAGCTGGTGTACTTTTCAACCATCCCACTTTTGAAGATTCTATCTCTGCCGAATTTGCTCCACTGTCTATCAGTAAAATTCCTCTGACCAATGATTGGCAGACTTTGGCAAATTCTTTGCCTGATCTCCTTACGACAATTAACATCCCCAAGCCTTTGGAAATAGATGCGCCCAATAATCAAATCAAGGTATTTTTACCTGGTTTTCTTAAAAAGGAAGTTAAGCTAACCCAGCAAGGAGATACGGTCACTCTTGAAGCTGGCGAAATGAGACGAAACATTCCCCTGACTTCTGTTCTCAAGGGAAAAGTAGTCAACGGGGCTAAATTCCAAGATGGTTATTTGATCATCTCTTTCTAGGACATTTCATAATCCTTGTTTTTTCAATTATGACTAACATTTCACCAGAAGAAGATAACAAAGCCAAAGCCAGACAACTTTTAGGTATGAAGGGGGCATCTCAAGGTGAAACTTCAATTTGGAAGATAAGACTTCAGCTAATGAAGCCGATCACCTGGATTCCTCTGATTTGGGGAGTACTCTGTGGAGCGGCATCCTCTGGTGGATATATCTGGTCTGTAGAGGATTTTTTAAAGGCACTGACTTGTATGCTCCTTTCAGGTCCACTGATGACCGGCTATACTCAAACTCTCAATGATTTTTACGATAAGGAAATTGACGCTATCAATGAACCATATCGTCCAATCCCCTCTGGTGCAATTTCGAATGGTCAAGTAATTGCTCAAATCATTGTACTTTTGTTAGGCGGTCTAACTATTGCCTATCTTTTGGATCTTTGGTCAGGTCACAAAACCCCTATCATGCTCTTGCTGACCCTAGGTGGTACTTTAGTCGCCTATATCTATTCAGCCCCTCCGCTTAAGCTTAAACAAAATGGATGGCTAGGTAACTACGCCCTTGGCGCAAGCTACATTGCTCTTCCTTGGTGGGCCGGACATGCTCTTTTTGGACAGCTGAACTGGACAATCGTTATATTGACCCTTTTCTATAGCTTGGCCGGTTTAGGTATTGCTATTGTCAACGACTTCAAGAGTGTAGAAGGAGATCGCGCCTTGGGTTTACAATCTCTTCCGGTTACCTTCGGAATCGAAAAAGCTTCCTGGATTTGTGTGTTGATGATTGATATTTTCCAAGCGGGAGTTGCTCTTTATCTCATCAGTATTGGACAAAATCTCTCAGGTACCATCTTGCTTTTGTTTATCATCCCCCAGATTACTTTTCAGGATATGTACTTTCTCAGAGATCCTCTTAAAAATGATGTTAAATATCAAGCCAGTGCCCAGCCATTTCTGGTTCTCGGAATGTTGGTAGCTGGTTTGGCCTTGGGACATGCCGGTGCATTATGACTGAATTGCTAAAAACTCCCCTTTACGATATTACTTCATCGATAAAAGGCGCCAAATTCGCACCCTTTGGTGGTTGGCAGATGCCAATCCAATTTCAGGGCATTCTCCAAGAGCACCAATCCGTCCGTCACTCTGCTGGACTATTTGATATATCCCATATGGGCAAGTTTCTGCTCAAGGGAAATGATGTGATTTCTCAGCTACAACGACTGGTTCCTTCAGATCTCTGCCATCTTGGACCCCAACAAGCCCAATATACGGTTTTACTCAACGATCAAGCTGGTATCATCGATGATCTAATTATTTACTATTACTCTAATGATGAGGTTTTTCTGATTGTCAATGCTGCCACTTTAGAAAAAGATAGATCTTGGTTGCAAAGTCAGCTTACATCTTGTGAACTAGAAGATATCTCCAGGGATAAAGTCTTATTAGCTCTTCAAGGTCCAGCTGCCCAGGCTTATCTGCAACCCTATATGGAACAGGACTATTCGTTAAGAGATCTCAAGTACTTTGGACATCATAAATTTAAGTTAAAAGGCGAAGAGGTTTTCATCGCCAGAACCGGCTATACAGGCGAAGATGGTTTTGAAATCATGACCAGTCCAGCTTTGGGCGAATATCTCTGGAATGAATTGATCAAATCCCAAGTTAATCCCTGCGGCCTTGGAGCAAGAGATACCTTGAGGCTAGAGGCGGCTATGTGTCTATATGGCCAAGATATTGACGAGAGTACCACCCCCTTAGAAGCAGGACTGGGCTGGCTGGTTCATTTAGAAGGCAATAATGATTTTATAGGCAGAACTATTTTGGAAAACCAAAAGAAAAAAGGGGTCGCACGTCGCTTGGTGGGGCTATCTATGAGTGAGCGCAATATTGCCCGTCATGACTATCGGATTTTTGCCGGAGACAATCCAATAGGAAAAATCACCAGTGGAACTTTTTCACCAACTTTAGCCAAACCCATTGCCCTTGGTTATGTGCCTAACGAATTTACTATTCTAGATCAAAATCTCTCAGTAGAAATCAGAGGTAATCTCAAAAGTGCAACAGTCGTCAAAAAGCCTTTTTATAAACGCAGATAAAATTTAATTGTTTAGACATTACAATCACCTAATACAATTCGAACTCCCGAACTCTTTGTGAGAAAAGAACTTTGAAGATCTACCAAAATGATTGATATGTCTCATCAAATAAGGACTCAAAGAACTAATAATCTCTTCGTTAATCTTATGTCCCTCGACAATTAACTCCTACGATAATCAACTCATAGCTGGAGCCTTCATTGGTCTTTTGCAGGAGTTGGAAGAAACCGAGAATCTTGCTATCCGCTATGGATTAGAAGCCTCAGCCGATACTGCCGAAGATTATTTGGAAAAACTTGCCCAGCAGCGCTACCAAGATGATAAAGAAAGATGCGCTCAGGCTATTCTCAATGATTTTCGTCAAGGTCTACTTGGACCTATTGCCTTGGAACTTCCACCAGATACTCTTTGATATTATAGACAACTGACTTAGCAAG
>CAIPYC010000092.1 GCA_903869185.1 uncultured cyanobacterium | reverse complement strand
CAATATTGAAACTCAAAAAAAACTGGGTATTATTTCAATCAGCTACGCAGCGTAATAGATTTGTTTGAGATCATATGATTGATTTTGATTGCCAAAACAGGTAAAATATACTCAAAGCATCTTAGTATTATAAATACATCGGCTAGAACATCATGAATAGTGCCTACCAGTTTGAAGAGGATCCAGACAAACAACTCAAGGTTATTTCAACCAGAAAAGAGCTCGAAGATCAGTTTAGACAAATTACTGGACTCAACAAGGGGTATCTCAAAAAACTCAGTGATGAAGAGGTTGCCCAAATCTATGAATTCTTCACCCAAACCAGTGCAGGCCGTAAGTTTGCCGAGGCTGTTAATTCTAATACTGAAGAACTTAGACAGAGTAACAGAAACCTAGGTATTCAGAGAAAAAGTGAGGTTAACAAAGAAATCAAAAAAAGAGAACTAGAAATAGAGCAGACCATAACCTATGCTGAGCAACAGATAAACCTCATCAAAAATGAATCTGATGCCAAACTAGCCAATATTGCCAGAGCTGTTCGCGGCCTTCTCAATAAACCTATAGGTCAGATCCGCTTTAAAAAAGACCTAGGAGACATTTGGGAGCTTATCCACCAAAGCCTTTGGTCGTGACATGAAACTACAAGAGCTTAAGAGCGCTATTTTCGAAATCCTGCTTGTAGAAAGTACCCAACAGCTCAAAAAACAACATTGTGATCTAGTCAAGGGGCTGGATTTAAGAAAAAAAGCCTCTTGGGAGCAAATCGCCCAAGCTCTCAATCAAGATGCCGATTTCAATTTCCAGCAAACAATAACCCATGCTCTAGAAGCCAATCAAAAATCAAACCAGGCTGTTGCCCAAAGTCTCGATGAATGGGAAACCTTCAAGAGCAAAATGCTAGCACAAGCCAAAGCTCAAACATCTGGCAAGCTCGCCTATATTAGTGATTATCAAAATAATAAAAAATCAAAAACCCAAAAATCCACAAAACCTAAAAACAATCATTCAAACAACATTGTAAATTTAGATAGATAGGAGTTTTGCATGAATGATCCAGATAATTTGGCTTCTATAGATATCCGGCATCTGATTGCTCAAAATAAGGCATCTAATAAAAAAGTTAGAGAATCAATCAAGGATTTTAACAACTACAATGAACTCGTAAAGCAATGGAATGCCTATACCGATGGACCACAAGGCAAAGAAATGCGGCGATCTCGTCATGATTGGAACTGCCCGGTCTGCAATCAAACCATGAATTACTATACTCATCCTGATGAGGACTGCCATCCAACACTGGATCATAAACATGCCAAAGTATTAGCCAAACATTTAGCCTTTGATCAAGATAATCTCTGGGTAATCTGTAGGCAGTGCAATCAGGAAAAATCTGGATATTCTTGGTCAGCTTATGAATATTTCATTGAGTATAAATACGGTAAAGATTCACACAGATACAGATCAGTTATTGCCAATAGATTAAGGAAAAAATTGACTCAATAATCTCACGATGTGCTTTACATCTTCTGGGGAAATCGTTCCGGCTCATCATATATTGGTCTGTCAATGAGTACCATTTGAGAGCTTGGCTCTACATTGCGCAGGGAATTGAGACAGGCAAAAAGATTGGAACGTGCTTGACCGGGGCTCTGTAGCAAGGGAACCGAGGTGCCGCCTTTGTTATTCTGGATCTGATAGCAGAGAGTAGCTCCGCCTGGACGATTACCGGCTTCTTCCAACCAATGTTGCAATATGGTTTGTAATTTTTGGGCGATATATTCACAAACCTCAGGAGATTGAGTGATATTGGCTCTATTGAGTATCGTTTCAATCGCCGCTTTGACATAGGGATGATCTGGGCTAATGTTTCCTGGCGAATTATTCTGATTAAACTCATTACCCTTATGACGAACCAGGGATACCATCAAAGCTGCCAATGCCCTATCCAGCGCACCATAGGCAAAAGGAGTAACAGAGAGAGCTTCTACCTGTTTATAAAAGGTGGCGTGATAATGCTCGAAGCTTTCATAATGAGAAAGATCGCGTGGTCTGGCCCAATTGTAAACAGTTATCACCAAGCCAGGAAAACTTCGACCAACCCTTGAAGTGGCTTGGATATATTCAGAAGTACTTTTGGGTTGACCGCAGACCACCATCAAGCCCAGTCTTTTAACATCAACCCCAACTGAGAGCATATTGGTAGCCAGAATAACATCTAAAGGATTTTTATCTTTAGACTTGTTCGATTTTTCTTGCTCCTTCTTTAAGGATTGTTCGGGATCAAAAGGTATCTCTAATTGATCCAAAAGAATAGGTATTTCAGTAGAATCCTTGCGCGAAGTCAGCTCATCAAAATTCATTATTTGACGATTGCTCAGTTCTCGTTCACTCATGCGCCCCAATCTGATTCTGATATCATCATCCACTAGACGTCTAGTACCTCCAAGTTCCCTGAGAGAATTGAAATAGCCAACTAGAGTCATCCAGGGATCAGCGCTTTTACCATGTTTGTTATAGAGTTGCTGCCCGGCCGCAAGAGCTGCCAGGTATACCCTGATGATGGTAGCCTTCATTCTTCTGCCAGGAGCACAAATTCCCACATAGCGCCGGCCAGGATTTTCCGCTGAAGTGGCAACCTGATAAGAAAAGAAATTATCTTCAATATCGATAGCTTGAGGCGGGAAAACCTCTACCTGTCTGTTAAAAATACTTTGTACTTGCTGAGCTGCCTGGCGTATCGTGGCAGTAGAGGCAATCACTTTGGGTTTTACCTTCTTTCCGTCCAACTGCCAACTAGAAAGCTCATCTACTGCAGTTTCATAGATTCCTACCAAAGTACCAAGCGGCCCACTGATCAGATGCAATTCATCCTGAATAATAAGATCCGGCGGCCTGAGCAAAGGATGGCTAATAGTAGTGGCTGGAGGGAAATCACCGATTTTACGATGACTATCTTCATCTTTGAGATCACTAGAGCGAAAGCCATGTCGCTGACAATAGCTATTGACCTGTCCAAACAACATCTGGATCTCACCTTGCCAGGGCATTCTGGCAAACTTGTCTACAGTAGAAATCAACAAAGAAGGTAACAGGCGATAGATTTCCTCATCCACTACAACTATCGGTAATCCTTCAGTTGGAGAATGTGTAAAGCTAAAAGGACATTCATCCTGTGAATTGCCACAATAGACCAAGGTGCGCGCTCTACCTTTGGCAAAAGATTCTACCTTGATATTTTCCTCTGGCTTGATGCGAGTACCACACCAAGGACAGTTGGTGAGTTGATGGGGTGAACCAGTGCTCTTGTTATTACTTTTATTGAGAAGAGATTTGAGATATTCTTCACTTTGCTCGGTACGATTAGGGGTCGTATTCTGGCCAACCCATAGACCAATTCGGAAAGGCTCATCACCCCATTGCTCAGGGTCTAGCTTTCTGATCACTTCCAGGGCGCAAATCAAGGTGGTGGCTCTTTGAAACTGCTGCAGAGTAAGTAGACGCAAGGTGTAACGCATGAGCACTGCTACCCCTTTTTCGCCATCTCTATAACCAATGGTCTTTTGTAGTCTGCGGATAGCCAGTGTATAGGCGGTCAAACCAAGATAGGCTTCAGTTTTACCCCCACCGGTAGCAAACCATAAAAGATCACAAATAGAGCGATCTTCGTGGTGAACATCATTTAATCCAGGTAGATTAATCAAAACAAAAGCTAATTGGAACAAGCGCCAACTACGAAATTTAGGCTGCTCAAAATCATTGATATTGACAATTTCACCGCGTCTCTTCTTCTCTGCATATAGGCTACGAGTGCGCTGAATCGACATGGCCTTATTCATCAAACCAAAGGCAGCCAAAGCATGAGGATCTTGTTTTAATAGATCAATACCTTTTTCTAGTCTAGAAAGTGCCTCTTGGCATTTATTCAAGGCGTTTTGACCTGAGAATTGATATTGCTCTAGTGAAGTAATCTGTTTTTGTTGAAGCTCTAACCAGGCTCGATAGGCTTTTGGCAAGGGGGCAAGATAACTTTGCAGTTGATTAGAATCTGCCTGGGCTAACAGTTCCATATCCAGAACCAGTCCTTTTAATTCCGGTATTCTTTGTTCATCTGGAAAATCACTCTTAGGAATTTCGTAACTGGGAATAAAAGAGGTTCGTATTTCTTTGGAGCGGTTGGCAAGCTTGGCACCAATTTTTATAGAAACTCCATGTCCAACGGCAAATTCTACCTGTCTACGATAGAGGATTTCCATCTGCTCGAGCTCAATTTTCATAAGTTGGTCAAGTTCGGCAATATTGGGCAATGGTTTGCCAATAAAGGGATAAGGAGAATCAGAATCAGCTGAATTGATGATGAGCTCAGGTTGAAATAACCAACTGCTTGCTCTGTTTTCTTTGGCTTCTTTTTGCCCATTGACTAAAAAAACTGTAATGATCCAGTCTCCTTGACCGGATTTACGCATCTTAAAATAGGCATAGACATCTGATTCAATTTGCCAGTTATCTTCCTTTTCATTATCCAGCTTAAAAGTCTTGGCGCTTTTAATAGGCTGACGTTGCCAAACTTTTTTGGCACTACCATTGTCGTTGTAATATATTTGGCTATCTACTCTGTGGTATTGTCCCCATGAAGCGGTAATCTCAATTGCCTTGACCTGTCGTTCTACGCAGAAGGTTAAGCCGAAAGATGAAGGATAAAGACTATTAGAAAGAGCAATATTGGGCTCACTGGTCCCCTCTTCAGAGTTAGATTCAGCAAGAGCTGGAGTTGATTCATCGTCTTGCTCTTGGTGTTCATTTTCCTGCTTTTGGCGAATTTTGGGAGCAATCACCCCCAAAAGGTAACGATCTAGAATATTGCTGGGACTGACGACCTCTTCGTATTCTCCATTAACAGGGCCAAGAAGATCCCGGTAGATGGCATCTTGGAACTCCTCTCTGAGTTGATAGGGCGTAGGATTTTTGGGGCTTAGTATATCTTCTAAAAGCTCATAAATCAGGGGTGAGATCTTTTCATCATCTAAACCCAAGATATCTGTCGCATAGTCAGGATCGTCGATAATAACTCCTGATAAAAGCTTAACGAGATCGCTCCTTTGAGCCTTTTTTACCCTGCTCCAATCAAGACTTACTTGCTTTTTAATAATCTTTTCATTGAGTTGACCAAGATTTAAAGATCCAGGCAATATTGATGGTAAATTTATTTTTTCCATATGTTATATATATTATTTAGAACAAAAGTATATAGTTCGTATCATACACCAAGACTAAAGTACTTTAAGCAAATAACTAACTAGTGAAATCTTCTTGTAAATGCCAATTGCCTGAATTTGCTATAGTCTTGGCAAGCTTATCAAATGAGCGTCGGCAATGGTTGTCCAAATGCAAAGTCAACTCATCGCTTTTGGCTATTAGATCTACGTGAACCTGATCTTGATATATATTTGTATTATCAATCGTCAATTCTATAGTCACTAACTTGCTAAAGGGTACCTTGCCTGGAATTTCTCTAGCTACAATACATTCAGAACTTTGATAAACAATCTCAAAATCACATGATTTTACAATACTCTCAAATTCAGCAACCAAATTTTCTAAAGGGGTATTTACTGTATAGCAGGTTAGATAGCGCGACATCTCTATAAAAATCATTTCAATTGTTGATATTCTACTGCATGATTACAGGTTACTATGGACTATTTTTCTGAGCTACTTGGACAGAAACAGGCTGTTGAATTTTTAGAAGGCGCGCTGGAAAGATCTCGTCTTGCTCCGGCCTATCTTTTTGTTGGTGCTTCAGGAATAGGCAGAGGACTAGCGAGTGATTGTTTTGCCTTGGCAATTTTGATGTTGAATCAGCCGCAAGCAAAATCGGGCTCCCTGAGAGAAAGAATAACCAGGCAAAATCATCCAGATCTTTTGATAGTTGAGCCTACCTACCAACTACAAGGTAGGCTTCTAACCGAGTCTGAGGCAGCAGCAGCCAATGTCAAAAAAAAAGCACTTCCTCAGATAAGAACTGAACAGATTCGCCAAATCCATCAGTTTTTACAAAGACCTCCATTAGAGTCAGTCCGTTCGGTAGTTGTGATCCACTCGGCCCAAAGCATGAATGAATCAGCAGCCAATGCGTTGCTTAAAACATTGGAAGAGCCAGGATTGTGTGTTTTTATCCTTATTGCCAATAGTTTAGAAGCAATCTTGGCAACTATAGTTTCTCGTTGTCAATATATTCCATTTGCTCGCCTAAGCGATGCTCAAATGCGTAATATTTTGCAACTTAAGGGCTATGCCGAAATCTTGCAGTATGAGGATATTCTAACTTTAGCTCAGGGCTCTCCAGGAGAAGCAATTGAATCCTATAAACAATTTCAGGGGATCTCCATAGATTTGCGCATTAAGCTAACTCATTTGCCCAAAAACCCTCTGGAGGCTTTAACTCTAGCACAGAGTCTCGATCAGGAATTAGAACTTGAAAAACAACTCTGGTTGGTAGGCTATCTACAGTATCAATATTGGCAAAAATACAATGATTCTTCTATGATCATAGAACTAGAAAAAGTGCGCCGCTACCTATTAGCCTATGTCCAACCGCGATTGGTTTGGGAAGATTTTTATTTGAGGCAATGTTTTAACTAATAGAAAAACAATCTATTTGTCTGAATTAAAAATATTTTAAATTATTATACTATTTGATGTTGTACCAATAAATCGTACATACGCTTGATTTGTTTTTCCCAAGTCATATCCTGCATAAATATTGCAGCATTTGAGCCTTTATCTTCAGCCTCCTTGCGATTGTTGTAAATATGTTCAAGGGTTTCCAAGGCTTCTTCAACATCTGATTCTCCCCAACCTTGAGCCCCAGCATTAAAACGATCTCGCTTGGCCGGGCTTTGAGATTTTAGAGAATAACAATGTTCATCTCCAACGAGATCTAGATGTCCAGTGTTGGCAGAAAGTATAGTTGGCAGTCCGCAGGCAAGACATTCCATCGCCACTAGATTGGTTCCCCCTTCAGCTCGGTTAGGAAAGATTGCAACATCTGCTTCTCTCATTACTGGTGGCATAAGGTCATTAGGTACTAGTCCTAGATCAATGCAGGCATCATCAGGGACACCATTGGCAATCAACCATTCTTTAATCAATAATTTCCCCTCTTGAGTAAGCTGGGGCATTCCTTGAACATAGCCTTTATCTTCAATCCCTAACATTGTACTTGGCCAGTGGTTATGCCAAGCAGTAAGCAATAAAGCATCACGGTGGCGTGCTACAAATCTCTTGAAGACCTCCACTACAATATCTTGTCCTTTGCGATACTCTAGCTTTCCACCGGAGAAAATCACAAAGCGGTTTTTAAAGAGATTAGCTTTAGGAGCCGGATGAAATTTAGAGGGATCAATCCCTTGCAAAATTGTATATACATTATTTATTTGATAACTTTGTAAAAGTTTTCCATTCCATGAGGATCCAGCAACAATTAGATTATATTCTTTAGCTCTAACTAGGGCTTCAGGTGTAATATGAGTATCTAAAGAAAAATCAAAAGCTACATTTTGGCTGCCATGAATATTTTTATTAATTAATGAAAATTGATCAGTTAAAGGATGTAAAACCGGAATATTTAAATTGATTTGTCGAGTTTGATTTTCAAAAATTATTCTTTGAATTTGTTGCTGCTCTTTAATTAATTTTAAGACGATGTCTTTATAAAGAGGATTGAGATGTTCTACTCCATTTGGTATTAATAGAACTATTGGAGTAAAACCAGGTATCTGTTGAAGTTGCAGAAAAAGATTAAGCGCATAGTTACCCCAGCCCACGGTTGGATTGATAACAAGAGCAATTCCTAAAAGCTTAGTTTCTTTAGAGAGCGAAAAGTCAATACTGATCATGTTATCTGGCATAGATTACCCTTTATTATTGAATCAATCTTATCTATGGTTTTTGCTGAATTACACACCAGTAGGTATCTGGACCAGCCCCTGTAGTAAAATTAATATCCAATACATCTAATACTATCAGCCCTGTTCGTTTGAATAACTCCAACCACATTTGCTTTCCTAAAACACTATAGTGATTTTTGTTTGCCTGATGTTTGCAACTGGTTTCTGGAGCAGGAACCTCGATGTATAAATACCCCTTAGACTTTAATACTCTAAATATTTCACTAAGGGTAAAATAAGGAAAAACACTGTGCTCAATACAATGCCTACACCATATGAAATCAAAAGATTCATCTTCAAAATCCAAAAAAGATTGATCCATCTCCCTCACATCAAATCCTTTTTGAAGGCAAGAAGCAACATCATCCTGATTGAGTGTAATGCCAATAGGTTAAAATTATTTTTAATAAAAAGCTCTAAAGCAACACCTTGACCACAACCAATATCTAAAATCTTTGCTTGGGATGGTAGTTGGTATTTATTTTTAAAAAAATCGAACATTTGAATAGAAATGTTAGTATGTAAATCAGAAGGAAGCTCAGGATATGTATCTGATTTAATTTTTTCTAAAAATTTTTCAAGTTTGTTTATATCTGACGGCTTTAATTTCATTTTTTTTTAAATATTTAATATGAAAATAGCAATAAGGCATGCTAGCTTTGCGGTACTGAATGAGAAGTTGATCATACAAGAATTCTACATGATCATAAAGCATTTTTCATTAAGTTAACTTCAATCGCCACCTTGTTTATTTAGAACAAAAGCTTCTATACTCAGATGAGCAATGGGAGTGTCACATTAAACTACAGTTAATCTAATTGTTAAAGGAGCCAATTGTTTTATAGACGAATGATTTCTTGGATGGAAAGTTCTTTTGGCATTCCTTCCTATGCTTGGTGGGTGTTGCTTTTACTGGCATTATGCTTTTTAGGGGCTGCGAGCAATACAATGGCCGGCTGGTTGTATTTAATCAGCTCTTTTATATTGTCTCTTTTGTTTTTGTCTGTTTTGCAAGCCAGAAGAGCTTTGGTGGGGCTAAGACCAATCCGTTTTTACGCATCTCCAGTTCATGCCGGTGATATTCTTACCATTGCAATAGGTATACAGAATAATCAATCAACTCCAGCAAGACTTTTAGAGGTTCATGACTTTCCTGTAAAACAATTGAGTGATCCTGTCAAATCCTCAATAAAAAGTATTGATCCCTACAGCCAATTTCTCTGGAAATACAATATTTCCACTTTTAAAAGAGGAATATATCACTGGAGCAAACTTAAGCTTCGTTGCGCATTTCCCCTTGGTTTATTCTGGGGTAGTCGTACCGAGAAGATCGATTTTCAAGTGATGATCTATCCTCAAGTTCTACAATTATCCCAATGTCCAATTGTAGATCTGCTATCTTGTTCTAATAGGCAAAATAGCCAACTGTTCAAGCAATCTTTATACCATAAGGCACCAGAGGGAATCACGAGGAATCTGCGTACCTATCGCTTCGGGGATCCAACTCGCCTGATCCATTGGCGCAGTAGTGCCAGATTTAGCCAATTCAAGATCAGAGAGTTAGAAAGCAGTAGTAGTAATCAAAATCTTATAATTGGACTGGATACTAATTTTTCTTGGCAGAAAGAACATTTTGAGCAAGCTATCGTTGCTGCGGTCTCTCTTTATAAATATGCCCAGAATAAGCAATGGGAAGTTAATTTCTGGTTGAATGGTTTTGGTGTATTGAGAAGCTATCAAATGGTTCTAGAAACCTTAGCTACTGTCGAAGCCAAGCCCACCTCTTCCAATCTCGAGTTCCCGCAGTCCAATGGTAACCTGATTTGGCTAACCCAAAACCGCTCAACACTCTCGAGGATTTCTGGCAAGTGGATATTTTTTGGACCTTTAGAGAGCTCTGCCAGATTAGATGGACTAGTGATTGATTGCCAGCAGCCCTTGACAAAACAGCTGCAATCAAACCCAATAAATTAAATTAATCTACAGTATCGCCGCAAAATCTGTTAAGGTAAGACAATTTAATATTGGAATTTTAGAAAATGCGTGCTCTATTGGTCTATCCACTCTTTCCACCAACTTTTTGGTCCTACGAAAAAATTCTAGAATTGGTAGATCGCCAGGTACTGCTGCCTCCACTGGGTTTAATCACAGCAGCGGCAATTTTACCCCAAAACTGGGAATTCAAGCTGGTAGATCGCAATATTCGTCAAGTTAGCGAAGCTGAGTGGCAATGGGCGGAGATTGTGATTTTTTCAGGGATGATTGTACAAAAAAAAGACCTCCTCAATCAAATACAGCAAGCTAAGCAAAGAGGAAAACCGGTAGCCGTGGGCGGACCTTACGCTACCTCAGTCCCACATGAAGTAGAAGCAGCAGGAGCAAATTTTCTGATTTTAGATGAAGGTGAAATCACTATTCCCCTATTTATCGAAGCTATAGAAAAAGGAGAAACAAGAGGGATTT
Source organism: uncultured cyanobacterium (assembly GCA_903869185.1). GTDB lineage: Bacteria > Cyanobacteriota > Cyanobacteriia > Cyanobacteriales > Microcystaceae > CAISPN01. The sequence continues at coordinate 60,414 of CAIPYC010000092.1, read as the reverse complement.
TTCGCACAGAGGAAAAACCAGATGTCACCATTACCCCCATACCTCGCTATGACTTGCTGGAACTGGATCGATACGACTCAATGTCTGTTCAGTTCTCTCGTGGCTGTCCTTTTCAATGCGAATTTTGTGACATAATAGTACTATATGGGCGCAAACCGCGTACGAAAGCTCCAAAGCAGCTATTGGCAGAGCTGGATTATCTTTACAGAATCGGCTGGCGACGTGCTGTGTTCATGGTTGATGATAACTTCATTGGTAATAAGCGTAACGTCAAGCTACTATTAAAAGAGCTAAAAGTATGGCAAGCTGAGCATCAATATCCATTTCGTTTCGATACGGAAGCTTCAGTCGATCTAGCCAACGAACCAGAGTTAATGCAATTGATGGTTGAGTGCAATTTTGGCGCAGTCTTTTTGGGTATTGAAACCCCTGACGAAGAGAGTCTAGAATTTACGAAAAAGTTTCAAAATACTCGAAGTTCTTTAGCAGAAGCTGTTGATAAGATTATCAGAACAGGATTACGTCCAATGGCTGGTTTTATCATTGGCTTTGATAATGAAAAACAAGGGGCAGGCAAAAGAATTATAGATTTTGTAGAAGATGCGGCCATTCCTACTGCTATGTTTGGCATGTTGCAGGCTTTACCACATACGGCTCTATGGCATAGACTGGAAAAAGAAGGACGCCTTTTGGATAATACCAAACAAGACATTAACCAAACTAGCTTGATCAACTTCATTCCTACTCGCCCTGTTGAAGAAATTGCCGGAGAATATATAGAAACCTTTTGGACTCTCTACGATCCAAGCTGTTATCTAGATCGCCTCTATAAATGTTTTCTTAAATTGGGATCTTCCCCTTGTCAAGTTCCTTTTAAAATTCCCGCCTTAATCGATCTCAAAGCCCTAGGTATTGTACTATGGAGGCAGGGCTTTAAACGCTCTAATCGATGGCAATTTTGGCATCATCTTTTAGGCATTGCCAAGAATAATCCTGCGGTTTTTGTGGACTATCTCATGATGTGTGCCCACAATGAACATTTTCTTTTTTATCGCTCGATAGTAAAGCAAGAGATCGAAGAGCAACTAGCAGAGTATCAAGCTAATAAACAACAGCTCGCTCCTTTAGGTTAATTTAATATTACTACTGCCACCAACTTGGGATGCTCCTTCAGGCGATGGAGGATGATAGGTCATTGATTGCAACCCTAAGCGGCCTGGTCCTATAAAACGATTTAGGGTAAAAGAGATACCACCGAGCATCACCCCGATTGCACCCAAAATCCCTCCACTGCTTTGCAATGCCGTCACAGTTTCCATTCTGACTGATGAATCCTTCCAAAGCCATGCTCCAGGCTCTACGTCCAATACTTCTCCGGGAGCTAAATATTTTTCAAATACATTGCCATAGCCATGTATCAATAATAAACCCCCTTCTTTTTTTCCCTCAAAGCGATCTATAAACAATCCACCACTGCGGCTAAATAAAATATTTACCAGACCTCTTTGAAAAAAGAAATTATATTCAATATTGCTGGTAGCCAATAAAAACTGATGCTCTCTAACATCTACTGTCTGACCTCTTGCCAATTCCAGAACTACTATTTGTCCGGGCGCTTCACGAGAAAACGCAATATTGCCGGGTCCATATGCTTCACCGATAAAGATTTCCAATCCGGCAAAAACACGTCTTGCTGCCCCTTTTAAGCTTTTAATTCCTAATTTTACATTGGGATGTTTCCAGAGAAGAATATGATGTTCAAAATAAATAGATTGTTTTTGTCCTAAATGTACATCTACAATTGGCACAATTTCCCCTTCAATCTGTAAACTCATATCACCTGTTTTAAAGATGCCTTGAGGATTTTTTAATTCTGGAATCGGTTCGTTTTCAAAATCAGACATGAGATATCCCTATACCATTTTGGTTGAATTCCTCTACAGTAGCTTGAGAAAGGGAATGTTCGCCCATAGACTGGAGAATATTTAAAGGTAAGGTGAGGTGATCTGCACCTGACTGGAGAGCATCGGCAGCCTGTTGGGGTGATTTAAGACTGGCGGCTAAAATTTGTGTATTGGAAGCTTGCAAAATATTCGACATCTGTCTAACTAAAGCCAGACCATCACCTAGCAAACGGGCAGCCCTATCAACGTAGACTATCGCATATTTGGCACCCGCCTCGGCTGCTACTGCGCTTTGATGGGCACTGTAGATTGCGGTGACTGAACAGGGAATCTCGCGGGCTAATCTGGCTACCACCTTAAAACCAACTGGAGTGGCAGGTATTTTAAGCACTATTTGACTGCCAATGATTTCATAAGCTCTATAGCCTTCAGAGATCATATCCTCAAATTCAGTACTGACCAATTGATAATAAAGCTCACCCGAAGTAATTGAACGTAGGGCGAATAAGGTTTCTTCTGGAGCAAGTGGGCTTTTGGCTAATAAAGTAGGATTAGTGGTAATACCTTTAACCCAACCAAATTGCATGGCTTGCTGGGCTTCTTGGATCAAGGCTGAATCGAGATAGATCATCAAAAAATAGTTAAAATTTTAAAATTATCTCAATTATAAAATAATGTCCAATCTGATCCTAGATGTAAGAGATTTAACCGTTCAATTTCCCAATCAACAACAGAGCAGATTGGCAATAGATCATATCAGCTTTAGTCTAGAACGGGGAACTACTATTGGAATAGTTGGTGAATCCGGCTCAGGTAAATCCATTACATCCACTGCAATAATGAGGCTGATTCCCAAGCCAGGAAAAATCACAAGTGGAGCTATTTACTTTAGTGAGGCAGATGAGGAAGCTACAGTTGAGCTACTGGGATTACCAGAAGAACAAATGCGCAGGCTCAGAGGTCACAAGATCGCGATGATTTTTCAAGAGCCAATGAGCGCGCTTAACCCAGTCTACTCAATTGGCTATCAGATCATCGAGGCAATCACACTGCATCAAAACGTAACCTCCAATCAAGCCAACAATCAAGCAGTTGCTCTATTGCAAGAAGTAAAATTGCTGCCGACTGACCAGGAATTGGAAGCCGAATATTTAGAAAACAACAATAGACAAATTTCAGTTGGAGAATACCTCAAGCAGCGAAAAGAGTCCATATTGAAACGCTATCCGCACGAGTTATCAGGTGGACAATTGCAGAGAGTGATGATTGCCATGGCTATTTCTTGTGAACCATTGCTGTTGATTGCAGATGAACCGACTACAGCCCTGGATGTAACGGTGCAGGCAGAAATTTTGGAACTACTCAGGCGCATATCATCCCAAAGAGAAATGTCCATGCTTTTTATTTCTCATGATCTTGGGGTTATAAATCAAGTGGCAGATTCTATCCTGGTTATGTACCAGGGCAAGATCGTAGAAAAAGGAACCAAAGAGCAGATCTTCAATCAGCCAAAGCATCCTTACACCAAGGGTCTCATCTCCTGCCGTCCATCTCTGGAAATCCAGCCCGAAAGACTTCCAACTGTAGCTGATTTCATGACAGCCCAAATCGAAGAGAAAATACCACCGCCTTTACCACCTAAAATTATCAGCGCCCAAGCAGAATTGGAGCGATTGGTTAACTTGCAAGAAAGAGAAGCATTACTGGTTGTTGAAAACCTCCAAATCGAATATCACAAAAAAGGACTATTCAATGTACAAAATAATCAATTTAAGGCTGTCAATGATGTCAGCTTTGAAGTAAAAAGAGGCGAAACTCTAGGATTGGTGGGAGAATCAGGTTGTGGTAAATCCACTCTGGCTAAGGCAATTATGAGATTAATTCCCATTACAAAAGGGAATATTTACTTTGCGGGCGACAAGATCTCAGAATTTTCCCCAGAGAGAATGCGCCCTATTCGTAGGCAAATGCAGATAGTATTCCAAAATCCCTACAATTCTCTCAATCCCCGTTTAACTATTGGACAGGCTATTTTTGAGCCCTTAGAGATTCATCAAGCTAAAATAAAAGGGAACAGGCAAAAGGTAGGATATCTACTCGAGAGAGTAGGATTAGATCCAAACTGGCAAAACCGTTATCCACATGAACTATCAGGTGGACAAAGACAACGGGTTTGTATAGCCAGGGCAATAGCTCTCAATCCAAGATTCATTATCTGTGATGAATCGGTCTCCTCTCTGGATGTATCGGTTCAGGCTGAAGTTCTCAATCTTCTAAAAGAGCTGCAAAGGGATTGGGATCTAACTTACATTTTCATCTCACATGACTTGAGTGTAGTCAGATTTATGAGTGACAGAATTGTGGTTATGAATAAGGGAAAATTTGTAGAGATCGCCAGTGCTAGGGAAATACTAAGCAATCCGCAGCAAGATTATACTAAGACCTTGATTGCTTCAATTCCTCGCTAAGTCACTAAGACGGCTATAATATGACTGAGAATGGAGAGAAGAAATGGTAAATTTTGGGCTGAATTCAGCAAGCATACTCGGCATTTTCTTAGCAGTAGCTGGTGCTGGACTTTACTTTATGCGTTCTGTCCGCCCCGAACTATCAAGAGATCATGACATATTTTTTGCCGCAGTAGGTTTGCTCTGTGGTTTTATTCTATTGTTTCAGGGCTGGAGATTGGATCCAATATTACAATTTGGGCAGTTTCTTTTAACTGGAACTACCATATTTTTTGCTGTAGAGACTATTAAATTGCGCAAGGCGACTACAGAGCAAGCCAGACGTAATTCACCTTTTGTGGATGACGAAAGAAGAGTCAGTCGAACAAGAGTCTATACAGAAGCTGAACTTGATCAAATCGAACCGGAAGAAGAGGAAGAATCCTACAGCAACAAAAGACGTCTTCGCGGCACCAACTATGAAGCCGATGAACCCAGAAGAACACGCCGCACCAATAGACAAAGCTCTGCTCCAGAGAACTATTCTCGTTATTCAGAAGAATCTGAACGGCCGGCAGCAAACAGAAAACGTCCACCAGCACAACCTTCAAGGTCTCAGGATTGGGATGAAGAAGATACCGGTGACTGGAATGATTCACCTAGAAAGACTCGCCGTCGTGAAGACAACGAGGCCAAACCAGTAAAGACTTCTAAGAAACCCAGACCCTACTCTAATCAATATGGCGATGATCCCCCAGCAGCCTATGTTGATTATCAACCGGTAGAAGAAACCCCCGAAGAAGAGGAAAATACAATCATCAGTGCTCGGCCAAAAGTGGATAAAAACTACGAAGAAGATTCAGAGTATTGATTGTAAAGCTCAAGCTAATTTATTTTTATTCTCTAGTAAATCCTAAACTGCCCTAAAAAAGAGAGAATATAAAAGAATCGATATGGTGCTTTCTTCGGTAGTCAGAACTTTGCAGCGATCAAGCTTAACTCAGGAGCTCAGCAACAAATTACAAAAGTCTGGAGCATTAGAGTTAAGTGGCATATCTCGTTTAGCCAAAGGTATAGTAGTATCCAGTCTGGCTCAGTCTCAAGAAAAAAATATTTTAATTGTCTGCGCTACTTTAGAAGAATCTGGTAGATGGGCATCCCAAATGGAAGTAATGGGCTGGAAAGCAGTCCAATTTTATCCAACTTCCCAATCTTCTCCTTATGATTTGCTCAATCCTGAATCAGAGATGATTTGGGGACAGATGCAAGTTCTCTCTGAATTAGAGGTTGGTTCTACTGCAATCATTTCAACCGAGCTAGCCCTTCAAAAACATCTTCCTCCACCAGCTGATTTTTATAGCTGCTGTCTATCTCTGAAAATAGATCAAGAGCTAGAGTTGGATCAACTGGCAAAGAAACTCAGCTATATGGGGTACGAAAGTGTATCTTTAGTAGAGTCGGAGGGTCAGTGGAGCCGAAGGGGAGATATTTTGGACATCTTTCCAGTTTCTGCCGAGGTTCCAGTGAGGTTGGAATATTTTGGTGATCAGATAGAAAAAATCAGGGAATTTGATCCAGTTAGCCAAAGATCGCTTGATCCTTTAGAAGCTATACTTTTAACCCCTGTTAACTTCTTTGCACTAATCAAAGAACATCTGACCCAAGAGCAAATTAACACATATTTTTCCGAGCAAGAGAGAGAGCAGCTCGAGCAAAACATCTACCCTGAGGGATTTGGACGTTTTCTAGGTTGCGCTTTTGAGCAAGCATCCTCCCTTTGCGATTACTTAAAATCAGAAACAACGCTGTTGGTCTTTGATGAACTAGAACAGTCTCAAGCCCATAGTGATCGATGGTTTGAACATGCAGATAAACAGTTATCCAATCTAGCTTATCAAATACCGCCGCTTCATCAGCCCTTTGCTGAGTTACTCGGGCAAGTGCAAAGAAACTTCATGGTTGTGTACTTGTCTGAGCTTGCCCAAGAAAAGCCAACAGTAGATAATATACCTAGACTTAATCTTGCTTCTCGTCCATTACCTACAGTACCTCACCAGTTTGCCAAAATGGCTGAAATTTTACGAGGTAAAAGAGAGATCTATGGAAATTTAAGCCTAGAAAAGTATGCCAAATGGCTAATTTCGGCTCAACCGTTGCGCTCAGTCTCTCTCTTGCAAGAACATGACTGTCCGGCCCAATTCATTGTCAATAACCAAGACTATCTTGCCATTGAACGACTCCAAACCCAAGGAAATGCGGTTGCTCTCAAGTACACAGGATTAGCCGAGCTCGAAGGATTCATATTACCTCCTTATCGTTTGGTAATCGTTACAGATCGTGAATTCTTTGGTAAACATTCTCTAATTAATTTAGGCTATGTCAGAAAAAGGCGCAGAGCTGCTTCCAAGCAGGTTGATCTCAATCAGCTCAAATCTGGTGACTATGTAGTTCACAAACATCATGGAATTGGCAAGTTCTCTGGTTTAGAAACTTTAGAACATAGAGAATATCTGGTAATACAATATGCCGATGGTCTTTTGAGAGTTCCGGCCGATCGTTTCGATAGTCTCACTCGTTATCGGCAGATAGGCAAAAACCCACCTGAACTTCATAAGATGTCAGGCAAAAACTGGGAAACCATCAAGGCTAAAGTCCGCAAGTCTGTAAGGAAACTGGCAGTAGATCTACTCAATATATATGCAAAACGGTCAAAAATGGAGGGCTATGCCTGTCCAGGTGATAGTATCTGGCAGCAGGAACTAGAAGAGTCCTTTAGCTACGCTCCCACTCCCGACCAGCTCAAGGCTATTGCTGAGGTTAAAAGGGATCTTGAAAGTGAGCGTCCCATGGATCGCTTGGTCTGCGGTGATGTGGGATTCGGTAAAACAGAAGTGGCAATCAGGGCAATTTTCAAGATGGTCACCAGTGGTCATAAACAGGTGGCCCTACTTGCACCTACTACCATATTGACACAGCAGCATTATCATACTTTACAGGAGCGCTTTGCAGCTTATCCTATCCAGATAGGGTTATTGAATCGTTTTCGGACTACTTCAGAAAAAAAAGATATCCTCCATCGACTCTCCACTGGAGAGCTAGATATAGTGGTGGGTACTCAGCAGCTTCTCTCTAAAGCCATAGAGTTCAAGGATTTAGGATTGTTAGTGATTGATGAAGAACAGCGCTTCGGAGTGAATCAAAAAGAAAAAATTAAGGAAATGAAAACCTTGATCGATGTGCTTACTCTGACTGCTACACCGATACCACGCACACTTTATATGTCCCTCGGTGGAATCAGGGAAATGAGCTTGATTACTACGCCACCTCCATCTAGAAGGCCAATCCATACCCATCTTTCCCCCTTTAATCCTGAAGCTATCAGAACCGCAATTCGTAACGAGCTAGATCGTGGTGGACAAGTATTCTATGTAGTACCCAAAATAGAAGGGATTGAGGAAATTGCAACCTTCTTGAGAGAGATGTTGCCTGATGTCAGGATTATGATTGCTCATGGTCAGCTAGAAGATTCCCAACTAGAGACAATTATGCTGGACTTTAGTAATGGTGAGGCCGATTTGTTGCTGTGTACAACGATTGTAGAATCAGGTCTAGATATCCCCAGGGTCAACACAATCATCATCGAAGATTCCCAGCGTTTTGGATTGGCCCAGCTATATCAACTCAGAGGAAGGGTTGGCAGATCGGGGATACAAGCCCACGCTTGGCTATTTTATCCAAGCAAAGGAGAACTTACCGAAGTTGCCAGAGCCAGACTTAGGGCAATTCAAGAATTTGCTCAACTAGGCTCAGGTTATCATCTAGCTACTAGAGATATGGAAATCAGGGGAGTCGGCAATATCCTGGGAGCAGAACAATCTGGACAGATGCAAACGATTGGCTTTGATCTTTATATGGAAATGCTGCAAGAGGCACTCAATGAAATTCAGGGTCAGGAAATCCCGCAAGTAGAAGATACGCAGATCGATCTCAAGCTGACTGCCTTTATTCCTGCAGATTACATTGGAGATCCCGAGCAAAAACTAGCAGCCTATCGTACCATTTCTTCAGCTTCGACAATTGCGGAACTTAGACAAGTTCAATTGGACTGGTATGATCGTTACGGGAAAATGCCCAGTCCAGTTGAGCAGCTCTTTGGGATTATAGAACTCAAGCAACTGGCAAAGTCTTTAGGATTCTCACGCATTAAACCTGATAGCACTGGCCATGTGATCCTGGAAACGCCGATGGAAGAGCCGGCTTGGAAGCTCTTGCAGGAGAATCTGCCACAAAATCTGCAAACACGCTTTGTATATACCCCGAAAAAGGTTATCTGCCGTGGATTAGCAGTACTCAAACCCCAAAAACAACTAGAATCTCTGTTGGAGTGGCTAGGAAAAATGAAATTTAAAGATAATAACTAAAATGTCCAAAGAAATTGAAAGAAAATTTTTGGTAAAAGGCGAAAGTTGGCGCGCCCTAGTCAATCCCCATTTTTACCAACAAGGCTACATATCCACCATCAATCAAACCACTGTTAGGGTAAGGATAGTCGGCGAAAATGGCTTTCTTACAATAAAGGGCAAAAGTGAGGGTATCGCTCGTTGTGAATATGAATACCAAATACCCGTAACTGATGCTCGGCAAATGTTGCAAGAGCTATGTGATCAGTCTCAAATTCAGAAAAACCGCTATCGAATTCCAATAGAAGGCCTTGTCTGGGAGGTAGATGAATTTCTCGGTGACAATAGCGGCTTAATAATAGCAGAGGTTGAACTCGAAGAAGAAGAGCAGGTGATCGTATTGCCGGCATGGGTGGACCAAGAAGTCTCAGGAGATCCTCGCTACTTCAATTCCAACTTGACCAAATTTCCTTACAAAAATTGGTAGATTGTTTATGGAAAACCCAGAGACTAAGGGGAATAGAAAGCTAACAGAAATCGAGGAAGCTTTCGCCTTAATGAACTTACAAAAAGGCTATTTTCATGTTGTCAACATTATGCGCATCAAAGGGGAAATTAGCCAAACAATTTTGCAGAAAGCTCTTGATCAACTCCAAAGCTCTCATCTACTTCTGAGCTCTCGTATTATTGGAACAACCGAAGATCTCAGATTTACAACCGAGGCAACCGAAGCGATTCCCCTATTGGTGATTTCTGGAAATAGCAGTTGGCAAGATATCGTTAAAGCTGAATCAAATAGAGCTATTGAAAGTAATAAGGTTTTGCTGCGATGTACATTGTTACAGCAACTAGATAATATTAACTATCTAATAACTACTGTCCATCATAGTATTTCAGATGCTAAATCTTGTATTAAACTACAATCAGAACTTTTGCAATACTACCAAGCAATTAATGAATGCAGAAAAATTGAAATTGAACAAAATCCAGACATTCTAGCTTTAGAACAAGCATTACCAGATTGGATGAAGGGAGAAAAGGGAATTGAGCAAGGTAAAGACTATCTGTTGTTTAGAAAAATATTAAGAATGTTTTATAAACCAGAACAGTTGGCTTCACTAGAAACAGTTCCCAATGAGCAGCGTACTTGCATCATGACTCATAGAAACCTAGAGGCTCAAACAACACAAAGCCTGGTTCAACTTGCACGCGAAAACAACACTACAATACAAGGAGTTCTTGGCTCTGCCATGTTATTTGTAGTCAGTGATCATATCAGGCAAGGCAATTCAAGAAATATTAATGTATCTTGTCGCTCCGTAGTAGATCTACGCAAACACCTAAATCCTCCTATCGAAGATAACGCTCTTGGCGTTGTAGTTAGTTTGCTTATGACTTTTCACCGGCTCAAATCAAGTACTTCGTTTTGGGATTTGTCCAGAGCAATAACTAAGGATATTAAGTTGAGCATAAAAAGACAAGATATATTTAAACCTCTGAAATTAGTTAGGCAAATCTTTGTACAAAATGCAGCTAATCCTGATTACACAGCTATTACAGCAAGTGTTTCCAATATTGGCAAAATCGATATCCCAGCTATTTACGGTAACTTGGAAATAGAAGAGATAAGTTTTATGGCTGCCAATGGCATATATGGTAGAACCATATCTGTATTTACTACAACTTTCACAGAAACAATGTTCCTCAATTTTGTAGCATCCAAACCTTCACTAAACCAAGAAATGCTCGAGCAGTTGGCTGATAAAGTTATGTTACTTCTCAAATCGGTTTCCAGCATCCGGAAATAACTAATATAGGGATTCTTATTTGTTATATTTTCTTGGAATAGTGGCGATACTTGTCCCTCTGCTGGAAAATATTAAACAACTCTAGCAAGCCACCCACTAGAGAGCAAGCCAAGCCAATGATCACCATTCCCAAAACAGGAGAACCATTACCAAAAATAGTCAGAAAAATCTTTAGACTGTCATTTAAATCGCCTATAGAAGCCCTCAGGGTAGACACATGGTCTAAACCAGAGAAGATTAAAAACAACACCCCTATCAGTACCAGGGGAATGGCAAAGCTAAACAGAAGTGATAGAAGAAGAGATTTAAGCAAAATAAAAATGGAGTTAAATGTGTGGGGAAACCGAAAAAAGATAACCTTCTGTCTCCTTTTTACAACATAAACGACATTACGTAAAAATCAGACAAAATTGTCAAAAATATTAAATTTTGCTTAAAAAACTTGATGAATCTTAGTAACGAATCAAGGGCCGATTGGCCCTGAATTCTTAAACCAAAGCTCCTGTAGCTTGGTAGTTGGCTCTAGCCTTTTTGTAGACTGCTTCAGCTTGAATCTGCCTTTGACGGCTACCACTTTTGGTGGCTTCATCTAGTTGACCCTGAGCCGAGACGAATTCGCTGCGTGCAGCTTCTTGATCAATTGCACTACCGAGCTGAGCGCTATTGACGAGAACTTTGACTTGATTTTTTTCAACTTCGGCAAAACCACCGGTCACTGAGATGGAGATCCAATTTTTATCTGTTCTTACACGCATTACGCCAATATCCAAAGCTGTCAAAATAGGAACATGGCCAGGTAGTATGCCCAGCTGGCCAGTTCTGCTAGGCAGAATGACCTCGGAGACAGATTGATCCCAAATTACCTTGCTTGGTGTAATTACTTTTACTGTTAAGCTCATCTGATTTTGATTGATATTGAATTAATTTTAAAAAAATTGAGCCCTTTTATGATTTAGGGCCCAAACAGCTAACTCTAGGACTTGGCTAGAAGTTTTTCACCCTTGGCAATGGCTTCATCGATATTTCCAACGAGATAGAAGGATTGTTCAGGTAAATAATCCAGCTCACCACTAAGTATTCTCTGGAAGCCTTTAATTGTATCTTGTAGAGATACATATTTACCAGGAGAACCGGTAAAGACCTCAGCTACAAAGAAGGGTTGAGACAAGAATCTCTCAATCTTACGAGCACGGTCAACCGTAACGCGATCTTCTTCAGATAGTTCATCTAAACCCAAAATGGCGATGATATCCTGCAATTCTTTATAGCGCTGCAAGGTGGATTGGATTGCGCGAGCAGTATTATAATGTTCATCACCGACAATACCGGGCTGCAACATTGTACTGTTAGAATCCAAGGGATCAACTGCAGGGTAAATACCTTTAGAAGCCAAACCACGAGATAGAACTGTTGTGCCATCCAGGTGAGCAAAGGTAGTAGCAGGAGCTGGATCGGTCAAATCATCGGCAGGTACATAAACAGCCTGAATGGAAGTTATTGAACCTTCTTTGGTAGAAGTAATTCTCTCCTGCAAAGCTCCTACATCAGTTGCAAGAGTAGGCTGATAACCTACTGCAGAAGGCATACGTCCAAGAAGCGCAGAAACCTCAGAACCGGCTTGGACGAAGCGGAAAATATTGTCGATAAACAACAGTACATCCTGCTTGTTGACATCACGGAAATATTCAGCCATAGTCAAAGCAGAAAGGCCAACACGCATCCTGGCTCCAGGCGGCTCATTCATCTGTCCGTAGACTAGGGCTATTTTGGATTCAGTTAGGTTTTCTTCATTGATAACCTTGGATTCAATCATTTCATTGTAGAGATCGTTTCCTTCACGAGTACGTTCACCAACCCCACCAAAGACGGATACACCACCGTGATTGATCGCGATATTGTTGATTAGTTCCATCATGATTACGGTTTTGCCAACTCCAGCACCACCGAAAAGACCAATCTTGCCGCCACGACGATAGGGAGTCAAAAGATCTATCACCTTGATTCCAGTTTCAAATACGGTAGGCTTGGTATCGAGATCAGTAAAAGCAGGAGCGTTGCGATGGATTGGGGATGTTGGCACACCTTTATCAATAGATCCCTTCTCATCAACTGGTTCGCCGAGAACATTAAAAATACGTCCCAAAGTGGCTTTGCCAACTGGAACACTGATAGCAGCACCTGTATCAACAACATCCATACCCCGAACCAGTCCATCGGTTGTGCTCATCGCAACAGCACGAACCTGATTATCACCTAATAGTTGTTGAACTTCACAGGTCACAGAAACTTTTTCTCCAGCAGGATTAACACCATCAATCTTGAGTGCGTTATAAATCCTGGGCATCTGACCATTGGGGAACTCGGCATCGAGAACCGGTCCAATAATTTGTGTGATTTTGCCGACATTGGCTTTCTCTATTATGGCTACCATGCTTATTGTCAGTTTAGGTTTGTAATTATAATACGGCTTTGAGTCAAGTCTTAAAAATTTGTAAAGCCATTTAAATTCCATTATCACAGATAGGGTACCTCAGGTGAAACCTTAGCTACTTTAAAAATTTTTTGCACTTTTAATGTATTTGGTTGTATAAGGAATAATTAGTAAGGATATTTTGGAAATCTACAAATTTTTTTAGCTAAAAATGGCTGTAACCCCTCCTATGATGATCGCCTTTACGAATTGGCAACAAGCTCAAGTTTTTGCAGTACCTATAGAGGAAGATCCTCAAGTAGAACGAATTGTTAAGCAATATTTGGAAGATTTACAAAAAAAGGGATACAACATCAATCAACAGGAAATATGGATACAGTCCCAATGGGCAGAATTGGCCAACATTAAATCTGATATACCGGTTTCTGCAGCTTCTTTAACCAAGATCGCAACAACCTTGGCCGCCGTAAATAAGTTTGATCTAGATCACCGTTTCGTTACTGAAATAGGACGTACTGGAGATGTAGCCAATGGAGTTCTCCAAGGTGATCTGGTGATCACAGGCCAAGGAGATCCCTTATTTACATGGGAAGAAGGTATCTCTCTAGCCAATACCCTAGAGAAACTGGGAATTAGAAAAATTCAGGGAAATTTGGTAATTGTGAACAATTTCTCAATGAATTTTCAAAAAGACCCCAAAATTTCTGGCGAGACCTTAAAAAAATCTTTCAACTGGCATCTTTGGCCTACTCATTTGCTCAAAAAAGATATTAAACTTTCTAAAATCAACAAATCGTCTAAACCTACATTGGCAATTCAAGGAAAAGTCATAGCCGTTGCTCAACCGTTAGTTGGAGTCAGCCCTGTTTTGCGGCATCAATCTTTAAGCCTTAGAGAAATCATTAAACAGATGAACATCCACAGCAACAATAATATTGCCCAATCTTTGTGTGATTCTGTTGGGGGAGCAGCAGTTGTGGTGCAAACAGCCAAAGATCTAGCCCAAATACCTCCTGATCAGATTCACCTGGAAAATGGTTCGGGTTTAGGGGTCAACAACCGTATTTCCCCCAGAGCGATCACGCAAATATGGATGACGCTGGAAAATCTTTTGGCTAAACGCTCTAGCAAAATAGCCGAACTCTTTCCTGTCTCAGGAGTGGATCACCAGGGCACCTTATCAATCCGCCATATTCCTGCCGGAGTCACCCTCAAAACAGGTACTCTCAATGAAGTGAGCACATTAGCCGGAGTCATCCCCACCCGAGAGAGAGGGCCTGTCTGGTTTACGATTCTCAACCATGGAAGTCGAATCAATCAGCTTCGACATGAACAAGATCTTCTCCTGCAAAAACTTTCAAAACATTGGCAGTTTGAACTAGATCCTAGCCTCAAAAGTGTCAAGCCGTTTTTAGGAGATCCTACCCGTAATAGTTTGATATAGGAAATTCTTGGATTTTTCTGTATCCCTATTTCTGATAAGATTTAACTACTATCAACTACATGGAAGTAGATCTTTGGGAGTAGAATTACGCAGCTATGTCTATCTAGACAATCTACAGCCACAAAATGCCGCCTATATTGGCACTGTTGCCGTAGGATTTTTGCCTGTACCTGGCGATGCATCCCTATGGATAGAGGTCTCACCTGGTATAGAGATAAATCGAATCACCGATATTGCCCTCAAGTCAGCTGTCGTTCGCCCAGGTGTACTTTTTGTAGAAAGACTCTACGGGTTACTGGAAATCCACTCCAATCGACAAGGAGAGACCAAGGCAGCGGGAAGGGCTATATTGGCAGCCTTGGGAGCCAATCCTGATGACTGTTTTAAGCCACAAGTAGTCTCTAGCCAAATCATCCGAAATATAGATCCCTATCAGGCTCAATTAATCAATCGCTCCCGGCGTGGACAAATGCTTTTAGCAGGAGAAACACTCTTTGTTCTAGAGGTTCAGCCTGCAGCTTATGCTGCATTGGCAGCCAATGAAGCTGAGAAAGCCGCTTTGGTTAATATATTACAGGTCAGTGCTATTGGCAGCTTCGGAAGGGTATATCTTGGTGGACAGGAACGCGATATCATGGCCGGAGCTCAGGCAGCAATTACTTCTATGGAAAATATCAGAGGCAGAATTGATCCAAGCTTCGGTAAGACAGAATAATAGCAAATTGCGCAGGGACCTCTGATTGACATTCTTGAATTAAGATTTGGGTAATGTTATTTTTGTGACTTACTGAATTTATCAAAGACAATAGAATTGAATAAGGCATAAGACAGCTCATGCCTTATTTTTGTATTTATTTAGGAGAAAAGTAGTAGAGTGTTGCCTCAACAATACGAAAATCAAACACAGACTATAGCTAGAGAATTACTGCAGTTCACTCGTAAAAATAAAGGATCACTCTGGGGAAGAGTACAACAGCAAATCCGTTTAGATGAGAAACTGATGGACTTTGCTATGTACAATGAGGGGCTGAAAATGCAATTGTTTAGATTCATTGATACTTTGCCTTCTCTCAAAAACAATACTGAAATAGCCAGACATTTGCAACAGTACCTCACCGTCTCCCAAGTGGAGTTGCCTGGAGCGCTCAAGAGCATTTTGAACTTTACTGAGCCAACTTCTGCTCCTGCTCAGATTGCCGCTGCTTCAGTTAGTAAAGCAGTAGAAACTCTTGCTTTTAAATATATTGCCGGTGAAACCATTCCCCAAGTTTTTAAAACTGTAGACAAGCTTAGAGGACAAAAACAAACCTTCAGTATAGATCTTCTGGGTGAGGCCGTAATTTCCGAAATAGAGGCGCAAAGATATCTAGACACATATTTGGATCTTCTCGAGCAACTCTGCCAGGCAAGCAAAGGATGGTCTAAAGTCAAAGAAATAGATGAAGCCGATGATGGGCAGAATATCCCTAGGGTGCAAGTTTCGGTTAAACTTACTGCCTTTTATTCCCAATTTTCGCCAATTGATCCTCAAGGAAGCAAAAAGAAAGTCTCTGAGAGAATTCGTATCCTTTTGAGAAAAGCTCAAACTCTTGGCGCTGCTATCCATTTTGATATGGAGCAGTATGTCTATAAGAATTTAACCATCAAGATTTTGCAAGAACTCCTGCTTGAAGAAGAATTTTGCCAAACAAGGGATATTGGAGTTACTGTACAGGGTTATCTCCAGGATTCGGAAAATGATCTAAAAGGCTGGATCGAGTGGGCAAAAAAAAGAGCGCATCCTATCACTATCCGTCTGGTCAAAGGAGCTTACTGGGATCAAGAGACTATCAAATCACTACAGAATCACTGGACCAGTCCTGTCTATACCGAAAAGGCTGCCACGGATCTCAATTTTGAAAGACTCACCCAATTGCTACTGGAAAATCATGAATATCTTTACGCGGCCATTGGTTCACATAACGTAAGAACCCAGGCCAAAGCCTGCGCGATTGCTGAAACTCTCAAGATTCCCTCGCGTCGATTTGAACTACAAGTACTTTATGGGATGGGGGATGATATTGCCAAAGCCTTGGTCAAAAGAGGTCATCGTGTGAGAGTCTATGCTCCCTACGGCAAGATACTGCCTGGTATGGCTTACTTGATTCGACGCCTTTTGGAAAATACGGCCAATAGCTCTTTCTTAAAACAGGATTTGGAAGGACGTTCGGTTGATGAGCTAATAGCCCCCCCCATAGCAAACCAAGTGGAAAAAAAACCAGGCAAATCTCAGGCAGACTTTATTAATTCAGCAGATACTGACTATTCTCGCCAAGAACTTTTAGAAAAAGCTCAATTTGCTTTAAAAAAAGTCAAAAATAGTCTTGGCATGACTTACTTGCCTTGGATTAATGGTGAGTATGTCCAAAGTGAAAACCTGATTGATTCACAAAATCCTTCCAATCCTCAACAGATAGTTGGTAAAGTCGCCCAGATATTGGTTGAACAAGCTGAAACAGCAATCGAGGGAGCCCAAAGAGCTTTTCCGGCTTGGCAGTCAACTCCAGCTAGAGAGCGCGCTGCCATTTTACAAAGAGCGGCCCAAATCCTCGAAGAGCAACGTCATGAGCTTTCAGCCTGGATCTGTCTTGAAGTAGGTAAAGCTATTTCCCAGGCAGATGCGGAAGTCTCTGAAGCTATCGATTTTTGCAACTATTATGCTGCTCAAATGCTTAGGCTAGATCAAGGCGTTAACTTTGATGTAGCTGGGGAAACCAATCGCTATCATTATCAGCCTAGAGGTTTGGCTCTGGTTATCTCTCCCTGGAACTTCCCTCTGGCTATCACTACCGGAATGGCTGTTGCAGCTTTAGTAGCAGGTAACTGTGTCTTGCTCAAGCCAGCTGAAACTTCTTCAGTAATTGCGGCTAAACTCGTTGAGATCTTGATCGCCTCAGGCATACCAGCAGGGGTATTGCAATTTATTCCAGGCAAAGGTTCTACAGTGGGCTCTTACATGGTTGAGCATCCTGCTATTGATCTAATAGCTTTTACTGGCTCAAGAGAAGTTGGCTGTCGTATTTACGCCCAGGCAGCTTTGGTCAAACCTGGACAAAAACACCTCAAACGGGTGATAGCAGAGATGGGTGGTAAGAACGCCGTGATAATAGATGAAAGCGCAGATTTAGATCAAGCTGTCGCTGGAGTAGTCTATAGTGCCTTTGGTTATAGTGGACAGAAATGTTCTGCAGCCTCCAGGGTGATAGTACTAGAATCTATCTATGATGTTTTTATAAACCGACTGGTTGAAGCTAGTTCAGCATTGAATATAGGGGCTACTGAAAATCCTGATACCGAGATTGGTCCTGTGATTGATGACAAGGCCCGCAAAAGAATCTTGGAATATATTGAAAAAGGTAAGCAGGAAGGAAATTTAGTCTTTCAGGGTCAAATTCCATCCAATGGTTACTTTGTAGCTCCTACCATTTTTAAAGACGTCAAAGAAAATGCTGTCATTGCCCAAGAGGAGATATTTGGTCCAGTTTTAGCCATTATCGTTGTCAATGATTTCTCTCAAGCGCTTAGGGTTGCCAACAGTACAGACTACGCTCTTACTGGTGGACTCTATTCGCGTACTCCTGAGCATATAGAAAGGGCTACCAAGGAATTTGAAGTTGGCAATCTCTATATCAACCGTACTATCACAGGAGCTATTGTAGCCCGACAACCTTTTGGAGGGTTTAAACTATCTGGAGTTGGCTCTAAAGCTGGCGGACCAGATTACTTGCTTCAGTTTCTTGAACCGCGTCATGTCAGTGAAAATATACAGCGTCAGGGTTTTGAAGTTCGCTATGAATATGGCTTAGCTAATGATTTATAGAATTAATCTCTTTTCCCGTCTTTGACCTTGAGTTTAGGTCCATTGGGGTTAGGAGGTAAGCCTTCTAAAGAAATCAGGGAATCGATCACAGATTTGGCAACTGGAGCCGCTACGGTAGAACCGAAGGTATTTGCCCCCTGTGGTTCATCCAGTAATACCAGGACTACGTATTTTGGTGCCTCAACAGGCAGAATAGCCACAAAACTTGTGTTTTTTGCGTTAGGAATGTACCCTCCTCTAGAGCGAGCTTTTTGAGCGGTGCCGGTCTTCCCTGCAATACGGTAGTTGGGTATATAGGCCGCTGTACCAGATCCTTGGGTAACTACAGTTTCCATCATTTCAACGACCTTATGGGCCACATCGGATTTAAAGACATTGGGAATTATATTGAGGCTAGGTTGCCATTGAAGTTTACCATTGGCATCAACTATTCCTCTGATAAGATGGGGAGTTACTAGGTTTCCACCATTGGCAAGAGCAGCATGAAGTTGTAATAACTTGACAGGAGTTAGGGAAAATCCCTGGCCAAAGGATGCTGTTGCAGATTCTATAGAGTTGGCCATAAACGATTTTTTATCCTTGAGGTGACTGGCTACCTCTCCAGGCAAATCTATTCCTACTTTCTCCCCTATACCCAATTTTTTTAATTCTTCATAGAAAGTATCTTTGGGCAAACGACTCATGATTTCTACCATGCCTATGTTACTGGAAACTTGAAGAACTTGGGCAATATTGATATCTCCATAGCCTATCTTGCTGGCATTGAGAATAGGCCAGCGATCGATAGTTAAAGATCCTCCGTCATGGACTACTGTATCCGGTTTGATCACTCCAGTCTCAAGAGCAATTGCCACATTGATCGGCTTAAAAGTTGAACCTGGTTCATAGAGATCGCCCACGGTCCAATTCTTGAATAATTCCATCTTGGCCTTGGAATATTGATTGGGATCGTAAGTTGGCTCACAAACCATAGTTAAAATAGAGCCATCCCGGGCATCCATGACTATGACCGCACCTCTTTTTGCATGATATTTAGTGATTTGCTGTTTCAAGGCAGAACGGGCTGATCTTTGTAATCTTAGATCCAAGGTAAGTTGCAGGCTAGATTGATCTAGATTCAAGGCTTTTTTGGGAAGAGTATTAGGTAATATAGTGCTATTAGCGGCCTGCTGTACATATAGATCTTGAGTAGCTCTGGTTAATAGCTGGTTTTGACTATTTTCTATGCCAGCTTGACCAAGACGCCCAGAATCAACATAACCAACCACTTCTGCGGCAACTTCTTCCTGTGGATAAAAACGAACATACTGGGGATCTAAATCTACACCATCTAGATTGAGCTTCTTGATTTTTTTGGCTTCCTCTTCACTGAGAAACTTGGCTATCTCCAAACCGGTATCCTTGGTTTTGAATTTAGCCAGCAGCGTCTTAGGAGTTGTCGGCTTAGGAATGAGGGGAGCTAGCTTTTGTGCAATCTGCTCATATGGCAATCTAAAGTGTTTAGGATGAACATACATGATGTAGTTGAAACGATCTACAGCCAAGATGTTACCCACATTATCAGTAATAGGCCTGCGTGGCACATAACTCAAGAGTCTTGTAGTCTGCTGCCTTTTTACCTGTTTGAATAAACTCGCTCCCTCGGTTATCTGTAGTTTATAAAGTCTGGTACCTACGCCTAAAATTCCCAAGACCAGAACCCCCCAGACTATAAGTACTCTACCGTTGCGGGAAAACGCAGTTGGTGGACTAGAGACCTTTAGAGCACTATAGAAGGTTTTGGAGGATAAGTTTTTAGTTCGCTTACCTAGGTTTTTTGCTTGGGATCTTGGACGAGACATCTGTCAATTAAAATTAATAGGAAATAGGAGCTTTGAAATCTTGTTTTGTCTTGTCATTGGTCTGAGGCTCTTTTATTGGACCAGATGAAACATTGGTATTGACTGCCGGCAAAAATATTGACTGATATGGCTGGACGTTAGCCATACCCGATGCCGGACTCTGCGCCAGTTGGGCTAGGTGATTTTTTAGCATCTCGTTCTTGTTTATCAAGTTTCTCTCTTCAGCTTGAAGCCTTTCCAGCTTTCTGTACTCTTTGCTCCAAGTCTTTGGAGTATAAACTGCCGAAGCATAAAGAGATAGAACAGCACCAACCAAGCTGAGCATTATCACCAAAGAAGCTCTCTCAAATTTGATCAGGGTTTTTAACATATCAGATACAGAAGGCTGAACAAGCGGGGTGACTTTGGCTGGCGATACCTTGTTATAGGTTTTTACACGACGAGTATTGGAATTTTTGGTACGAGTCAAAGCTGACATTTCTCAACCAGTTTTAGATAATTTATTTCTTAATTTTCAGCAAAACGGACGATATCATCATCCCCTAGGTATTCACCATTTTGTACTTCAATCATTACTAAAGGAATCACGCCCGGATTTTCCAATCGGTGAGAGGTGTTCATAGGTACATAAGTAGACTGATTATGCATCATTAATGTTTCTTTTCCATCACATATGACTTTGGCGGTTCCTGAGACAACAATCCAATGTTCACTCCTGTGATAGTGTAACTGTGTGGTTATATGCTGTCCAGGTCTGACAACAATTCGATTAATTCTGTAGCGCTCTCCCTGTTCCAGTACTGTTACTGATCCCCAAGGCGGCGTTCTGGTAAGATCATGTTGTTCTGATTGCTGCGAATTAGTTGGCTCTTCCATTGTTTTTGGGTTTTTCTAGGTTTAGATTTCAAGTTTAGATCTGATCTGATTCGAAGATATAAAAATTTTCCAATATCCCTATAGTTTTAAATTGAAACCTCGGTAAAATACCGGGCAATAGTATATCGGTGCTATACACACTAAAGAGAAGATAGTTATGTCTCTGCGTTTTTTGTGAGAGAAAACGAACCAATTGTTTGCGACTAGTATCTACCAGCGTATGACAATAGCGCCGCAAAAAAATAGCACTTCCCCGCTCTGAGCAGATCTTATCTTTTACATAAAAAACAATCTGATCTGTTGCGTAATCCTGGTAATCTTCCTGTCCTGGATTGGTTAAACAGAGACAACCGATAAATCCTATTGACAGAGCAGTGACGCAGTTGAACAGCAATGATTTCATAAAATTTATCAGTTGACTATGTGCATTTGAAAAGACTTTATGTTAGAATCTGTTTCAGTCATTATATATGGCGAGCGTAGCCAAGTGGTTAAGGCGGTGGTTTGTGGTACCATTATCCGTGGGTTCAAGTCCCATCGTTCGCCCTTTAAATCTAGATTAAATATATAAAGTGTCGCTTTCAGTATTGGAAATGGCCGATAGGGCCAAGCAATCTGCCCTCTATATAGCTGGACATTCGAGCACAGAGTGTAGGAATCATGCTCTCTCTAAAATTGCTCAGGAGTTACGAAATAACTCCGAG
Organism: uncultured cyanobacterium; assembly: GCA_903869185.1. Taxonomy (GTDB): domain Bacteria; phylum Cyanobacteriota; class Cyanobacteriia; order Cyanobacteriales; family Microcystaceae; genus CAISPN01. The sequence continues at coordinate 38,700 of CAIPYC010000092.1, read as the reverse complement.
GAAATTGTCTCAGCAAATTTGTTGGACTGCCAAGAGTCTAAGGGTAAAATACCCAATGCACTCTATGAGCGCCTCAAATTGGGAGATAGCAAACTCAAAGATGCTATTAATGGTATCTACGATCTTATTGAGCTCGATGATCCTGTAGGCAGAATTGAGCTTCATCGGGAATTAGATAATGGCTTGATCTTAAAAAGGATTTCGACTCCACTTGGAGTGCTAGGGGTGATTTTCGAAGCCAGGCCAGAAGCCTTGATACAGATTACATCCTTAGCCATTAAATCCAGCAATGGAGTTATTCTCAAGGCAGGCAAGGAGGCAACCAACACCTGTCAGACACTGGTGAAGCTGATCAAACAAGCCTTGGAGCAGAGTGAAATCCCGTCTGATTTAGTACAGATATTGACCACCAGGGAAGAGATAGGCTCCTTATTGAGTCTAGACAAGTATCTGGATTTAATCATTCCCAGGGGCTCCAACTCCTTTGTTAGATATGTTCAGGACAATACCCATATACCAGTACTAGGGCATGCCGATGGAATCTGTCATCTCTACATTGATAAAGAAGCAGATCCCAAGAGGTCCATTGATATTGCAGTAGATGCCAAGACACAATATCCTTCGGGCTGCAATGCCATTGAAACGCTTTTAATTCACCAGGAGATCGCACCTTATCTGCTCGCGCGTATGGGGGATGCGCTACGCCAAAAACAGGTCGAACTACGGGGAGATGAAAGAGTCTGTCAAATTATTGAGGCAATCCCAGCTACCAAAGAAGATTGGTCAACTGAATACAGCGATCTGATCATCTCTATCAAGATTGTGGATTCTCTCCAAGAAGCTATAGAACATATCAATGCCTACGGTTCTCGACATACAGAAGCGATCGTCAGTCAAAATCAAGAATCTATCGACTTATTCTTTTCCCAGGTTGATGCAGCTGGAGTTTTTGCTAATTGTTCTACCAGATTTGCTGACGGATTCCGTTACGGATTTGGAGCTGAAGTTGGTATTAGTACCCAAAAAATGCCACCGCGTGGACCGGTAGGACTCGATGGTCTAGTTACTTACAAATATCAATTGGTGGGAAATGGGCATATAGTGGCTGATTATATTGGCCAACATGCTAAGGCTTTTACCCACAAAAACTTGCCATTTTCTTGATCAAAACAATATTTCTGAGAGAACCGGATTTGTTGATCTTATAATTCCTAGATATGAAGAATCAGGAGATTATAAAAATGACACAGGCTCAAATCGGGATCATCGGTGGTAGTGGGCTCTATAAGATGAGTGACCTTAAGAATATCAAGGAAATCACCATAGAGACACCATTCGGGAATCCTTCTGATGTACTAGTACTAGGCGATCTGGCAGAAACAACGGTTGCCTTTTTGCCACGACATGGTCGAAATCACCATCTGTCTCCTTCTGAGCTGCCATTTCGCGCCAATATCTACGCCCTTAAACAATTGGGTGTTGAATATATAATTTCGGCTTCTGCTGTAGGTTCTCTTCGAGAAGAGATCAAACCGCTGGACATGGTTGTCCCTGACCAGTTCGTAGATCGCACCAAAGGTCGCAATTCGACATTCTTCGGCGATGGTCTAGTGGCTCATATAGCCTTTGGAGATCCTATTTGCCCTAATTTAGCAACTATCCTGTCCGATGCCCTAGAGAGCTTGGATCTGACGGGGATTTCTCTGCACAGGGGTGGCACCTATATTTGCATGGAAGGGCCTGCCTTTTCCACAGAAGCTGAATCTAATCTTTATCGTAGCTGGGGAGCTTCGGTAATAGGAATGACGAACCTAACAGAGGCTAAATTGGCCAGAGAGGCAGAAATCGCCTATGCTACCCTGGCAATGGTTACTGATTACGATTGTTGGCACCAAGATCACGATCATGTGACAGTAGATATGGTGATCGCCAATCTTAATCGCAATGCTGAAAATTCCCAAAAAGTGATTCTCGAAGCGGTAAAGCGTATAGCCAAGAATCCTCCATCTTCGATAGCCCATTCGGCTTTAAAGTACGCAATTCTAACTAATCTTGAAAGGGTGCCTCAACATATCAAGGATCGCCTGGCTTTACTATTAAAGAAATACATTTAAAAAATACATATAGAGATATGTATAATTTGTTTTCCCTGGGTTTGTTGTTGTTCGTTCCTCTTTCTGTTATAGCCAAGATTGGCAACTGGAGTTCTGAGCTGATATTTATTACCTCAGCCTTGGCTATCATTCCCCTTTCTCTCTGGTTAAGTACAGCAATCGAAAAAATCGCAGTAGTCACCGGTCCTTCTGTTGGTGGTTTGATCAATGCCGTTTTTGGCAATGCTACTTTATTGATTATTTCCCTAATTGCCCTGAGAGAAGGATTAATAGATCTAGTAAAAGCCAGCATCACAGGGAGTATTCTCTGTGATCTTTTGCTCTATATGGGATTGGGCATGTTGGCAGGAGGGATTGTTCATAAACAACAAAATTTCCAATCAATTCTGGCCAGAGTCAATGGTTCCTCAATGACTTTGGCTGTTTTGGCAGTTGCCTTGCCAACCCTGTTGATAGATACTTCCAAGGTGGTTGATCCTTCGGTTATTACCAATCTGTCCATATTGGTTGCTGTGATACTTTTGATTGTCTATGGATTGACACTTTTGTTTTCTCTCAAGACCCATAGTTTTCTCTATGAAGTTGGTTTGGCCAACAAAGAGGAAGATCAAGAGGAGATCAATCTCTCATTATGGATAAGCGTTCTTTTGATTTGTACCCTATTGGTTTCCTACGAATCCAATCTATTTATCAGCCAGGTCGAAGGTGTGACCCAGGGCTATGGACTTACTCCTCTTTTTACCGGTGTGATATTACTGCCCTTGATCTCTGATATGGCTGGTATAGTAACCGTAATCCGTCTTTCTCTCAAGAATAATATGGATCTTACTGTTGCCACCGCCATGGGAGACAGTCTGCTGGTATCGTTATTTGTTGCTCCTTTTTTAGTTCTACTGGGTCAATTGATTGGACAGGAAAATATGGATTTGCATTTTAATTCCTTCCAGGTTGTCTCGCTTGGTATATCTTTGGCTGTCTGCAATTTGATCAGCTTTAGTGGGCAATCTAACTGGCTTGATGGAACCTTATTACTGGCAACCTACATCATCTTTGCCCTTGGTTTTTTCTATCATCCGGCCTGATTAAATCGGCTTTTCCTGATACTTGTGATAGATATCACTACATATATTCACTCCAGGTGATATCTTGATATAAAGATGGTGCTGCTATTAGACATAATTAGTCAAGAAATTGACATTTGTATACAACTAAAATATTTAAATTCATTACATTCTTTTGCAACCTAGGAGGTTGTTTTATATGTCTTCAATCGTCGTAACTGCTAGTGAATTTTATCACCTGATTACTTATGGCTTCTCTGCCACCCCCAACATTGTCCTTTCGCCTAATAGAGCAAATCCTCAAGGGTCACCTTCTCCGCTTTCAAATGGCTTTTCACCTCAACAGATTGTTAGTGCCTATGGTTTTCCATCTTTTAGCGCAGGATCCGACGGTGCAGGACAGACTATAGCTATCATTGGAGCTTTCCATGATCCCTCTATTGTTTCCGATGCCAATACATTTAGCAAGCAGTACAGTCTTCCGCAGTTTGGTAGTGCTGCCGGCCCTACTATAACTGTAGTCGGTCCCCAAGGGGTTGCTGCATCCACTGGGGGTTGGGATGTTGAAGCATCACTTGATGTTGAATGGGCTCATGCTATAGCACCCAAGGCTAATATATTGCTAGTTGAGGCTAAAGATAATTCTTATGACAATCTTATGGCCGCAGTTGATTGGTCAGTTGGCAAGGCTAACTCATTAAATACTGCCCCTTCCAACCCAACTCCAGCAAATGTTGTCTCGATGAGTTGGGGAGGACCTGAATTTCTTGCTGAAACCAGCTATGATTCTCATTTCAAAGTAAATGGTGTCACTTTTATTGCCGCCTCAGGTGATAAAGCAGGAATTGTACAATACCCTTCAGCTTCTCCTTGGGTACTCTCGGTTGGTGGAACGACTATAACCATCAAGACTAACGGAACCACCTATAGTTATGGTAGTGAAACTGCTTGGAGTGGTACTAGCGGACAGTCTGGAGGCGGCGGGGGACTAAGCGCGTATGAATTAATACCCGGCTATCAAAATCAATTACCTGCTGGCTCATTCTCAGTAAAAAATTATAGAGCAACCCCAGATCTCTCTTTCGTTGCCAATCCCAGTACTGGAGTTAATATTTACGACTCCCAAAGTGGTTGGAGTGGTTGGGGTATAGTCGGCGGAACAAGTTTAGGGACTCCCGCTATAGCTGGTGCGGTTGCCATAGCTAATCAAAAAAGAATTGCCCTAAAGAAACCCTCTCTTACTACTAATAGTCTAACCAGTAGTTTTGCTTATAGTGCTGCCGGCAGTGCCACCTACTACACTAACAATTACCATGACATAACATCCGGACTAGATGCTTCATATAAAGCTCAAACAGGTTACGACCTTACCAATGGATTGGGTTCTCCCAACACTGGTTGGATATCTTATCTGGTTGATAATATCGCTTAAACAGTTTCGAATTGAAAGAATGTAATCTGTGAGATTGCCATCAAGTAGGATAAAATTGTACAGACTGTATTAAGCAACAATTTTCTATAGACACCCTATGAATGGTTCTTTCGTTTCACTTTCTCTAAAACTTATAGGAGTGATATTCATACTCTCATCACTATTGGATTTTGCAACCATACTGATTCCGCCTCAGTGGAGCAATCCCCAATGGCAGCTGTCCTTTGCTACAAATATAGTAGATAGAGGTATAGTTCCTATGCTTGGTATAGCTACCATATTGATCGCCTATTGGATAGACAACACTATTGAGAGACCATCAAAAAAAGAATTTGATCTCAGATTGCCGGTTTATATTTTATCAATCATCTTAGGAGTAGTATTTCTGTCGATCATCCCCCTGCATTTAAGCAATTTAGGCAAGGTGCAGACTAGTGTCCTCAATCAAATTGAGAAGGGTTCAGAACAAGGAAAAGGACAAATTCAGTCTTTTCTGGCTAATCTCAATACTCTGGCTCAAAACCCCCAATTATTGAAAAAGGAAATTCAACAGCGTTCTAGTATTATTGAAAAAGGACAATACCAGGGTAGACGACTCTCGGCCACTCAGATAGAGCAACTCAAGCAGCAAAAAGATCAACTGCAGGAGCTAGATGATGTATCCATAGACCCTCAAAAACTTAAAGATAAAGTTGACTCTATGAAAATAGAGTTGCAGGGTCGTCTACAATCCCAAAAACAGGATGCCGAAGACAAAGCCAAGACCGAATCCGTCAAACAAGGTCTCAGAACTGGTCTAAGCAGCCTTATGTTGGCTATAGGCTATGGAACAGTAGGAGCGCTCGGTTGGATCAACAGGAAGGGATTGGTTCCTCCCAAAGCCTCAATGCGTAGTAGGTAGGTTTTTTTCCTATAATTCAAACAAATCCAAGGCTTCTCGATTTTCCAGAAGCTTTGTTTTTTGGATATAGACGAGTCTATCATTTGAGTAAGAAACAATCTTGGAAAACCAGGAATTATTAGCGAAGATGTCTACAGTTAATCCACACCATAAGTCCAAGGGACTAGCCAAAGGTACCACTCGCAGACCAGCCAAAGAATTATGTAGCGATTGCGGACTTTGTGATACTAAGTACATTCACTATGTCAAAGATGCCTGTGCTTTTCTCCATCAACAGATTGAGCATCTCGAAGAGAACACCCATCAGCGCAGTCGCGATCTCGACAATGAGAATGAATTGTATTTTGGTGTCCACCAAAAGATGCTTTCAGCCAAAAAACGAATACCTGTCGAAGGTGCCCAATGGACCGGAATTGTGACAACTTTGGCGTGCAAAATGCTCACCCTGGGTTTGGTAGAAGGTGTAGTCTGTGTACAAAACACAAAAGAAGATCGCTTTACCCCTTTGCCAATCATCGCCAGAACTCCTGAGGAGATCATTGCCGCAAGGGTCAACAAACCTACCCTTTCTCCCAATCTATCTATCCTAGAGGAAATAGAAAAATCAGGACTCAAGCGTCTCTTGGTTATTGGAGTTGGTTGTCAAATCCAAGCCTTAAGAGCTATAGAAGATCGACTTGGACTAGAGCGCCTCTACGTTCTGGGAACTCCCTGTGTTGATAATGTAACCCGAGCTGGTTTACAGAAGTTTTTGGAAACCACTAGCGCTTCACCTTCTACGGTTGTTCACTATGAGTTCATGCAGGATTTTAGAGTACATTTCAAGCATGAAGATGGCTCTATTGAGAAAGTTCCTTTTTTTGGACTCAAGACCAATCAACTCAAGGATATTTTTGCGCCTTCATGCCTGAGTTGTTTTGACTATGTAAATGGCTTGGCCGATCTTGTAGTTGGCTATATGGGAGCTCCGTTTGGTTGGCAATGGATCGTAGTACGCAATGATACTGGTGCAAAAATGCTGGATTTAATCAAGGATGAATTGGATATTCAGTCAGTTGAGAGTAAAGGGGATCGCAAAGCCGCTGTCCAGCAAAGTATTCCAGCTTACGATAAAGGGGTGACTCTTCCAATGTGGGCCGCCCAAATCATGGGTCTAGTCATCGAACGTATTGGACCTAAAGGCTTAGAATATGCCCGCTTCTCTATAGACTCTCACTTTACCCGCAATTATCTCTACGTCAAACGAAACCATAAGGATAAGCTTAAGGAGCATGTTCCATCGTTTGCTCAAAAGATTGTGGAGCAATATCAGCTACCTGATCCCTAGACTTTAATTTTTTTTAGACCTTCTCTAGGGTCATAGGTTCTAATATCCCTAAGTTTTTCATAATATTCTTTTTCCTGTGGACTCAAATTAGGTGGAGTAGAAACAACAATTTTCACCATTTGATCTCCCCTGGTTCCCTTGGTGTTGGTCCAGCCTTTGCCCTTAAGTCGAAAAGATTGTCCAGATTTGACTCCAGCTGGAACTCTCATTGTCACCACTCCATCTACGGTCGGAACATCCAAGGAAGTTCCCAGGGCAGCTTCATCTGGCGTGATGGGCACATCGCAGACTAAATTGTCGCCATCAAACTGGAAAAAAGGATGAGACTCGAGATGGATCTTGAGTAAAAGATCTTTTCTTTGCTGGGTAAGTGGATCGTAAGAGCCCTTGCCTCTGACTCTGACCTTGATCCCTGTTTTGACTCCTGAGGGAATAGGCACATCTATAGTTTCTCCATTAATCTGAAATCTTTTCTGTACACCTCTTAATCCCTCTGCAAAGGTCAATTTAATTTCAGCTTCACTACTGCCACCCCAACTCGGTGAACTATAATAACCACCGCTACTTGCTGAACCTCTTCCTAGCAGCTCGTTAATAAAATCCTGGAAATCATTGTAGCGGCCAAAATCGAAAGGAACTCCAGCTCCTCCCTGCCATGGGGTCTGCTGTTGAGTAGATTGTTTCCAATATTGCCCGAATTGATCGTATTTTTGACGCTTTTCAGGATCTGAGAGAACCTCATAGGCCTCAGTGATTTCTTTAAAATTTTCTTCAGCCTTTTTATTGTTTGGGTTCACATCAGGATGATACTTTCTGGCTAATTTTCTATAAGATTTCTTGATTTCATCTTCAGTGGCTTTTTTATCAACCTGCAGTACAACATAGTAGTCCTTATAGTTAGTTGAACCCATTTATTCCACTTTCTCCTCATATGCTCTGCTTTATCTTAATTATTAAGGTAACAAATCTTGTTATAGCTATCCTAGGCGTGATTTCCCTACAGACTTTTACGATCAATGGACCTATAGTTTTATTAAATGGTGTATTCTTATATTTAACACAGTAAAAATTACTAGATTGGAGAGCTTGGCGAAAGACATTGATAAATAAAGTCGGAATTGTTATTGTTTCCCACAGTGCCAAACTAGCATCAGGTGTTGAAGAATTAGCTCGACAAATGACCCAGGTTTTAGTTCCAATCGCACTGGCTGCAGGAATCGATGACCCAGAAAATCCTCTCGGTACTGATGCTATGAGGATTAAAGCTGCGATCGAATCTGTACATAGTGAGGCAGGCGTAATAGTGCTGATGGATTTGGGGAGTGCTGTGATGAATGCTGAAATGGCATTGGAGTTCTTACCTGAAAACATTAGAAGTAACGTGAGATTGTGCGAAGCTCCTTTAGTCGAGGGTGCCATTGTTGCTGTGATCGAATCGGCATCTGATGCCAATCTCGAAAGAGTTTTAGCCTCGACCAGAGACGCTTTGAGCGCCAAAATCTCCCAACTGAACGCAAATGTACGGTGCATCGAAGAGAAAGAATATTCTCTAATTAATAATCAAGATACTATCCCTAAAAGTACAGTTCATTCCAGAGGGATTACAATCGTTAATCCAAACGGTCTTCATCTCCGTCCAGCAGCTAATTTGGTTGCCACAGCAGCTCGATTTCAATCAGAAATTAAACTGCAAAATCTGACCACCAGAGGTAAACCTTGTAGTGCCAAAAGTATCAATCAGGTTATGCTATTAGGGGTAAGACAAGGAGATGAGCTGTTAATCACAGCAGAAGGAGAAGATGGTGAAGAGGCCTTGGCAGACTTACAGAAGCTCATCCAAGAGCAATTAGACAACCCTTCCTCTTCTGCTCCTTATTCCTCTTTCCTGACTGCTTTAGAAGGGATTCCGGCTTCTCCGGGAATTGCCATTGCACCAGCTTTCTTCTATAAATCTGCCCCTTTGGAAATCGCAGACGAAAAAATTCAGATTGATGAGCAGTTGGAATGGCAAAAACTGCAACAAGCCATTCAAAAAGCCATAGAGCAACTGGAAAATCTCTCTAGAAGCAGTACTTATGAAGTAAATAGCGTTTTTGCTGCTCATTTGCTCTATTTAAAAGATTTGGAATTAATCGAGCGATCGCGTACTTTCATTTTCGAGCAAGCTCTAAGTGCTCCTGCAGCCTGGAAAAAATTAATCGAGGAATTGATAGCCTCCTACCAAGCTCTGCCTGATTCCTATTTGCGAGCACGTGCTGCTGATGTAGAAGATGTGGGATTAAGAGTACTAAGGCTTTTGAGTGGAGTTGATTCACCTACATTAAATTTGACTAGAGCAGGAATTTTGATCGCCGTTGACTTGAGCGTCTCAGAAATGGCGCAGCTAAACTCTGGGAACATCAAGGGAATATGCACTGTAGAGGGAAGCGCAACTGCTCATAGTGCCTTATTGGCCAATTAGCTTGGTATACCGATGATAGTGGGCTTAGGGCAGAAGTTATTGTCCATAGCAGATAATACTGAGTTGGCCATCGATGGCACAACTGGAGAAATCTGGAGCGAGCCAAGTGAAGAAATATGTCAAAATTTGCGCTCCAAAGACTCGATCTCCCAACCAAAGACAATTCTTACAGAAGCAATCACCTTAGATGGAAAGACCATACCTATACTAGCGAATATTGGCGGCAGTGTAAATGCTCGGCATGCTCTTGAATGTGGCGCCCAAGGAGTGGGTTTGTTGCGGACTGAATTGCTTTATCTCTCCAACTCTACTCCACCTACTGAAGAAGAACAGCTAAAAACAATTGAAGAAATTGCGGTAATTATGGGAGATTATCCCTTAACTATACGCACTCTAGATATCGGTGGCGATAAACCAGTTGCTTACTTGAACTTACCACCAGAAGATAATCCGTTTTTAGGGGTGCGCGGTATTCGCCAGAGCTTGGTTCGCCCAGATATTCTAAAAACTCAATTGAAAGCAATTTTGCGCGCTTCCCTCAAGCACAAGATTAAACTGATGTTTCCCATGATCTCTTCTGTCCAAGAAATTAGAGCGGCCAAACAGCTTGTTTTGCAAGTGCAGGCGGAACTTAAAGCTCAGGGGATTGGGTTCAATCAAGCAATCCCAATCGGTATTATGATAGAAGTCCCTTCGGCTGCAATTATGGCAGACCAGTTGGCGCCAGAAGTGGATTTTTTTAGTCTTGGCACTAACGATCTGGCTCAATACATCATGGCCGCCGATCGCACCAATACACAAGTGGCGGCCCTCTCAGATGCCTTTGAGCCTGCAGTGCTCAGGATGATCCAACAAACAGTTAAAGCTGCCCATAATGCCGGGATTAGAGTTGGTATATGTGGTCAATTAGCTAGTGAACCTAAAGCTGTGCCGATTCTGTTGGGATTGCTCGTTGACGAGTTAAGTGTCAATCCACAAGCGATACCTGCAATCAAAGAAGAGATTTGTCGCCAGAGCTTCAAGCAGACTCAGTCCACAATAGATGTTATCTTGCAGTTAGACTCAGCAGCTGCAGTTAAAGATTATCTTTTGAATCAGACTACTGCTTGATTGGTCAGTCAAATTAATTATGAGTCAAAATATGAAAAAACTAATCAACAATCCCGCTGATGTTATTCGCGAAGCCCTCGAAGGAATTGCCTTAGCCTATCCGGAATTGATCAAGGTTCATTTTGACCCTTATTTTGTTTATCGTGCTGAGACGACAAGACCAGATAAAGTAGTTGTGATATCTGGCGGGGGAAGCGGACATGAACCCCTTCATACAGGTTTTGTTGGACTGGGAATGCTCGATGCGGCTTGTCCTGGGGAGGTCTTCACTTCGCCTACTCCCGACCAAATGCTAGAAGCAGCTAAGATGGTCTCTACAGGAGCTGGAGTCTTGAATATAGTCAAAAATTATAGTGGCGATGTAATGAACTTTGAAATGGCGACAGAATTAGCCCGCGAGGAAGGAATTAGAATTATAAACATTTTGATTGACGATGATGTCGCCATCGAAGATAGTCTGTATACTCAAGGGCATCGCGGTGTCGGCACAGCGGTATTGGCAGAGAAAATTGTCGGTGCTGCTGCTGAACAAGGATACGACCTAAAACAGTTAGCCGATCTCACTCGTCGAGTCAATCTAAATGGACGTAGTATGGGAGTCGCATTAACAAGCTGTACACCACCTGCTAAAGGCTCTCCCTTGTTCCAATTGGGTGAGGATGAAATAGAGTTTGGCGTAGGAATCCACGGCGAACCAGGTCGTCAACGACTTCCCGTGTCTTCTGCAGATAAAATTACCGAAATGCTAACTCTAGCTATATTAGAAGATAAGGAATTTACCCGAAAACAGATTGAGTGGGATGAAAAGAAAGAAGACTGGTTAGAATTTGAAGTAACCGACCATCCTTTAAAAAAAGGAGATCGCGTTCTGGCTTTTGTTAATAGTCTTGGTGGGACGCCCTTATCCGAACTCTATATCGTTTTTCGTAAACTAGCTCAGATCTGCTCCCAAAAAGAAATCACCATTGTGCGCAGCTTAGTCGGTCCTTATATTACCTCCCTAGAGATGCAAGGAGCGTCAATTACTCTGTTAAAACTAGATGAGGAGCTCATTCAATTATGGGATGCACCAGTTAAAACACCGGCAATGCGCTGGGGCATATGACATGAATTTGACTAAAGCACAAATCCTCCAGTGGCTCCAGGCAGTAGACGAGGTAATTACAGAAAATAAAGATTATTTGACTGAGCTAGATGCTGCTATTGGGGATGGCGATCATGGTATTAATCTTCATCGCGGTTTTCAAAAGGTAATGACTCAATTACCTCAGGTGGAAACTGAAGATATTGGTAGTATTTTCAAAACAGTTGGTATGGCTCTTGTATCCAGTGTAGGCGGAGCCTCTGGACCCCTCTATGGTACTTTTTTTCTGCGAGCTTCTACGGTAGTAACAGGAAAAGAAGAACTGACAGTAGCTGACCTAGCCAAACTACTGCAAGAAGGAGTAAATGGAGTAATACAAAGAGGTAAGGCAAATCCAGGCGATAAAACAATGCTGGATGCTCTTTGTCCTGCAGTAACTATCATGGATCAAGAGGTTGCAGGGGGCAATAATAGTATAGTAGATGTCTTGGGGCTAGCCGTCTTGGCCGCGGAAACCGGAATGCATCAAACTATTGCTTTGGTAGCCCGCAAGGGAAGAGCTAGTTATCTTGGTGAGCGCAGCATAGGACATCAGGATCCAGGAGCCACCTCTTCATATCTTATTCTCAAGACGTTGCTAGAGACTATCAACCCAAGGACTTGATGATGATTATATAATTGATTGTTGACTAAAAAGCTTTTCTTTTGCTATTATGGTAGATTGTCAGTGATTATTACTGTATTTAAACCTTATACATGCCAACCATACAACAACTTATCCGCGAAGAACGTTCAAAAATTAAAAAGAAAACTAAATCCCCTGCACTCAAAGAGTGTCCACAGCGCCGCGGAGTTTGCACTAGGGTATATACTACAACCCCCAAGAAGCCCAATTCTGCCTTGCGCAAAGTAGCCAGGGTTCGTCTGACCTCCGGCTTTGAAGTTACTGCCTACATACCAGGAATTGGGCATAACCTCCAAGAGCATTCGGTTGTTTTGATTAGAGGCGGACGTGTTAAGGATCTTCCTGGAGTCAGATATCATATCATTCGCGGTCCATTGGATGCGGCCGGAGTTAAAGATCGTAAACAGGGGCGTTCCAAGTATGGCACCAAACGTCCCAAGCCAGCTAAATAAAAGGGTAGATAATAAAGATGTCACGCAGAAAGAATACTAAAAAACGGACTGTTTCCCCTGATCCTGTTTTCAACAGCACCTTAGTCAATATGACTATCCACCGTATTATGAAAAGTGGAAAGAAGTCCTTGGCATCCAAGATTGTCTATGATGCTTTTACTGCAGTGCAAGAGCGCACTGGAACTGAAGCTATTGATGTTTTTGAAAAAGCAATTCGCAATCTAACTCCCTTGGTTGAGGTAAAAGCCCGTCGCGTTGGTGGTGCAACCTATCAAGTACCAATGGAGGTCCGCTCAGACAGAGGGACGAGCCTTGCACTTCGCTGGCTTGTTCATTATTCTCGCTCTAGAGGCGGAAAGACTATGGCAGGAAAATTAGCCAATGAGATCATGGATGCCGCCAATGAAACAGGGGCAGCCATCAAAAAAAGAGAAGAAACCCACAAAATGGCTGAAGCCAACAAGGCTTTTGCTCACTACAAATACTAGCTAAGTCAGCGTGATCTTCGTGAAACTTATGCTGTCAAGGGTATAAAATTGTAAATAGTGTCAAAAAAATTCTAAAGTTTTTCCCGTTGGGTAAAATGCAAAGGAGATAGCTGTGTCACGTACTGTCCCTCTCGAAAGAGTGCGAAATATGGGTATAGCAGCCCATATTGATGCTGGTAAAACAACAACTACTGAACGTATCCTGTATTATTCGGGTATGGTTCACAAGATAGGTGAAGTCCATGAGGGAACAGCTGTAACCGACTGGATGGAACAAGAAAGAGAACGCGGAATCACCATTACAGCGGCGGCCATCACCACCAGCTGGAGAGATCATCGCATTAATATTATTGATACGCCTGGGCACGTGGATTTCACCATTGAGGTGGAACGTTCAATGCGTGTTTTGGATGGAGTGATTGCCGTCTTTTGCTCAGTTGGTGGAGTCCAACCTCAATCGGAAACGGTTTGGAGGCAAGCCGAACGATATAAGGTACCTCGTATCGCTTTCGTCAACAAAATGGATCGCACCGGTGCCAATTTCTTTAAGGTTTATGAGCAGGTAAAAGATCGCCTCAGAGCGAAAGCTGTTCCTATTCAAATTCCGATCGGCGCTGAATCCGAGTTCCGGGGGATCATAGATCTCGTGAAAATGAGCGCCTATATCTACAAAGATGACCTGGGTAAAGAGATCGAGGAAACTGAGATTCCTGAGGATCTCAAGGAGATCTCCCAAGAATATCGCACCATCCTAGTCGAGGCAGTTGCTGAGACCTCTGAAGATCTAATTGAGAAATATCTTGAAGGACAAGAGCTAACCGAAGAGGAAATAGCAAGGGGATTAAGAAAAGGAACTGTTGATGGCACTATAGTTCCCATGCTCTGCGGTTCTGCCTTTAAAAATAAAGGTGTCCAGCAACTCCTAGATGCAGTGGTTGACTATCTGCCTTCTCCTTTGGAAGTCCCAGCTATCAAAGGTATTTTACCTGACGGAACAGAGTCTGAAAGAAAGGCAAGTGATGACGAACCTTTTGCTGCGCTGGCTTTTAAAATTGCAGCAGATCCTTTTGGGCGTTTAACCTTTGTGCGGGTTTACTCTGGCATTCTCTCCAAAGGTAGTTATGTCTATAACGCCACTAAAGGGATCAAGGAAAGAATTTCCCGCCTAATAGTTCTCAAGGCCAATGACAGAATCGAGGTGGATGAACTTCGCGCAGGTGATCTTGGGGCTGCTATCGGACTCAAGGGCACAATCACCGGTGACACCCTATGTGATGAAGCCAAATCCATTGTTCTAGAGTCTCTATTCATTCCTGAGCCGGTTATCTCCGTTGCAGTTGAGCCTAAGACAAAGCAGGATATGGAAAAACTCTCGAAGGCACTGCAGGCTCTCTCTGATGAAGATCCCACCTTTCGAGTAAGTACAGATCCTGAAACAAATCAGACTGTCATAGCTGGTATGGGTGAGCTGCACTTGGAGATTCTCGTTGATAGAATGCTCAGGGAATACAAGGTAGAAGCCAATGTTGGTAAACCACAAGTTGCCTATCGGGAAACGGTACGCAAGCCATCTAAAGCCGAAGGAAAGTACATTCGCCAAAGTGGTGGTAAAGGTCAGTACGGGCATGTGGTTATCGAATTATCACCCGGTGAACCTGCTACTGGATTCCAATTTATCTCGAAGATAGTTGGTGGATCTGTTCCTAAAGAATATATCCCGGCAATTGAACAGGGAATCCGAGAAACTTGTGATTCTGGCGTATTGGCCGGCTATCCTCTGATTGATGTTAAAGCTACCTTGGTAGATGGTTCCTATCATGATGTTGACTCTAATGAGATGGCCTTTAAGATTGCCGGATCGATGGCTCTCAAAGAAGCCGTTATGAAAGCAAGCCCGATACTTCTAGAGCCTAAGATGAAGGTAGAGGTAGAAGTACCAGAAAACTATCTAGGCGATGTGATGGGGGATCTAAACTCCCGTCGAGGCAATATCGAGGGGATGGAATCTGATGCTGGAATTGCCAAGGTAGCAGCTAAAGTTCCTTTGGCTGAAATGTTTGGCTATGCTACCGATATCCGTTCTAAAACCCAAGGACGCGGAGTCTTTACCATGGAATTCAGTCACTATGAGGAAATACCTCGTAACGTAGCTGAAGAAATTATTGCCAAAAGCAAAGGCAAAGCCTAAAATGCTTTGAGGTCTTGGCTAGTTTAGAACTGGCCACGGCGCAGAGTAAAACCCAAGAAAGAAAAAAAGAAGGAAATAGTAATTTATGGCACGCGCTAAATTTGAAAGAAATAAGCCACACGTTAATATTGGAACTATTGGGCATGTAGACCACGGTAAAACAACTCTTACTGCTGCTATTACCATGACTCTTGCTGCTCTTGGTAACGCAAAGGCCAGAAAATATGACGAGATTGATGCTGCTCCTGAAGAAAAGGCTCGTGGTATCACTATCAACACTGCTCATGTGGAGTACGAAACTGCAGAACGTCACTATGCTCACGTAGACTGTCCAGGACATGCTGACTATGTAAAAAACATGATCACAGGTGCTGCCCAAATGGATGGCGGTATTTTGGTTGTTTCTGCTGCTGATGGACCTATGCCTCAAACCCGTGAGCATATTCTCTTGGCTAAACAGGTAGGCGTTCCCAAGCTAGTCATCTTTTTAAACAAGATTGACATGGTTGACGATGAGGAACTATTGGAACTAGTTGAGCTGGAAGTTCGTGAACTCTTAACTAGCTACGGCTTCCCTGGCGACGATATTCCTATTGTTGCTGGATCTGGTTTAAAAGCTTTAGAAGCGATGACAGCCAATCCCAAAACTCAACGAGGAGAAAATGAATGGGTTGATAAAATTTATAATCTCATGGAAGCGGTAGATTCCTACCTAGATACCCCAGAGAGAGAAATTGACAAACCTTTCTTGATGGCAGTTGAAGATGTTTTCTCCATTACTGGTCGGGGTACTGTAGCAACTGGCCGTATTGAACGTGGCAAGGTAAAAGTTGGTGAGACAGTAGAACTTGTGGGTATAAGAGATACTAAAACCACCACTGTTACTGGAGTTGAGATGTTCCAAAAAACTCTCGATGAAGGTATGGCCGGAGATAACGTTGGACTGCTGCTTCGTGGCGTCCAAAAAGAAGATATAGAGCGCGGTATGGTTTTGGCTAAACCGGGATCCATTAAACCTCACAATAAATTTGAAGGCGAAGTTTATGTTCTAAATAAAGAAGAAGGTGGACGTCACACTCCATTTTTCAAAAATTATCGCCCTCAATTTTATGTGCGAACTACCGATGTAACCGGCACCATTACTGATTACACAGCAGATGATGGTTCTGCAGTAGAGATGGTTATGCCTGGCGACCGCATCAAAATGACAGTGGAATTGATCAACCCCATTGCTATCGAGGAAGGCATGCGCTTTGCTATTCGCGAAGGTGGACGTACTATTGGTGCGGGAGTAGTTTCCAAGATCATTAAGTAAGTTCAATCACATCCATAGTAGCGGAGTAGAATTCAATCTACTTCGCTGATTCATCCCAATTAATCTGAACCTAGACAACCAAAGATTATGACCACTATAGCCCAACAGAAAATTCGCATACGCCTCAAAGCTTTTGACCGTCGTTTACTAGATGCTTCTTGCGAAAAGATTGTAGAAACCGCCAATAGAACTAATGCTGCAGCCATTGGTCCAATACCTCTTCCAACTAGGCGCAAGATTTATTGTCTTCTCCGCTCTCCACATGTTGACAAGGACGCTCGTGAACATTTTGAAACTCGTACTCACCGTAGAATTATTGATATTTATCAACCATCCTCCAAGACTATAGATGCTCTTATGAAGTTGGATCTACCATCTGGGGTAGATATCGAAGTTAAACTCTAATACTGCACGGCAATTGGATCCAAACTTCGCCATAGATACCATGTAGCTACTGTACAATAGGGCTGCCATAGTTGAGCTAACCTGAGCATATCTTCTTTATCATTTACTTGGTAATGTAGCTTGATGGCATTGAGCAGTCCCAAGTCGCTTAGGGGCAAGATATTGGGAGAATGCAGATGAAATATTAAAAACATTTCGGCAGTCCATTGGCCAATACCCTTAATAGTGGTAAGCTGGCTGACTACTTCCTCTTGATTCATCTCTGTCCATAGCTCAGGAGTCAATGTGGAATCTAAAAAAGCCTGGGCAATATTGGTGAGATAATTGATCTTTTGACGCGAAAGCCCCAAGTGGCGAAGTTGTTGAGCTTCAATCTGTAAAAATAATTCCGGTGAAACAATAAAATTCTCTAACCTTTGCCAGATCTTATCGGCCGCCTTGACTGAAATCTGTTGGCCCACTATAGATCTAGCTAAGGTATAGAAAGGATTATGCAAATTAAAGAGAGCATCATGAGGATAAGCGATAATAATTTTCCTCATGTTGGGATCTCTCTTACATAGATAGACTTTAGCTTTTTGCCAATAAGGGGGGATAGTCATTCTTTAAAGCTACAGGCTCGAGTCTACCTTGATCAATTTTCCAACAATAGTCAGCAATCTCAAGAAGTTCACTTGAGTCGTGGCTAACTACAATCAATGTCCAATGTTCCTTGAGCTTTTCTAGTAGACCAGTCAACTGCAGACGCATAGACCAGTCTAAACCTGCTGTCGGTTCATCAAGCAACAGTATATTTGGTTCGCGGATTAATTGAACAGCTAGAGCCAATCTTCTTTGCTGGCCGCCACTGAGAGAATAGGGAGAAGTTTCCTGGCTCAAATCATTCAAGCCAACCTCTTCTAGGGCTTCCTTGATTCGCGTAGAACTCAACTGAGGATGTCCCAATCTCAATTCTTCCAAAATAGTACTACCGCAAAAATGCCTTTCAGGAAATTGAAAAACGAGTCCACTCAATTCCTGTAATTCTATTGAGCCTAAATTGTTCTGCTTCCAGCAAATAGAACCTTGGGTATGTTCAACAAAACCAGCTAAAATTTCCAAAAGAGTTGTTTTGCCTGATCCACTCGAACCCACAATGATCCCCAATTTCTGTCTTGGCAATTCTAGATTAATACCCTGTAAAATGGGATGGGGTGTAGATGGCGGGTGATAGCCTACATTCTGTAGTGTCAGCATCTGCAAACTATTTGAGCAAAGTTAACTTTAATTTTAGCTGACTATGGCATATTACGATGAAAAAAGCACACCAAATATTAATTAGTACCATAAATCTTATTCTGCTGCTTGGCTTTCAGGGCAGGGGATGTGCAGGCGACCCGTTTCGTAACAAAAACCCCCATAAGATTGATGCTAAGACAGAGGCAGCATTTGAAGAACTTTTTCATCAGGGAAACTATGCAGCAGCTAAAGTCGAACTATCTCAAGCTGTCAAGAATCGAGATAGCGATCCCCTAGCGTATGCCATGAGCGCTTCTTTGGCCTATACCGATGGTGATTATGAAAATGTCAATCTTTATGCTCAGAAAACCCTAGAAACGGCTCAAAAGATGAAACAGTCTGACACATTAAGATCCTATCTTTATACTGGTGTTGGCTACTTTTTACAAGGAAGTTACATTTTCAAAACCGAAGGACCTATAGCGGCAATAACCAAGCTGCAACTGGTATTTCAAAATCTAGAAGCGGCAGAGGATCTCAGTCCTGATGATCCCGAACTAAACCTGATCAAGGGCTATCTAGAATTACTCTTGGCGGTTAATTTGCCATTTTCATCTCCGCAGAAGGCTATTGAGAGATTTCAAAAGTATGCAGCCCCAAGCTATTTAGTAGATAGAGGGATAGCAATGGCTTACAGGGATCTTAAACAGTATGATAAATCTCTAGAATTTTTAGATAAGTCTATTGCCCAGAGTCCAAATAACCCTGAATTGTTCTATCTTAAGGGGCAGGTTTTGAGGATTAGGGGACTCCAAGATAGTAATTCATTTTATCTAGAGCAGTCACTCGGCTATTTTGATAAAGCCAATCAAAAACGGGATCAATTACCCAAAAGTCTTCTCATTCCACTAGATCATGACCGTCAGGCTGCTTCAGATGAGATAAAACAGCTAAAGGATAAAAAAAGCTGATCGGGTCAAAATTTTCAGTATTTTTTGCGACACTCATTATCCTATGATTAAGCTAAACACTTTGTCTGCGAGGACGAATGATGGCTATTAATACAGATAATTTCCCTATTGATCTTGCTTCCTATCGGAGCGTTAAACTAGATCCCAGTAATCCTGTCTTGAGCGCTCAACAGAAAGAAGATCTGCAGTTCAATATTCAGCTTTGTCGTGATGCTATTGTATTTTTCACCGCTACTGGAGCAGCCAGGGGTGTGGGTGGACATACAGGTGGTCCTTATGATACGGTTCCTGAAGTTGTTATTCTGGATGCTTTTTTCCGCAGCTTGCCAGAAAAGTTTGTTCCAATTTTCTTTGATGAGGCAGGACATCGTGTTGCCACTCAATATCTGATGGCAGTATTACATGGTGAATTACCAGCCGAAACCCTTCTGCATTATCGAGAAGCTCACTATAAGCTACCTGGACATCCCGAATTGGGCTTAACTCCGGGTGTAAAATTCAGTTCAGGTAGACTTGGACACCTCTGGCCCTATGTCAATGGAGTAGCTAAGGCTAACCCGAATCGTGTTCTTTTCTGCCTGGGATCTGACGGCGCTCAACAAGAGGGTGATGATTCAGAAGCAGCTCGTTTTGCTGTTGCCCATGGACTCAATGTCAAGCTGGTCTTGGATGACAATGATGTGACCATTGCAGGTCATCCCTCCCAGTATCTACCTGGCTATGATCTCGCTCAAACCTTAGGTGGTCATGGTTTACTAACCCTGCAAGGCAATGGAGAGGATCTAGGGGATCTCTATCGTCGGCTTTGTCAGGCGGTGACCACTGATGGACCAGTGGCTGTTATTAATAAGCGCAAAATGTGTGTTGGCATTGAGGGCTTAGAGGGTGAAACAGAAGGGCATGATGTGATTCCTCTCAAGCTGGCAATTAATTACCTGGAAAAACGGGGATATTCTGCTGCTGTAGCTCATTTGAATTCAGTACCTAAGTCCAATAACACCTACAGTTTTCTAGGATCTGGAAGTAATTACAGCTCTAATCGCAATGTTTTTGGGGATGCGGTAGTTTCTCTTTTAAGTAGCTGGAGTGAAGTCCAGCGCAAAGAAAAAGTACTCTGTATAGATAGTGATCTTGAAGGCTCCTGTGGTCTCAAACAGATCCGTCAGGCCTATCCAGATATTTTTATAAGCGGCGGAATTATGGAACGAGCGAATTTTTCGGCTGCTGCTGGCTTTGGAATGGAACAAGGCAAACAAGGAATTTTTGGAACCTTCAGCGCCTTTTTGGAGATGTGTATTTCTGAAATCACAATGGCCAGACTCAACTATTCCAATGTTCTTTGCCATTTTTCCCATTCAGGTATTGACGATATGGCAGATAATACCTGTCACTTTGGTTTAAATAATTTTTATGCCGATAACGGACTCGAAGATGGACATCCGACCAGGTTATATTTTCCGGCTGATGGAAACCAGATGAAAGCCTGTGTTAAAGCTATTTTTAACAATCCAGGCTTACGCTTTGTGTTCTCTACTCGCTCTAAAGTACCCAATATTTTCAATAGCCAGGGGCAGGATTTCTACACTGAAAGCTATACTTTTGTGCCTGACAAAGATGAAGTGATCCGGGAGGGAACCGCCGGCTACATCGTCAGTTTTGGTGAGGCACTCTATCGCTCACTTGATGCGGTAGAAAGACTCAAAGCCCAGGGTATTGATGTCGGTCTCATCAATAAGCCCACACTCAATGTCGTAGATGAGGAGATAATGAAAAAAATCGGCAACTCTCCATTTGTTATGGTGGTTGAGTCATTTAACCGCAAGACTGGATTGGGTAGTCGCTTTGGCTCCTGGTTACTAGAGCGAGGGCTGACTCCAAAATATGCCTATCTAGGTACTCACAAAGAGGGCTGCGGCGGACTGTGGGAACAGTATCCGTATCAGGGTATAGATCCTGAAGGAATTATCAGCCATGTTAAAGGCCTAATCTAAAAATCTATATACCCAAAAAGTAAGATCCCCTGAAGACAGGGGATTTTTTTAATAGTTAAGTGAACTGGATCTTAGTAGTCGAAGTCGCCGCCACCGGGACCGCCGGG
Source organism: uncultured cyanobacterium (assembly GCA_903869185.1). GTDB lineage: Bacteria > Cyanobacteriota > Cyanobacteriia > Cyanobacteriales > Microcystaceae > CAISPN01. The sequence goes on along the minus strand of CAIPYC010000092.1, from coordinate 17,390 downwards.
ACCAGCAGGCTTATCTTTTTCTGGTTTATCTACCACAATACACTCTGTAGTGAGAACCATGCCAGCAATAGAGGCAGCATTCTGCAGAGCTGAACGGGTAACTTTAGCTGGGTCAACCACACCTATTTCAAAGAGATTGACATAGACGTTATTAGCAGCATCATACCCAACATCAAAGGGCTTTTCCTTGACGCGCTCAGCAACTACTGCGCCGTTTTGACCGGCATTTTCAGCAATACGCTTCAACGGAGCCGAAACTGCACGTGAAACGATAAGAGCGCCAGTGAGCTCTTCATCTTTCAAATTAGCATTAGCCCAAACCTCAAGTTCAGGAGCCAAGTGAGCCAGCGTAGTACCGCCACCTGGTACGATTCCTTCTTCTACAGCTGCTTTAGTAGCATTGATCGCATCTTCTAGACGAAGCTTACGATCTTTCATTTCAGTTTCAGTTGCTGCTCCTACTTTGACTACGGCAACCCCACCAGCCAATTTAGCTAAACGCTCTTGTAGTTTTTCCTTGTCGTAGGAAGATTCAGTCTCTTCAATTTGACGACGAATCAACTCACAGCGAGCTTTAACTTGTTTTTCGTTTCCTTCGGCAACAATCGTGGTTGTATCTTTGGTAATAGTGATGCGACGTGCTTTACCAAGCTGTTCAACTTTAGTGGTATCCAGCTTGAGTCCAGCATCTTCAGAAATTACACTGGCACCGGTCAAAACGGCGATATCTTCGAGCATCTGCTTACGACGATCTCCAAAACCGGGTGCTTTGACAGCGGCGACATTGAGAACGCCACGCAGTCGGTTAACAACAAGTGTTGCTAGGGCTTCTTTCTCGATATCTTCAGCCAGAATTAGAAGGGGACGACCACTGCGGGCAACTTGTTCTAAGACTGGAACGAGATCTTGAACTAAGGCAATTTTCTTGTCTGTAATCAAGATCATCGGTTCATCGAAAACTACTTCCATTCTTTCGGTGTCAGTAGCAAAGTAAGGAGAAATATAGCCTTTGTCAAAACGCATACCCTCTGTGACTTCCAACTCAGTAGTCATGGATTTGCCTTCTTCAAGAGAGATCACGCCCTCTTTACCGACCTTGTCCATAGCTTCGGCAATCATGCGGCCTACTTCCTCGTCGTTTCCAGCAGAAATGGAAGCAACTTGAGCAATAGCCTTAGAATCCTCAACAGGTCTAGCATGCTCTTTGATTTTTTCGACGAGAAAATCACTAGCCTTGTCGATGCCGCGTTTGAGAGCGATGGGATTAGCGCCAGCAGCTACGTTGCGAAGACCTTCTTTAACAATGGCATGTGCCAGAACAGTAGCAGTGGTGGTACCATCTCCAGCTACATCATTAGTTTTAGAAGCAGCCTGACGAATCAGGGAAACACCAGTATTTTCTACGTGATCCTCCAATTCAATTTCTTTGGCGATGGTTACGCCATCATTGACAATCTGGGGAGCACCAAATTTCTTTTCGAGTACTACATTACGACCTTTGGGACCTAATGTTACTGCCACAGCCTCCGCTAGAATGTCAATACCTTTTTCAAGAGCGCGGCGCGCTTCATCGTTGTAAATTATATATTTAGCCATTATCTGTTTCTCCTTAAAATATTAGTTCACAACCGCGAGGATATCTTTCTCAGAAAGTAAGACATAATCATCGCCAGCCAGTTTCACTTCAGTTCCGGCATATTTGGAATAGAGAACACTATCTCCAACTTTGACTTCCAAAGGAGCATAAGCACCGTCGTCCTTACGCTTTCCAGGTCCTATAGATACAACTTCCCCAACCTGGGGCTTCTCTTTAGCGTTGTCAGGCAACAAAATTCCCCCAGCTGTTTTCTCTTCAGCAGGGCTGACTTTTACAAATACGCGATCACCTAATGGTTTAACAGTAGTCACATTGATAGTAACTGTTGCCATATTCATAACCTCCTAAGTTTTTAGCACTCTAACCTTATGAGTGCTAATTTAGCTCAAAACGCATCCATATAGCAACACCTATCCAAGTGTGGTTTTCCGAACTTTGCTCAATTGTGCTGCCAGCAATATAGCCTCTTTCAGGCTTTTACTCTCTGCCTTCCCCATTCCAGCAATATCAAAAGCAGTTCCGTGGTCTGGAGAAGTTCTGACAAAAGGCAGTCCAATAGTGGTATTGACTGCCAGATCAAAAGCCAACAATTTTACAGGGATCAGCCCTTGATCATGATAGAGCGCAAGGTAGCCATCAATCTCAGATTGATCCTTCTTATCAAGCCAGGCTCGTCCAGCCTTAACCCAGAGGGTATCAGGAGCAATAGGTCCAGAGATCTCGGCCGAGCCCAGAATTGCTCTTTCTTTTTCTAGCAAAGGAATCAACCAATCCTGCTCTTCGCTGCCCAATTTTCCATTCTCCCCGCCATGGGGATTGAGTCCAGCAACTGCGATGCGAGGAGAGTCCACTCCAAAATCATTCCTTAGTGAATTGATCAGCAGTCTCAGCTTGTCTTTTACCAGCTCAGGTGTTAAGGCTGAAGGCACATGGGAAAGAGGGATGTGCGTGGTTGCCAAAAGCGTCCGCCAAATCCAGCCAGTTTGAGGAGATTTGGCCACAAAGAGCATACCATAGTGATCTACTGCCGCTTTACGAGCAAGGACCTCTGTCTGTCCAGGAAAGTTATATCCGGCGACTTGCCAAAAGAATTTGGAAATTGGATTGGTTACAATAGCAGCGAAATCACCTTGCAAAGTTTGCTCAATAGCCACATCTAGATAGTTAAAACTTGCCTCACCACTAAGTCCGGAACCTTCGCCTGGATTTATTTTGTGCAATAAGGGAATGTCAACTATTTTCAAGTTAGCCGGATCGAGCATAGGCACAAAATGGTGATTAGCTTGATATATATCTTCCAATACCTTTCTATCGCCAAATACAGTCACTTGACAAGTTGATTGCATGAGAGGATCCAGTAGGGCTTGTAGGGTAATTTCTGGTCCTATACCAGCGGGATCTCCAATGGTGAGAGCTAAACGTGGAAGTTCATTCATGTTATTTAGGCCTTACAATATCTTAAGATTGTTCATAACAAATTTAAGGAAAATTCGAAAATGTCTGCAGAAAGCATGTTATTCAATGGCAGTATCATAAGCATTGGGATAGTTTTTGCCGGTTTGGCTCTTGGTTTTCTTCTTCTCAAAATCCAAAAAGGGTAAACCCATAAATCTAAACTATTTAAGAGCATGCGTCTGTAATGGTAACTCAATCAGAACGCTTGTTCTTGATCATGTCAAGATATCCTGAAATATAATTGGTTTATATAACAAAACTATAAGATTTTTAAATGTCAACCCCTTCTATAGAATTTTACATCGGTATTAGCGAGGAGTTGGAAAACGTCAGCCTCAGGCGAAATAAAACAACCGGTCAGCGCAATGTGGTTATGTTCTTCAGTCGGATCAAAGCAATAGAAAAATTTAAAAGCTTTACCGGACAAACTTACGGAGACTTGAGGTTGACTGATGAAGAGGGTCAAATTATTGTTACTCCCTCTAGCATGAAATTCATGTTTAAGGGAGAAGAGGGAGATGAAACCCAAAAAGTAGAATGTGGTTTTGCAATAGATAGTGATTCCGATTGGGATAGATTTATGCGTTTTATGACTCGTTATGCCGAATTCAATGGAATGGAATATAAAGAAAAATGAAACTTGCAATCACCGGGGGAACTGGATTTGTAGGAAGAGTACTAGTTGAAAGGTTGATTAAAGATCATTATTCTTTGGTTTTACTGGTTAGAAACTTAGAGCGTGCTCGTCATATTTTCCCCAATAAAGATATTGAAATTGTTCCTTATGTGGCAACTGAAAGTGGTTCATGGCAAGGTAGTATCGATGGTTGTGATGCTGTAATCAATCTAGCCGGAGAACCGATATCAAGGCGCTGGAACGATCAATACAAACAACTCATTCTAGAAAGTCGGCAACTAGGGACACGGAAAATTGTAGAAGCTATTGGCAAGGCTCAAAAGAAACCCACACTTTTAATAAATGCCTCGGCAGTGGGCTACTATGGAACCAGTCAAACAGAAAGTTTTGATGAAAATAGTCAACCGGGCGATGATTTTCTTTCTCAAGTTTGCCAAAAATGGGAAGCTGAAGCAAAAAATGTCACCAAAATTGGAACCAGACTATTAATTTTAAGATTTGGCATTGTTTTAGGCTCTGGCGGCGGAGCTTTAGCTAAAATGGTAGCCTCATTCAACCTTTTTGCAGGCGGACCCATTGGAACCGGTAATCAATGGATGTCTTGGATACATATCCTCGATCTCGTTGAGTTGATTGTTTTTGGACTAGAGCACCCCGAAATGGAGGGTTGTTTTAATGCCACCACCACCAACCAAGTACATATGCGGGAGTTTTGCTCAACATTGGGTAAGGCACTCAACAGGCCTTGCTGGCTTCCGGTGCCTGGCATTGCCTTGGAATTAATACTAGGTGAGGGCGCTGTCATAGTACTCCAGGGGCAAAAGGTGTTACCCAAGAGAACCGTTGAAAGTGGCTTCACCTTCGATTATCCCCTCTTGGAGGAAGCACTCGAACAAATTCTGTCTCCTTGATTTTAACTATCCGCACTAAGGCGATCGCTCAGTATCTCAAATATTGATTCGGGAATATGAGATTTGAGCGTGCGCGCCAATCGGTTCTTGTTTCTGGCATCCTTGAGACAGTCTAAGCAACGACAGATATAAGCTGATCGACCGATGCCACGATCTAACACAATCTCCTTGCCAGAGCCGGCAAGTCTGATGATGCGACATAAGTCATCCTTGGGAGCTACCCTACGACAGCTAACACAGCGGCGATAATTGGGCAACATATATTTCTAGCGATCTTGACTTAGCTCAGGGATATTTTGTGATTCCAGATCTGCCATGTATTGTTTAGTTTCCTTGATATCGATCTTCCAGCCAGTCAAACGGGCCGCCAGACGTACATTTTGCCCCTCTTTACCAATTGCCAGACTCAACTGATTGTCTCCTACTAAGACCAAAGCCTGGCGCTCGTCAGCATTGACCAAGATCACTTGATCGATTTTAGCTGGGCTAAGCGAATTGGCGATATAGGTGGAAGGATCAGGTGACCAACGGATGACATCAATTTTTTCACCCCTTAGCTCATTGACAACTGACTGAATCCGCGATCCCCTTGCTCCAATGCAAGCACCAACAGGATCTACATCCCTCTCCAAAGTATCAACCGCGATTTTGGTTCTCGGTCCTGGGCGGAAAGAAGGCGGATTTGCTTCTCTGGAAACTGCAATAATACGGACAATCTCTTCTTCGATTTCTGGAACTTCGATAGTGAAGAGCTCTACTACTAAACCAGCTGCTGCTCTTGAGACAATCAATTGTGGTCCTTTTTGTGAGCCTTCTCTGACCTTCTTAAGATAAACTTTAAAAGTTGAATTGGTACGATAGTTGTCATTAGGGAGTTGTTCTTTTTTTGGTAGCTCTGCTTCAACTTCAGCTTGGCCATAGGAGCTTTGGACAGCCATGATCACGTTTTGTTTCTCAAACCTCACTACTCTGGCTTGTAAGATGGTCTCCTGCAATTCCAGAAATTCCTCTTGAATCATCTTGCGCTGTTGATCTCTCAACTGTTGTAGCAATACTTGCTTAGTCTGCATTGCTGCCATACGGCCAAATTCTTTCTGGTTTGGAGTCACATCCGAAACAACTTCATCTCCAAGTTGAGCCTGGGCTTCTTTGGCAATATCGAGCACTTCGTTGAGAGAGATTTCATGGTCGCTATTTTCGACATTTTCAACTATTTTCTTCATTGCCAGAACACGAAATCCTTCTTCTTCGATGTCCAACTGAACTTCAAAATTGTCAAAATAGTCATCCTGAAATTGATGTCCAGTTCCCTGTGAGCGTCGGTAACGCTGATATCCTTTCAAAAGAGCTTCTCTAAGTGCCTCAGCCACAGCTGATTTAGGAAGATTGTTATAAAGATGGCTGATTTCATCTATCATCTTCCGTAGGCCTGGCAGAGTTATGAGGGACATGGTGAACTCCTTTTATATTTATTTGTTAGTGTTTTAGACCAATGGCTCTTGTTTTTAGTTAGTAAGCTCTACAGATTCAATAATCTCTATTGGGATTTCGACTATTCGTCCTTTTTGATTAAGATAAAGTTTTTGGGAATCTCTTGCCTGCAAAGTCCCTTTCCACTGTTGGTGGTTTTCATGGTTAACATTGGCTTTGACAAGAACAGCAAATCCCTTAAAAGAGATAAAATCTCTATCACTAGATAACTTTTGGGGAATTCCAGGGCTGGAGATCTCCAGGACGTAGCCATCAGGTATAGTCTCTTGCTGTTCTAGAATTTCTTCTAGTGCTCGGCTCATCTTTTCGCAGTCGTTTAGTCCTGTTTCTTGAGAGGAGTTGCGAATATCAATCCGCAATACTGGCGGTCGTTTGTTGGATTGGAAAACAATATCAATGATTTCCAGGTTAAGTTTTTGGGCTATAGGTTCCGCTAATTCTATAATTTGTGGAATTATAGGATGAGTCATTTTAATCACATTTAAGAGAAGAGCTGACGTTGAGCAACAAAAAAAGCGGGTTAGCCCCACTCCTTCTAAGATCATTTATTCTAGCTTTAAAGCCAAATATTCGTCTCTCTCATTAGTCTAACAAATTTTATGGTTCTCTCCAAAAGATCAAATGAGATTGACCTATAATACCTATGCTGGGAATTTTCTCAACATTTTATAAACTTAGACTATAGAAGTAGATAGAAGGCAATTATAACTTTCAAATTTTTGAAAAGTTAACTGGGGGAGTATTCATTTTGTCTAAAATTTCAGGTAAATTCTCGAAGGCTTTATTTCTTATCCCTGCAGGGTTTATAGCTCTAATGGGTATAGGAATTACTTGGTATTTGTCATCCCGCACTCAGTCCCCTATCACTGTAGAAGAGCTATCTGCGCCAGCTCCGAGAATTGACGATCCTCAACTTGGACAACTGGCTCATGCCTCCACAAATTCTCTAGAAAGAAGTAGAGCGCGTTATCTTTTGGCAATTAGTTTCCTAAAAAAATACCAAGGTGGTCAAGCTTCAAAAGAGCTAGATGGACTAGAACAGGATTATCCCACCATGCAGCCTTACATCTGGCTAAAGCAAGGTCGTGCGTATCAACTAACAAATGATCTAAAAAATGCTTCAGATCTTTGGAAGAAAGTCGCCTCAACGTATAAAAATAGTCCAATCGAAGCCGAGGCGCTTTATAGGCTCAATTCCATCAATTCGAGATATGGAGATCAGGCAATTAGAGAATATCCTCAATACCCCCTGACTATTGATATTCTTGAAGATCGACTAAAGCAAAACCCCAATCAACCTAATCTTTTAAAGATTCTAGTTGCTAATCAAACTGATGTTTCTCCACAAATCCTCAATACTTTAGTTAAAAAATATTCAGCTCAGCTTACCCCTAAAGACTGGGAAAATATCGCTACCAGTTATTGGCAGCGGTCAGATTATCAAAATGCTATCCTGGCATATGGTAAAGCTTCAAAAACTCCTAGCAATCTTTATGGCCTCTCTAGGCTTTTGCAGCTAACTAACAAAAATGAATCTGCTAAAAAAGAATACAAATATATAGTCAAGCTTTTCCCCAAGTCGCAAGAGGCACCAAAAGCACTCTCGAGATTAACTCAGCTTTCTCAGGGACAAGAGGCAATAGGTTATTTAGATAAGCTGATCAAGCAGTACCCTCGAGAGGAAGCCCAAGCACTCAAAGACAAGGTGGAAATTCTGGAGAAATTGGGTAATCAAGAATTTGCCAGCAAAATCTCGCATGTTCTGCTAACAAAGTATCCTAAGAGCGATCCGGCATCAGACTACCGTTGGCAAAAGGCATTTAATCTTTCCCAGAAGGGAGATTTAAGGAATGCTAGTACTTTGGCAATAGCTATCTTGAATCAAAACCCAACCAGTCCAGTTGCACCCAAGGCAAATTACTGGTTAGGTAAATGGTTTAGAGAGCTAGGTAAAAAAGAGCGCTCAGTCCATTTTTTTAAACGAACTATTGCTAAATACCCTCAATCCTATTTCGCTTGGCGTTCAGCCGTTAATCTAGGTGCGGATGTGGGAGACTTCAACAATGTCAGCCTCAAAAAAGTAACAGTGGAAATTCCTCAGCAGGATAACCAACCGATATCAGGTTCAATTCTGTTTAGGGAGCTTTTTAGACTGAGACAATGGTCGGATGCCCAAAGACTATATCGCGGAGAAATGAGAGATAAAAAATCTTTAAATGTCAATGATCTTTTTACAGAAGCTATCCTAGAGTCCAAGAGAAACCGCTTTATGGAAGCACATAATACGATAATGGATCTCAAGAAAAAGGATTCTCCCGAAGATCAACATCAACTGCAAAGTCTCAGAAGCAATTCTGATTATTGGTATACCCTTTTTCCTTTTCCTTATCAGGAAGATATCATCAACATCTCGCAAAAAAATAAACTCAATCCCCTACTAGTGATTGCCTTAATTAGACAAGAATCGGGTTTTCAGCCTGATATCAAATCTCCAGTTGGAGCTCTTGGGCTAATGCAAGTAATGCCATCTACAGCCAAATCGGTGGCAAAACAAATAGAATTGCCGCAATATTCTCTAGTCAATCCTAAAAACAATATCAATTTGGGTACTTGGTACCTTAAGAATGTCCACCAACAGTACAAGGACGATTCAATGTTGGCGGTTGCCAGTTACAATGCAGGTCCCGGAAATGTCAATAAATGGATCAAACGATATGGACTCAAAGATCATGATGCTTTTGTCGAGAAAATACCTTTTGAGGAGACTCAAAAATATGTAGAGGCAGTATTTGGTAACTATTGGAATTATCTGCGCCTCTACAATCCCGAAGTGGCCGGATGGATCACTAAAGATCAAAAGCTTGAAGAAAATTTTTAGCTTAATTCTTCCACTGGTGCTTCCACTGTTACAGAAGATTCTGCTATCACAGGAGCCTCTGCTATTATAGGAGCTTCCACTGTTACAGGCGGAGTTGTTTCTTCAGCTACAGCATTAACTTCGTCTTTGAGTTTTGTTGTCAAGTAGCGAATTACTTCATCGCCTAGCCTCATTGCCCTTTCGACCGGTGCAATCTGCTTACCATCTCCAGAATAGTTAACTTGAACGTATAAACCGTCATTAAACTTTTTGATAGGGTAGGCTAGACGGCGTTTTCCTAGGATTTTATTTGAGATATTCTCAGCTTTATGATCATTCAGAAGAGATAAATACTTGCTGATTTCCTGCTGAATTTGTTCATCAGCTAGATCAGGACGTAAAATGTACATTAGCTCATAGTTAGAAGTCATTCGTTATTCTCCTTGTGGTCTAAATTGGCTTCCTGGAATCTCTCAGAAAGCAAGGATCTTTTATATTAATATTAAAATGCTCTCTTTGACTATTTTTTTAAATTACTATATTAATATGGTACAACGCTATGTCAGAGTTAAAGACGATTCAGGAAATGTTCATTATGGTAAGCTCAATCCAAATCACTCTGTAGATTTATATGATGGAGCTCCTTGGTCTGATGAGAGCGCCATTAGTGGAGTACTGGAGCAGAAAAAATATCAGTTATTGTCCCCTTCTCTGCCATCTAAGATCATTGCCGTTGGCAAGAATTATGCAGAGCATGCTACTGAGATGGGCGGTGAATCTCCGTCTGAGCCGATTATTTTTCTCAAACCCACCACCACCATAATTTCCCAAGGGCAGACTATCAGATATCCCAAAATATCCAACAGAGTTGACTATGAAGGCGAACTTGCTTTAGTCATTGGGGAACTTTGCAAAGATTGTGACATCTCTCAAGCTCGTATCAAAATATGGGGGTATACTATTGCCAACGATGTTACGGCCAGAGATTTACAATTAGCAGATGGACAGTGGACTAGAGGAAAAAGTTTTGATACATTCTGTCCGTTAGGTCCCTGGATTGTACGCGAATTAAATCAAGAAGCCAGGATTGAAACATATCTCAACGACGACCCCATTCCCAAACAATCAGCTTTAATTAGCCAGATGTCCTTTTCTCCAGAGTTTTTAGTTTCCTATATTTCGCAGGTTATGACCCTATTTCCGGGAGATATTATCCTAACGGGTACACCAAAAGGTGTCGGACAAATGAAACCGGGGGATAGTGTTAGAGTGGAAATTGAGGGAATTGGAAGTCTCAAAAATTCAGTCATGGTATGATTCAGACTGGATTGTTGTTACCAGCGGACTTGATTATAAGCCACTTCGGAGATAGTTGGGATTTCGGCGTATTTTCCTAAAACAGAAGAAGCTATTGAGTAGAGACAAGCAAACAAGGTTGCCAAAAACACCATATTAAATAGGGTTTCTAAAATTAAATTTAACCCCGTCAAATTTGGAAATATTCCCAAAATCAAGCCAAACAAAGATAAAAGAATATCCATCAAAAGCGCTTGCATTGTATTAAAACGAATAAAATGGGGGATCTTGTCATTTCGTACTATCGCCAAGAAGAGTATAAAGAAAATGATTAATTCTGCAAAGGGAACGGATCTGTAGACTTTGATAAAAGGAGACATCAAGGTGAAGTAGAGCAGTTGAATTTGGGGAAACTGCTGAAAAAGAAAAGAGCCAAATGGAGCCGCACTGATTAAGGGAACAACATAGACCAAAGAGGCAAAGAATCGCTCCTTAAATTTTGTTTCGCTTCGCCAAACCATAGTGATAAACTCCAGTAATATCTCTCAATAATAAGACTATTCTAACTGGAGTGCAGACTAAAAAAGATCATCCCCTAAGTAAAAATCTTACTGAGGGTTACACAAGAATGACCTTTCTACTCCATTGAAGATAATTGAGTCTGCCAACGCTGTGAGTTATAATTTTTTTTGTTAGGATGAGGGGTAAAGATTCTCCTAGCGCAACTGGAATATCACAATCCGGGCCAGCCCAATCCCCGCTTGGATACTTTCACCAAGTTGGCTACAAATAGCATTGATGATCTAAGTCAATCCTTGAAAAATGGAAGGGAGATTTTGCCTTTACCTGTAATGGATGACATAATTGCCTCTATTGAAGTCAATATTTTCACTCAAGAGATCCTAGAAATGGAACAACGGATTTATTTGGTTCACAATGCTGTAGTGCTCTTTTTAGCTTATCAACTATAGAACATATATGTTGAAAATTAAATTTAAAAAACCATTCGATCAAGATAAATTAATATTTATATTATTTTCAGTTATTTGGATATTCATCTTTATTTCAAGTGGAATAATAACAGCTGGATTCGATTATTTTGTCGACGATCACGAAATATATAGAATTCATAGAGAGAAAATGGATATAAATCAAATATTCATAATACCATTTACTTCACTACTTTCAAATACTGATAGATTAAGACCACTATACAATGTATTTAATAATATTTTTTCGCACCTATTTGGAATCAATTCGGTCGTCTGGTATTGTTCTAATTTAGGAGTAGCAATTACTACAAGTTTACTTTTTTATAAATTAGCAAGAAAGGAGTTATTTTCGGTAATAGAGTCAATTTTATTTGCATCAATAATAGTCTTTGGAGAACAAAGCTACATATATGCCAGATTTGGAACACCCGAAACTACAGCAAATCTACTTATCTCTTTGGCATTCTTATTTGGTTCAGGTGCAATCAACAAAGATAATAAAAAATTAAATATTTTGTTCAAAGTATTATTTGTATTTTTTTCTATTTCAGCATCTCTGAATTTGGAGGCTTATATTTTGATGTTGCCGGCTCTGGCATTTTTTAATGTGTGGAGTTATTCAATCAGAAATAAAATTTCATTAACCAACTCATTTGTTCTGAATAAGACAACAGCACTAATACTGTTGAGTATCTTTATAATCTTAATTGCTTTTATAAAGATTCATGGAATCAATGGTCCAGGTTATGCAGGAGTTGATGGAAGTCTTTTAAATATCACTAAGATTACCAACTTATTTAATGATATTTTATATAAAACTTGTTTTATAATAGCTATTTTCATTAATATTTGTTATATTTTGCTTTCATATTTTTCAAAAAATAAAGCGTTGAAAAAACCTGATTATGGATTTTACATTCTATGCGGTTTGGTTATCATTCCTCAATTAATTCTATATTGTAAATCCGGAATGTATCAACACTATCTTCTTCCTTGTGTCATCGGTATTTCATTATTAACTATATATCCTCTTCGAAGGATCAAGCAGTTAGTCCCAACGTTTTATCCAGCTCTGATTTTATTATTGATTATTATTGTCTATAATAAGGCTCACGCTGCGCTAGTATTATTCAAGGATCGTTCTGCCCACAATCAAGCAGAACAAATTATGATAGCAGATCTTAGATTTTGTCTTAAAAATAAATCTAAATTTATGCTACTTGCAAATCCATACATTAATTATGAGACAATAGGTAGTCTACAGAATTCTATTTTGGCAAAGGAAATTCTTAACATAAATCATAATGACTTTTATCTTGTAACGTATGGAAGTTCTCACTCAGATTTGAAATCCGACGCTTTTAAGGGAGAAGAACAACAATGGTCTTTTCTTAACATCAATGAACTAACAGATTCTTATAATCATATAAAACTCCAAAATATTCCCAAAAGAGACCTTGATAAAATCCACGCTATTTTAATTTTTGGTGCACAAGAATTCGAGCATGATTTCAAAAGACGAGTCCAAAATTGGTTTAACCTTCAACAATTTAAATATAAGTATTATAAAAATACAGATATTGGACTATTTTGTAAAAAATCTTAGTAATCTTTAATGACTATTATAAAAATAAAGGGGTTTAATCATGGCACAGTTCAAAGAAAAAGATTCTAAATCCATAAACGGTATTTTGAGCAAGAAAGAAAAGAAAAAATTAAAAAAACTCCGAAAAAAAGATAAAAAAGAGAACCTAAGAGAAATTGTGAAGCGTCTAGATAATCGAGATCAAGGCGATATTGAAGAACCAGTAAAACCTGAGCTCGAGAACAGTTTTTACGAAAAAGAAATGCGGATACTCCAGGTGGAACTGGTCAAAATGCAATATTGGATCAAGCATGTTGGCTTACGTGTGATGATTTTATTTGAAGGTAGGGATGCCGCTGGCAAGGGAGGAACTATCAAGCGAATTACCGAACCGCTCAACCCTAGAGGATGCAGAATAGTTGCTCTAGGCACTCCTTCGGATCAACAAAAGACACAATGGTATTTCCAGCGTTATGTTGAACATTTCCCTTGTGCTGGAGAAATAGCGATCTTTGATCGTAGTTGGTACAATAGGGCGGGCGTAGAACATGTCATGGGTTTTTGCACTCAAGAGCAATATAGCGAGTTTCTAAGGTCTTGTCCGGAACTAGAAAGAATGTTGGTGAGCTCCGGGATAATCTTGATCAAGTATTGGTTCTCGGTCAGCGATGAAGAGCAGGAAAAAAGATTCCAAGATCGAATCAAGGATCCCGCTAAGCGATGGAAGCTCTCTCCTATGGATCTCGAATCGAGAGACAAATGGGTGGAATTTTCCAAGGCCAAAGATGCCATGTTCGCCCATACCAATATTCCAGAAGCTCCCTGGTTTACGGTAGAATCCGATGATAAAAAACGATCTAGGCTCAACTGTATTAGACATTTGCTCAGCAAAATACCCTATAAAGATATGACCCCGGATCCAATCTCCTTACCCCCAAGAAAACCAGCGACTGACTACTCAAGACCGCCTTTGAACGAGCAGTTCTTTGTTCCACATTACTACTAGCTTGCGGCTATGATGGAGATATTATGTCTAATTTACAATAATATTATGAACATATTGAACTTGAGTCTAGGGATTTTTTTGGCTCTGATGACTTTGTTGTTCATTTTGCGAATAGTCCTGACCTGGTATCCCTTGATAGAGAGTAGGCGTTTTCCCTTTAGCTTGGTTTTTCTGCCTACTGAGCCTCTTTTGGTACCGGTGCGCAAAATCATAAAACCTATTGGCGGAGTTGATATCGCTCCAATCATCTGGGTGGGAATCTGTTCTCTGCTAAGAGAGCTTCTTGTTGGGCAGCAGGGACTTTTGACTCTCTCTGGCAGGATGTAGATGCAGTATTTGTTTTCTGTTGCTCCAATGATGGAGCGCACCGATCGCCATTTTCGCTATTTTCTGCGCCAGATCACCCGCAAGAGTCTACTCTATACAGAAATGCTCACATCAGCGGCCCTGCACTATGGGGATCGCCATCGTCTGTTGGATTTTTCGCTCCAAGAAAAGCCCCTATCCCTTCAGTTGGGCGGTGATGATCCTCTGTTGCTGGCTAAATGTGCTATTTGGGCTCAAGAGTGGGGCTATGATGAGGTCAATCTCAATGTAGGTTGTCCCAGTCCAAGGGTGCAAAGCGGCAATTTTGGGGCTTGTTTGATGCTCCAGCCCCATTTGGTGGCTTCTGCGGTAGATTCTATCAGGTCCGCTGTAGATATTCCGGTCACCGTCAAACATAGAATTGGGGTTGACCAGAAAGATAGCTTTGAGGATCTGTGCAATTTTGTAGATATTGTCTCTCGTGCCGGCGCTAGTCGCTTTACCTGTCATGCGCGCAAGGCCTGGCTCAATGGACTATCTCCCAAGGAAAACCGCACTGTCCCTCCTTTGCGCTATGAGGATGTTTACCAACTCAAACAGGACTTTGCCCATCTGGAGATAGAGATCAATGGGGGAATCACAAGCATAGAGCAGGCGCAAGAGCATTTACAAAAGGTTGATGCTGTGATGGTTGGCAGAGCGGCCTACGATAATCCCTATCTTCTGGCTCAAGTTGACAATCTGTTTTACAAGGTTAAAGAAGAATCAATACCATCTAGATACCAGGTAGTAGAGCGCATGTTACCATATGTGGAAGATTGGGTAAGTAAAGGAGGAAAACTCCATGCGATCACCCGTCATCTGTTAGAGCTTTTTGCCGGCTGTCCTGGAACCAAAGCCTGGAAACGTCATATAACCGAACAGGTTCAGCGCTTTGATGCGGGAGTTGAGGTCATCGAAACAGCTTTAGCCAAAGTGGCTCAATATCAATAATAAAATCTAACAATTAGGAGGATTCAAATGGGATTTTTTCAGCGTATATTCGGATTAGAAAAACCAGCAGACGCTCAGGTCAACCCTTCTGCTGCCAATGATCCACAAACAGGTGAACCCATCGCCCCGGAGAGAGTTGGGATCAATGGTGAATATGATCAAAGTGGCTTGGCTAAAAGAGTGGCCTTGGCTTTTGATAATGATACACAGCTCAGTGATCTAGAAGGGTTATGGGTAGCTCAAACAGGTTCTACTGTGGTTCTTAAGGGCTCTGTACCTAGTAACGATATACTCGACAAGGTTAAGGAAGTTGCCAAGGGTGTCAACGGCGCAGGCGCTGTAGATGTTGACGAGGTCTCTATTACTTAATCCATAAAATCAGATAACCACAGTATTTTCAATTTTTTTTGATGTTCTGTGGTTTTTTTCAATAGGTTCCTTGACAGATATTTGCTTCAAATATAAAATTGCCGAATAAAGATTTATTTTTGGTTATTTTATAATTTTTCGTAGGTTTTTCAAATGTTTCTGCTACAGCAAATTAGTCCAAAATCAGTCAAAAATATCCTAGAAGATAAAGGCGTTCAAGAAAGACTCAAAGAAGTAAATCATAATTTATTTAGTGGAAGTACTCCGCTTACAGACAGTAAATTTTTAATTCTTGGCTTTGCTTTTGCACTCAGTATCTACCTATCTAAAGTATCTAAAGAGCTAACTAGTTCAATAATTCACGATATTGATCAAGAGCGATACTCACAAGCCGAACAAAAAAGCAGAGATCTTGTCTTAGTGATCATTGGCAATATTCTATTTGTATGGTTGTTGGTAATAGTGCCCACTATATGGATGATTTCGCATTGGTTTTTAACCCTCTCACCTACTGGTAACTATTTTACGATCATGCGTTGGTGGCTTTTTCTAGGGATCATTCTAGGAACAGCCTATGGTTTCTACATTGTTGTAAGAAAAGTATTTAGGCAGATTAATACTATTGCCAAGACTAAAAATGATATAAAGTATAAACGAAATTTTTAAACTGAGCTGATTTCTTCTGTGACCGGGTTAAAATTACGAGGAATATAAATTATCAATACCGCTCTTGCGCACTAACTACGTCAATCAATTTAGAAAAACCAGCAGATGCGCAGGTTAACCCTTCTGCTGCCAATGCTCCTAGGCAAACCGTCTCGCTCAATGACCCAGGAAATGACGGCAATCAAATAGCTGTCCCAGGGCATGGCTCTGTTGTGGGTCGGTTTACAGGCGGTCTGGTTACAAACTACGCAGACGGTGGTAGTATCCACGAATTAGGCGCATCGGCAGCTCAAGCGCTCTTTGCCGAAAATAAAGCCAGTGGTACTAAACCAGTATTGGCAGCTCTGACACCTGGAGAATACGTGATCAACCGAGACCAAGTCAAGTCCCTTTTGGAGTCCGGGCAGAAACCGTACCAGTTGCAAGATATTAATAATCTATCTGCCTATAGCGGCGCTAACGTTGGCGGTGGCAATTCCAATAGCCAGACCAATAACCAGCAGTCCTACGCAGTACATAACAACTGGAATATCAACTACGACCATAACAATCCAAACTCAATGTCCGACAGTCAGGTGCGCAATTACAACGAAGCCCAAGCGCAAAGAACGTTCAAGCGATTTGGAGCTATTTAAGCGACCAATAGTGCAAGTCGCCCCCGTGGGTGACTGTGCTGGGCTTAAAAGATTTGACTATAGGTGCTCCGGCTTCTTTTAGTTCGTTTAAAATAATCTGGACATAGCATAGGGAAAGCTTGCCATATTTGGCTTGATACTGCGAGTGGATATCGGCTGTCAACCTTGGTTTTTTGGTCAATAAATTATAGACGTTGATAGCTTTTTGGGCAGATGGCAACAGGGCTTCTTTGAAACTGTCCACGGGTTCATCGCTCCTCAATAGCCACGCCACAAGAGCAATAGGCTCTAGCTTAGGGTCCGCCATTTTCCCTCACTCTTTTCAATACGTACCCCGGCATGTACCAACTGGGTCAATAGTGTGCCGACTTTGTGCTTTGACAGCCTTTCGGTTGAAGCTAATGGTTTGCCATAGGTAGCCTGGTATTTGAGTGCCAGAGTCGCAGCTTCGATTGGTCGGGTCTCCACCAGGCGATATACTCTTAAAGTCTCCTTGGCATTGTGGGTGAGCAATCGCTCTGGAACCGTTACATTGTATTGCAAGATTTTAGAGACCGCACGAATAGCGGCTATCTGGTTTGGGGTCATTGGTTT
>CAIPYC010000091.1 GCA_903869185.1 uncultured cyanobacterium | reverse complement strand
TTGAATCTAGACCTATGAACGATCGTCCAACAGAGAAAACTCTTGCCGAACTGGCTCTCTCTGCCCATGAATGTCGGGTATGTGGCTATGTCTACGACCCAGAAAAAGGAGACAGCAAGACCAATATATTGCCTGGATCGTCTTTTGAGCAATTGCCTCAGCAATGGCATTGTCCCGTTTGTGGCGCAAGCAAAAATATTTTTGTCAATATTGGCTCAAAAAATGCCCCCTCTGGCTTTAGTGAGAATTTAAAATATGGTTTTGGAGTCAACACCTTAACGCCAAACCAGAAAAACCTACTGATATTTGGAGTCCTTGCCTTGGGGATAATTTTCTTACTAAGTCTTTATGGACTACAGTAGATTATTGAATTCCTCTAAAAGGGATTCCAGTACCAAAGAGGTATGTGTCCAATGAGTACCACCCTGGCAAAAGACTATGTATGGTTCTCTTAGAGGACCATCTGCGGAAAGCTCTGAAGTGCTGCCCTCAATGAATGTTCCTCCCGCCATCACCAACTCGTCATGATATCCGGGCGTGGAAAAAGGAACAGGCTCTAAATAAGAACCTACTGGGGATAGTTTTTGTATAGCGCGACAAAAAGCGATCAACTTTTCCCGAGAACCCAAAGCAACAGCCTGAATAACATCTCTTTTTGGAAGTAGAGGTTTAGGATTAACCTGATAACCCAAACTATCAAAAACATGGGCAATCAGATGCCCGCTCTTGAGGGATTCGCCCACCATCTGTGGAGCTAGAAAAAGTCCTTGAAAAAGTAGACGATTCTGGTCAAAAGTTGCACCTAGATGGCTACCAATGCCAGGCGAAGTGAGGCGTCGGGCTGCTGCTTCCACGTATTTGGCCCGGCCTGCCAGGTATCCACCTGCAGTTACAATTGTACCGCCAAGATTTTTAATGAGCGATCCGGCCATCAAGTCAGCCCCGACTCCGGTTGGTTCATTATTTTCTACAAATTCACCATAGCAGTTATCTACAAAACAAACTACATTGGGATTTTGTTGCTTGACTATTTTAATAATTCGTTCAATTTGCGAAATTGAAAGACTAGCTCTCCAGGAATATCCACAGGATCTTTGAATAAAAACCAACCGAGTCTTCTGTAGATTAACTGCTGTCGAGATTGCTTCCCAGTTTACCTCTCCATATTCCGTTAAATCAATTTGACGGTAGGATATACCAAAATCTTTTAATGAACCTTGACCATCTCCTCTCAAACCGATTACTTCCTCTAAAGTGTCATAGGGAGCGCCTGTGAGCGAGAGCATTTCATCTCCTGGACGGAGAATACCATAGAGGGCACAAGCAATAGCATGAGTACCAGAGACTAGCTGAACTCTGGCCAAGGCCGCTTCTGCTTGAAAAATTTCAGCCAAAATGATATCATAGGTATCGCGCCCTAGGTCACTGTATCCATAGCCTGTGACAGAGCTAAAATGGTATACTCCAACACGGTGGTTGCAAAAAGCTTGAAGAACTTTTCTCAGATTTTGCTTGACCTGGTTGTCAATTTCGGAAAAGATGGGTAGAAGAGCTTCTTCTGCCGCTCTTAGAATGTTCAAATGTTCCATAAAGCAAAAAAAGCGCTTTTTAATTTGGATGGCAAGATTGCCTATATTAAAGATTTTCTAGAGTTTGATTTCTTTTATAGCATTCATTACCATGGTATTTTACGTAGAGTTTTTCCAGAAATAGTTCGTCCATCCTTGTATCTCGATAAGGTTACCACATGAATGTTGTCACGTCCGAAAAATTTATTCCAGACTGGAATATTATCATCTACATGAGTGTTATACACTTGATTGCCCTTTTAGCATTATTTCCAAGTAACTTTAGCTGGGGTGCATTGGGGGTAACTTTCTTTCTCTATTGGGTAACTGCAGGGCTCGGTATTACCTTGGGTTATCATAGGCTGCTGACCCATCGTAGTTTTAAGACTCCCCAATGGTTAGAGTATTTCTTCGTGTTCTGTGGAACATTGGCCTGCCAAGGTGGTCCTATTGAGTGGATTGGTTTGCATCGTATACATCACAAGTTTTCTGATACTCCTGAAGATCCACATGATTCCAATAAGGGCTTTCTCTGGAGCCATCTTAATTGGATGCTCTGTAAAAATCCAGCCAGTGAATTTGTTGATCGCTATACAAAAGACATCTCGGGCGATCCTGTGTATCAATTTATGCAAAAATACTTTATCCCAGTACAAGTTGCTTTGGGATTGATTCTATTTGCCATAGGTGGATGGTCTTGGGTTATTTGGGGAATATTTGTACGTCTAGTCTTGGTTTTTCACGTAACATGGTTTGTCAATAGCGCTACCCACAAATTTGGGTATAAAACCTATCAATCTGGTGACAATTCTACCAATTGCTGGTGGGTCGCACTTTTAACTTTCGGCGAAGGATGGCACAACAATCATCATTCCTGTCAATATTCCGCTCGCCATGGTTTGGCTTGGTGGGAAATTGATTTGACATGGCTTACCATAGCCTTTTTGGGAGCACTTGGATTAGCTCAGGATATAAAACTAGCTGATCTCAAGTTATTGGAAATCAAAGAATAATTTAAATCATCATTTTCAGACCTCGGTTTCCGGGGTCTTTGTTTTTTTAGCTTGATCATTATTCAGGAGAGAAAAAATCCTATGTTGACAAACGAAAATAGAGAAAAAGAAAGACTTCAGCAAAAGCAACTCCCTTGGAAAAAATGGGGTCCCTATCTTAGCGAAAGACAATGGGGAACTGTCAGAGAAGATTACTCTACCGATGGTAATGCTTGGAATTATTTTTCTCATGATCAGGCTAGATCTCGCGCTTATCGCTGGGGAGAAGATGGAATAGGCGGTATTTGTGATGATCATATGTTACTGTGTTTTGCTATAGCGCTCTGGAACGGAAAAGATCCGATAATTAAAGAACGCATGTTTGGCTTGACCAATAGTGAGGGAAATCATGGAGAAGATGTCAAGGAATACTATTTCTATCTAGATAGTACTCCCACTCACTCCTATCTCAAATATCTTTACAAGTACCCACACAATGCCTATCCCTACGATGATCTTGTAGCAACCAATCAGAGCCGCAGTAAAGAAGAGCCAGAATACGAGTTACTGGATACGGGCATATTTGATGAAGATCGTTATTTTGATATTTTTGTGGAATATGCCAAAAATGATCCCCAAGATATTTTAATAAAAATCAGTATTGTCAATCGAGGTCCCGAAGAAGCGCCCCTTCATCTTTTGCCAACACTGTGGTTTCGCAATACCTGGGCTGTAGATGATCCTCAAGCTAAGCCTTTAATTGAAAAAAAAGGAGACAACACCCTACTTGTCCACCATGAGAATCACCGAATTCATGGTAGCTTAGGTGATTACTATTTCTATACTCAAGAGACAACTCCATTTCTTTTCACCGAAAATGAAACAAATCAAGAGCGTCTCTTTGGTACTGCCAACAATAATCCTTACGTTAAAGATGGGATTAATGACTATGTTGTTAAGGGAAAAACTGATGCCGTTAATCCGCAAGAACAGGGAACGAAAGTTTCTGCTCACCATATTTTAAATATTGGCTCAGCAGAGACCAAAGTTATTCAACTGCGACTGTCCAATAAAAACCTAGAAGGAGATCCTTTTGAGGGTTTCACGGAGATTTTTCAAGAGAGAATCGAGGATGCCGACGCTTTCTATAACTCAATTACTCCTCCAAATATCAAGGGAGATGAAGATAGGACTAACGTCATACGTCAAGCTCTTGCTGGTATGCTCTGGACCAAGCAATACTTTTACTATGATCTAGATAAATGGCTAGAAGAACATGGGGCCTATATTGACAAAGATGGCATAGATGAGTCTCCTAAAATTCGCAATAGTGAATGGTCACATATGTTCAATGATGACATCATCTCAATGCCCGACAAGTGGGAATATCCTTGGTTTGCGGCTTGGGATCTGTCATTTCATATGATCCCGTTAAGCATAGTTGATCCGGACTTTTCTAAATCACAGCTCGATTTGATGTTGCGCAATGATTATTTGCATCCAAATGGGCAAATTCCTGCCTATGAATGGAATTTCAGCGATGTTAATCCGCCCGTCCATGCCTGGGCAACAATTCAGACATATATAAACGACAAAATACGCAACAATGGACAGGGAGATACAAATTTCCTTAAATATGCTTTTTCTAAACTGCTTATCAACTTTACTTGGTGGGTAAATCGCAAAGATAGAAGCGGTAATAATGTCTTTCAGGGTGGTTTTCTTGGGTTAGATAACATAGGATTATTTGATCGTAGTTCCCCGCTACCTACTGGCGGCTATCTAGAACAGGCTGATGGAACAAGTTGGATGGTGTTTTTCAGTCAACAGATGTTGCGTATTGCCGCTGAACTGGCACTTGAGGATCCACTCTATGAAGAATATGTTTCCAAGTTTTTTGAGCATAGCATGTGGATTTCAGGAGCAATGGATCGTATTGGACAAAACGAAGATGAGCTGTGGGATGAAGAGGATGGATTCTTCTATGATGTCCTCTGTCTTCCAGATGGTTCTGGCACGAGATTAAAGGTTAGATCAATGGTTGGTTTGCTGCCACTGATGGCTGTTGCTATTTTTTCTGAAGATGATCTGGCAAAATTACCCAACTTTACCAAAAAGGCAGTTCAATTTTTGGAGAGACACAGTGAATTGGCCGCCAATATACATCTTCCTTCAGAACCTGGCGTCTCTGGTCATCGTATGCTTTCGATTGTCAACGAGGAAAAGCTTCGCCGTATTCTCAGCCGTGTGCTAGATGAAAATGAATTTCTAAGCCCCTATGGCATTCGGTCGTTATCTCGCTATTACTTAGATAATCCGTTTATTTTCGATCATCTTGGGCAGAATTTATCTGTGCAATATTTGCCGGGTGATTCAAACACGGGAATGTTTGGTGGAAACTCTAACTGGCGCGGACCTATTTGGATACCAGTCAACTTACTCCTCTATGGGGCTCTTCTTCGTTATTATCAATTCTATGGTGATTCCTTTACTATAGAATGCCCAACTGGCTCTGGTCAATATATGACGCTTTTTGAAGTAGCCAAAGATTTAGGTGAGCGATTGGGTCGTCTTTTCTTCAAGGATGATCACAAAGGTCGTCCTGTCTACGGTAAATCATCCAAATTCCAAAATGATCCACATTGGAAGGATCTGCTTTTGTATTATGAATATTTCCACGGTGATGATGGTTCGGGAATCGGGGCGAGTCACCAAACTGGTTGGACTGGCTGCATTGCTCGGATTATTCAGCTCAATAGTACACTAAACAAGGAAATGCTACTGGGCAAACATGACGAGTATCTTGCCCAGATTATTGGCGGTTTCTAATTGATCTCTATTCTATAATCGAAGGATATTCTCCAAAAAAAATCTATGAACCTCCTGACAGTGCGCTCACTCAAGAAAGACTTTGGTATTAAGGAGGTTCTTGGTAATGCCAATTTTTCTCTCTCAAAAGGTAATAAAATTGGCTTAATTGGTACAAATGGCTCTGGTAAATCAACTCTGCTCAAGATCATCGCTGGCATAGAACAGGCTGATGCGGGAGAAATTTGCTTTAGCCAAAATACCAAAGTGGTTTATCTTTCCCAACAAAGCGAACTAGATGAGAATAAAACAGTTTTAGAACAGGTATTCTCAGATAGTACCGAACAAATGAGCCTTATTCGTGAGTACGAAGAGATTTCACAAAAACTGCTCCAAGGTACCGGAGATCTTGAGAAATTGAGCAATCGCCTATCTGGGCTTTCTCAAGAGATGGAGGCTTCGGGCGCTTGGGAGCTCGAAAATAATGCCAAGATCATTCTTGATAAGTTGGGAATTCATGATTTAGATAAAAAGATCGCTGAACTCTCTGGTGGTTATCGCAAGAGGATTGCTTTGGCCAGTAGCTTGATTTCAACTCCCGATATCTTGTTGATGGATGAGCCTACCAATCATCTCGATGCTGAGTCAGTCGAATGGTTGCAAACCTATTTGAGTCGTTATCAAGGTGCGCTCTTGTTGATCACCCATGATCGTTATTTCCTAGATAAAGTGACCAATAATATTTTGGAGATTGATCAAGGCGAGCTTTTGAGCTACGCGGGGAACTACAGCTATTATCTCGAGAAAAAAGCCCAAGCAGATGAATCAGCCACAAGTACTCAGCGTAAATTTGGCGGGATACTCAGAAGAGAACTCGAATGGCTCAAAAAAGGACCCAAGGCTCGCAGCACTAAACAAAAAGCCAGGATCGAACGAGTCAGGCAAATGCAAGAGAGGGAATTCAAGCCACTTCAGGGCAAGGTGGATATCACAACCGCTAGCCGGCGTATCGGCAAGAAGGTAATTGAACTAAAAAATATTTTCAAGTCTTACAATGAAAAGGTTTTGATACGTGACTTTGCCTATAGTTTTCAGCCAGAAGATCGTATAGGGATCATTGGCAGCAATGGAGCAGGCAAATCCACCTTGATGGATATTATCACCAATCGAACTACTCCTGATGCTGGCTCTGTTGAGATTGGATCGACAATACATATTGGCTATTTTGATCAGCATTGTGATGATATGCTCACAAATGCTCAGCAAAGAGTTATTGATTATCTCAAAGATGAAGCGGAACTGGTCAAGACCTCTGATGGCTCTGTTATCACAGCATCCCAAATGCTAGAGCGATTTCTCTTTCCTCCCGCTCAGCAGTACTCACCTTTGATTAAACTTTCTGGCGGCGAAAGAAGAAGATTATTTCTCCTGAGGATCTTAATGAGCGCTCCCAATGTCTTAATTTTAGATGAACCTACCAATGATTTGGATGTTCAGACTTTGGCTGTTTTAGAAGACTATTTGGAGGATTTTAACGGTTGTGTAATTGTAGTATCTCACGATCGTTATTTCTTAGATCGCACAGTTGATACTATTTTTGCTTTTGAGCAAGAGGGTAATTTGCAGAAATATATGGGCAATTATTCTCTCTATCTTGAACAAAAACAAGCTCAACAAGAAAAAGTAGAACCAGTAGTTAAAAAAGATAAAAAAATTATCCCTCCTACTAAAGACAATGGCAAAGTTTCCAATAAGCAACTGCAAGAATATCAAAAGCTAGAAAAACAGATCCATATCATGGAACAAGACAAGCGCAAACTAGAGCTAATACTGTCTGAGTTTGATCCCTCGGATTATAATCAGCTACAGCAAACTTCCAGCGATTTGGACCGGCTCAATGAAAAAATTGAAACTGCTACATTGAGATGGCTAGAATTAGCAGATCAGTTTGTCAATATAAATCCTATCTAGAAAACGCTATTTGCTCACAACCCTAAAAGTCCCTCGCCCTTTGTGGGATCCGGGACTTAAAGTAAAGTGTTTAAGCTCTTTTTTTCTTGAGATATCTCAGTCCAATAAATAGTGGTATACCCAACATGAATCCCTGTTCCGGGGAAAATTCAAAGGGGACATTGGCTGCAGGGGCTGGAGGGGCTGCTGATGGGGTGGCGATAAATCCATGAGAATTGTAGTTCCTGTCGTAATAAG
>CAIPYC010000090.1 GCA_903869185.1 uncultured cyanobacterium | reverse complement strand
CTTGTACAGATAAATATTGAAAAATCGATACAGTTCCAAAACCGGAGATTTGGGGAAATAAGTAATATTGAAAATAAAGTTCAAACCATGACAGATGTCAACCAGATAAAACAATTAGCCCAGCAAATGCATGTCGACAACAATGGGGCGACTTTTTACGGTTTATCATTGGTTGACTCCAGGGAAAGAATGAGGCTTGGACTTGATAATTTAGGAAAGAAATATGCAGATTCTCTAGCTGCCGAGGTGCAGGAAAAAGCATCGGTAATTACCAAAAAAGCAATTTACAACATCACAAATTGCATCATTTTGGCTCTGGTGTTTTTGAGAATTTGGTCAAAAATTGGCTCTGTAAAGGTTTCGACAGGTTATTATGACTCCTAACTATTTAACTATCAACTCATTTTTCAACAGCAAGAGCCAGCTCGTTGATCATTTTCGCACAATCTGAATGAATCAACCACCACACAAGCGGGGAAAGCCAACCGCGCAGGGTAATAGAGCAAGTCAGGTATGTTCCGCGCAGAGTCGATTCCATTTGATAGGTGATTTTCTGCTCAATTCCCGGCAGAGCAATGATCCTGATGCTCAGCATTCGCCCTGGTCTGACATTTTCTACAAACAACCTGATGGGAATAGGCGTTAGTCGGGTAACCGCCTGAAAAATCAGCCCTGGTTTTACAATCAAGCCAATAGGCACATCAGTCTTAGCAAAGAGTGGATTCCAGGACACATCGGCCAGGTTGCTCAATTTCTTCCACAATACCTCAATCGAAGCCGGGCTTTCCACACGGTAGGTCTTGTAGCAGTATAAATTGTCTCCCTTGGAAAAAATGAAGTTAAAAGAAAAATTGAGGACGATCATCAATCTGCCTCGGTGGCACAAAAAAGTATAGATTGATCATATATTATAGAAGAAAATAATTTTGAGAATGTATTTTTGTAAAAAAACGATTCTACTTGATATTCCAGAAACACAATAAGCATTAGAGTAATACTGAAAGTAAAAACATAACTATATAAAATGACCATTGCTGAAAATATAACAAACCCCTCAAGTCTACCACCATTAGATGCTAAAACTCAGGTTCACCAATTCATGCTTGGGCTTCAGGATGAAATTTGCCAAGCTTTGGGGCAACTAGAAGAAACTGCCCAATTCAGAGAAGATAGTTGGACTAGGGAAGAAGGAGGCGGTGGTCGTTCTCGTGTTATAAAAAATGGAGAGATTTTTGAACAAGGCGGTGTAAATTTTTCGCAGGTATGGGGCGATCGTCTACCGCCTTCGATCTTGCAACAAAGACCTGAAGCGGCAGGCCATTCTTTTTATGCTACGGGAACTTCGATGGTACTGCATCCTCGTAGTCCCTACATCCCCACTGTCCATCTCAACTATCGATATTTTGAAGCTGGACCTGTCTGGTGGTTCGGGGGAGGAGCTGATCTGACTCCTTACTATGCTTTTTATGAAGATGCGGCTCATTTTCATAAAACATTAAAAGCTGCCTGTGATGGACATTGTCCAGAATATTATCCAGTATTTAAGCCCTGGTGTGATGAATATTTTTATCTTAAGCACCGTCAGGAAGCACGTGGTATAGGTGGTATTTTCTTTGACTATCAAGATGGCAAATCTCCGCTATATAGAGGAAATCAAGAGGATTCGCCCGCTAAAGGATTGGATCTGCCCGATGCTTCAAGATCCTGGCAGGATGTTTTCAGTTTTGTGCAATCTTGTGGCAGGGCCTTCTTACCCGCTTATTTACCCATTGTAGAAAGAAGAAAATCTATCGAATATGGTCAGCGTGAGAGAGATTTCCAGCTCTATAGACGCGGCCGATACGTAGAATTCAATCTTGTATACGATAGGGGAACTATTTTTGGTTTACAGACCAACGGACGAACAGAATCAATCCTGATGTCTTTGCCTCCATTGGTACGATGGGAATATGGATATCAGCCCGAGCCAGGTACTCCAGAATCCGAATTGTATGAAGTCTTTTTAAAGCCTCAAGATTGGGTAGGTTGGTCGGCCAACAAATAGCCAACGAGATAGAGAGAACCGGTTACAACCAATAGCCTTTCTTGGCAGTCCGCTCGCTCTAGTGCTTCAAGAAGATCACTGTAAACCTCAATCTGTTCTAGTTCAGGGCAGATTGTCCCGGCCAGATTGGCTAAATATTGCGGATCACAGCTGAGATTACTAGGAACTCTAACAACGTTAAGGCGATCTCCTTTTTTTAAAAGATTACTGAGTATTTGTTGATGATCTTTGGTGGAAATCATGCCTATGAACCATTCCACTGGTTTATTTAGCCTGTTTATATAATTTCTCAAAGCTTGGCTAGAAGCGCTGTTATGGGCTCCATCAACCAATATGGTTTTACCGCGCCAGTTTAACCATTGCAATCGCCCTGGCCATTTGGTAGAAGCAATACCTTTGACAATCACTTCATCTGGTATCTGCCATTGTCCTTTGGAGAGAATCCTACAGACGGCAATTGCTAAAGCTGAATTTTGCAATTGAATATCACCATTGAGCGGCAATTGGTAAAGCAGATCCTGCCATTTTACAGAACCCATATTTTCAGTTGCTGGAGTGATCCAGGAAATGGGTGAATTGAGTTCCTGAGCTCTTTTTTGGATAACTTCCGCCCCATCTGGGGGCAACCGACCGACAACAGCTGGGGTGTAAGGCTTTAAAATTCCGGATTTTTCTCTGGCAATATCAGTGAGAGCCGGTCCTAGTTGCTGTGTATGATCATGAGAAATTGAAGTGACAACTGTCACCAAAGGATTGGCAACTACATTGGTAGCATCGAGACGACCACCGAGTCCAACTTCTATCACTGCAATATCTACAGAGTTTTGGGCAAAATAGAGCCAAGCCGCTGCCGTAATGGTCTCAAATTGGGTAACAGGAATTGATTCTCTCTGACTCAAATCAATAATCTGGGCAACTAGCTCGGTTAATTCCTCCAGAGGGATAAGCTTTTTATTGATCGATATTCTTTCATTCCAATCTACCAGGTGAGGCGATATGTAAAGTCCACTCTTGTAGCCTGCCTCTGTCAAAATAGAGCAGAGATAGGCACAAACCGAACCCTTGCCATTAGTACCTGCTACATGGACGATGGGAAATTTCAGATGAGGATTATCGAGGTGAGCCAGAAGGGAGGTGATCCTCTCTAGAGTCAGATCAATTCCTCTATATTCCAAACTATTGAGCAGGCAATCAAGCAAAGACAATATTGTACCTAGAGGCGATCTTCAATGACTTGATCAATCAAACCGTAATCCTTGGCTTCTCCGGCAGACATGTAGTAATCACGATTGGTATCTTTCTTGATTTTTTCAATGGGTTGGCCTGAACGTTCAGCTAGGATTTGATCTAGTTCATCTCTTGTGCGCAGGATTTCCCTAGCAGTGATCTCGATATCTGTAGCTTGTCCGCGACCACCACCAGAGGGCTGATGGATCATGATACGAGAATGGGGAAGAGCTAGGCGTTTGCCGGGAGTACCTGCTGCCAGCAAAAATGCACCCATCGAGGCAGCCAGTCCAACACAGATGGTGATGATATCTGCCTTAATATATTGCATCGTATCGTATATGGCCATTCCGGCGGTTACCGAACCACCAGGGGAATTGATATAAAGATATATGGGCTTACTGGGATCGTCTGAATCCAAATACAAGAGAAAGGCAACAATCCGATTGGCAATAGAATCATTGACCTCCTGAGAAAGAAAAATAATTCGCTCTTGACTTAGACGGGTATAGATATCTATCCATCTCTCATTCTGACTACCTGGTAAACGATAAGGAACACTGGGAACACCAATAGGCATAGGATTAAACCAAAAAAATATTTACAAAAAAATTACGCTTGAAGTGAAGGGAGCTTTGGCAGATCTTTTCGACTGGAAAGGACTATATCAATCAATCCATACTCC
Organism: uncultured cyanobacterium; assembly: GCA_903869185.1. Classification (GTDB taxonomy): domain Bacteria; phylum Cyanobacteriota; class Cyanobacteriia; order Cyanobacteriales; family Microcystaceae; genus CAISPN01. The sequence continues at coordinate 26,821 of CAIPYC010000090.1, read as the reverse complement.
TTGGCAGCTGCCGGAGTCAGATAGAAACTCCGCTCCATGTCTTTGGAGATTTTTTCTGGAGTTTGACCTGTATTCTTGGAAAAGATTTCCAACATAGAAGTCCGGTTTTTCAGTACTTCCTGGGCCTGAATAGAAATATCAGTAGCCTGTCCCTGAGTTCTGGTACGGTTTTGACTCAGGACAATCGTAGCATGGGGTAAACTGGCACGGAAGCCCTTTTCTCCAGATGCCAAGATCATAGCCGCCGTACCCATAGCCTGACCGATGCAAATGGTATGCACAGGAGGTTTGATATAGCCAATAGTGTCACAAATGGCAAATGCTTCAGTTTCAAAACCAATTGCATCTCCAGTATACCAGGAAGTTCCTGTGGAGTTGATGTAGAAGAAAATAGGCTTGTCAGCATCATCAAACTGCAGGTAGAGCAGCTGAGCGATGATCAATTGAGTTACATCAAGACCTACTTGTTGTTTAACCTCATCGGAGGAAAACAGTGGCATTCCCAAATAGACTATTCTCTCTTTGAGTAGAAGAGATTCAAGATCTGGAGGGGGTGTCCTGAAGGAAACTTCGCTGTAATAAGCACTTTGCACAGCTGTTATCGGTAAATCCATGTTGTTTAACCTGGTGAGCAAGTTCTCATATGTTCCGTCTTTGATTTTAACTTAATCTGCTTGTTCAGCACCATAACAACTCAGCATTGTGCAACCTTCTAGAAGATATAGGATAACCGCCTTTATACCAATGGACGGTGCCACTTTGATAGTATATAATTATTAAAAAGTTTCATAAAAATTCATCTCATTTTTTTGATTATTCCTCTAATTTAATTCTAGAGACTCACCTTAAGATTAAGTTCATCCAAGATATTCATGAATAACCTTCGTGTTGGCATAGCCGGACCAGTCGGCTCTGGTAAGACCGCTCTAGTCGATCAACTTTGTAAAGCCATGAGTAGCAAATACCAGATCGCAGTGGTCACCAATGATATCTACACTCAAGAAGATGCTCAATTTCTGGTTAGATCACAAGCTCTTGCCGAGAGTGGACGTATTATAGGTGTTGAAACCGGAGGCTGTCCACACACCGCCATTCGCGAAGATGCTTCCATGAATATCGCGGCTATTTCTTCACTCGAAAAGCGCTATCCTGATTTAGAGCTTTTGTTTGTCGAAAGTGGCGGGGATAATCTAGCCTCCACCTTCAGCCCCGAACTGGCAGATATAACAATCTATGTTATAGATGTAGCTGCTGGCGATAAAATCCCTCGCAAAGGAGGCCCTGGAATCACTAAATCAGATCTTTTGGTAATCAACAAAATAGATCTTGCACCCTATGTTGGAGCCGATCTCTCGGTCATGAAAAGGGATTCTGAATTGATGCGCCAAAATAAGCCATTTGTCTTTACTAACCTCAAATCCCGCTTGGGACTCGATGTGATTATTGAATTCATTGAATCTCACATAGTACCCAATAAAACCCAAAAAGATGGTAGAATTGTTGATTGTAGCAATTCCAAGCAAGAATAGAACAAGATGGCACTTACTCAAGACAGAAAACAGGAAATAATAACTCAATACCAAAAGCACGAAACAGATACAGGCTCATCCGAGCTTCAGGTAGCTCTTCTGACAGCAAGAATCAATCAACTCAGCCAACACCTGCAAGGTAATCCCAAAGATCACTCTTCGCGCAGGGGACTATTGAAGTTGATTGCCCAAAGAAAATCCCTTCTGCTCTATATTCAAAAAGATTCTCAAGAGCGCTACCAATCCATCATTGGCAGTCTCGGTATTCGTCGTTAATCTATCAACTATGTCCTCCCCAGGTACTGGAGATAGACCTCTCCCTTTTGAGCCAAAGCCCAAAAAGAAAAAGACACCAAAAAAAACCGAGCCAAAAGTCAAGACAAAAGACCAAGGTATTCCCCAAGAAATCACACAGAGAATGGTTAAAAGAATGGCTTTCTTCAGTGGAATTCCTACTGTTTTGGGTATGTCATCTTTCTTCATTGCCTATCTGGTTGTCAATGCAGGAGTCAAGCTTCCGCCTTACATTGTATTGACAATAAGTCTAGGGTTATTTGGACTTGGTGTATTTGGATTGACATACGGAATACTATCTTCCTCCTGGGAGGTCGATAGAGCTGGTAGTCTTCTTGGTTGGTCAGATTTCAAGCTCAACTTTGCCCGAATGTCCAGAGCCTTGCGTTCCAAATAATAATTATCCAGAAAAAACTACAAATAAATTCAAAAGCCTTGCTTTAATAGAAGTAAGAATTCACAATAATAGGAAATTTCATTATCATGATCGTTGTGATGAAAGTCGGCACTTCTGAGGCCGAAATTGAAAAAGTCACTCAGGAGCTCAGTGGGTGGGGGCTCTCTCCCGAGAAAATAGTAGGTAAGCACAAGGTGGTAATTGGATTGGTTGGCGAAACTGCTGCTCTAGATCCCCTGAGAATTCAGGAATTGAGCCCCGCCATTGAGCATGTTCTATCTGTTGAGAAACCATTCAAGCGAGTCAGCCTGGAATACCGCCAAGGTGAGCCTACAGATATAAAGGTTCCTACTCCCAACGGAACAGTTACTATCGGTCGCAACCGTCCTATAGTAGTGGTTGCTGGTCCCTGTTCGGTTGAAAACGAAGAAATGATTATAGAAACGGCCCTGCGAGTCAAGTCTGCAGGCGCCAGTTTCCTGCGTGGCGGTGCCTACAAACCCAGGACGTCTCCCTATGCTTTTCAGGGTCATGGAGAGAGTGCATTAGAGCTTCTTGCTGCGGCAAGAGATGCCAGTGGACTTGGTATCATCACAGAAGTGATGGATTCACCTGATATTGCCAAGATTGCCGAGGTAGCCGATGTATTGCAGGTGGGAGCCCGCAATATGCAGAACTTCTCCCTACTTAAGAAAATTGGTGCCCAAAACAAACCTGTACTTTTAAAAAGAGGGATGTCAGCAACTATTGAAGAATGGCTGATGGCTGCTGAATATATCCTGGCAGCAGGTAACCCCAATGTAATTCTCTGTGAAAGAGGAATTCGTGGTTTTGATAGGCAATATGCCCGCAATACACTAGATCTTTCCGTACTACCCGTGCTGCGATCATTAACCCACTTACCGGTGATGATTGACCCCAGTCATGGCACAGGAAGATCTGAATACGTACCAGCTATGGCTATGGCTTCTATTGCTGCCGGTACGGATTCTTTGATGATTGAAGTTCATCCCAACCCAGCCAAAGCCCTCTCAGATGGACCACAATCCCTCACGCCTGATCATTTTGATCGTCTGATGGAGGAGCTTTCAGTTATAGGTAAAGCCGTAGGTCGCTGGGAACACCCCGCTATGGCCATAGCATAATCTGAACTCATAGAATCGAGAAAGCAAGAAAATAATCAAATCTTGCTTTTTGTTTCCTAGTATAAAAACCAAGGCAGCACCCAGATTCGAACTGGGGGATAAAGGTTTTGCAGACCTCTGCCTTACCACTTGGCTATGCTGCCGACTCAAAACTTTACTTATGCTAACATGATATGACCAAAAATAGTTTCCATTTTGTTCAAACCTAGAGTAGATTTGAGGAAGGAGTTTGAGAAAAATTTAGAAAAATGAATAAAACCCAAATAACTCAATTAGCTCTTGGAGTAGCTGGTGGTTTGTTTATCATAACTGGCCATTTGGCCGCACTGTTGTTGGATAAAACTCTAGAAGCAGGAAAACTCAGTGAGGAAATGTTGCGGGGAGAGAGTCTACCCTTGCTAAATTCTTCGATTGAATGTTCGTAACGGACATTGCCTTTGAAATTGCATTGCTATTCTAAAAAATAAAGGTATTGATTACCTAAACTCAAATATTATTTATATATTGTGCTGATCGTAGATTAATCTCTAACTTCTAAAAAATTGGGGATATTCTATCTAGGTGCTTGGGATTTACATGAGCTATATTTTGAAAAACTCAGAGATTCTCCATAGTGTTAAAACCGATTCAGATGACTTGACTTCAGAATTCTTCATGCGGCGTCGCCTCGACATGATTCATGATCTCTGGGAAAAAGTCATTCTCGGTGAATGTGGTCCAGATTTACTAGAGCTATTGAGATCTATGCGCAAGATGTCCTCCCCAGAAGGACAGGCAACCGAACAAGCTCAATCCTCAATCATCAAGGTAGTTGAAAAATTGGATCTCAATGATGCTATCAAGGCAGTTCGGGCCTTTGCCTTATATTTCCAGCTAATCAACATAGTTGAACAACACTACGAACAACGAGAACAATTACTCATCCGCAAGGATTCTTACCAGAGATATGAAATTCAGCAATCTAAAGAGAATCAATATCCTGGCTATATTCAAAAAGTTGCTGGAACCTCCGAGGATGAAATTTTAAAAGCCGGTAACTTTCCCTGGTTATTTGCCTACCTGAAGCGACTGAATGTTCCTCCTCAAATGATAGAGCGGCTTATTGGCGACTTGGATATATCCTTGGTGTTTACTGCCCATCCTACTGAAATAGTGCGCGATACTATCCGTAAAAAACAAAGGCGTATCGCACATTTACTCTCACAAATTGATAAAGCTGATGAATCTAATCACAATCTGGGACTTAAGAGTTCCTGGGATGTCAATGACGCAAAAAATCAGCTAATGGAGGAAATCCGCCTCTGCTGGAGAACCGATGAGCTGCATCAATTCAAGCCGACTGTTCTCGATGAGGTGGAATACACTCTCCACTATTTTGATCAAGTTTTGTTTGAGGCGATGCCCAATCTTGCAGATCGTTTTAAACAATCCCTAAATGATGTTTTTCCGCAAATAAAACCCCCCAAGAATAATTTTTGCTACTTCGGTTCCTGGGTTGGAGGAGATCGCGATGGCAACCCTTCAGTTACACCGGAAGTAACCTGGCAAACTGCCAGATATCAGAGGGATCTGGTTATAGGAAAATATATCCAATCAATCAAAGAGTTAACCGAGCTATTGAGTTTGTCCTTGCATTGGACCAATGTCTCAGATAAAGTACTCGAGTCTCTGGAAGAAGATAAGCAGAAAATGCCAGAGATTTATAACAAGTATTCTATTCGCTATCGTCAAGAACCATACAGATTGAAGCTCAATTATATTCAAACTCGGTTAGAAAATACCCGCAGGCATAACGAAATTGTAGTTAGTCCAGAAGAAAGCAAAAAATTCTCACAAACACCCAAGGTAGTCAATTACTACCAAACCGGTCAGGATTTTCTCAAAGAACTGCTACTGATACGCAAAAGTCTCATTGACACCGGTTTAAACTGCAAGGAAATAGATAAACTGATAGCTCAAGTTGAAATCTATGGTTTTAATTTGACTAGGCTGGATTTTCGCCAGGAATCCTCGCGTCATGCCGATACTCTCACTGAAATTGCTGAGTATTTGCAATTGCTTTCAACACCCTACAAGCAACTTACTGAAAATGAAAAAGTTGTCTGGTTGGTCAAGGAACTCCAAACTAGACGTCCTTTAATTCCACATGAGATTCCCTTTAGTGAGAAAACCCAAGAGACGATCAAGACATTTTTGATACTCAGGGAATTGCAATTGGAGTTTGGGATCGATCTTTGCCATACATATATCATCAGCATGACCAATGATGTCAGTGATGTTTTGGAGGTATTGCTTCTAGCCAAGGAAGCCAGGCTTTATGATCCCAGTACTGGGTTAACTTCTATCAGGATTGTTCCCCTGTTTGAGACTGTTGAGGATCTCAAGAAAGCTCCAGATATCATGGAGAGCTTGTTTAAACTCAAACTCTATAGAGAAGCGATAATGGGAAATCCGGAAACATCGGCTCTTGAGCCCAATAATCTCCAGGAAATCATGGTAGGTTATTCCGATAGCAATAAAGATTCCGGCTTTCTCAGCAGTAATTGGGAGATTCATAAAGCTCAAAAGGCTCTGGAGAACTTAGCCAAATCGTATGGTGTCAAATTGCGGCTTTTTCATGGTCGCGGTGGTTCTGTTGGACGTGGAGGTGGTCCTGCCTACCAAGCAATTCTGGCCCAGCCTTCTTCTACAATTAATGGCAGAATTAGAATCACCGAACAGGGTGAAGTTCTTGCATCCAAATACAATTTGCCTGAACTGGCTCTTTATAATCTCGAGACCATAGTATCTGCAGTTGTACAATCGAGTTTGCTTGTCAGTGGTTTTGATGATATTAGACCTTGGCAGGATATTATGGAAGAGTTATCTACTATTTCCAGAAAGGCTTACCGGGATCTGGTGTATGAAGATGAAGACTTTTTGGATTTCTTTTTGACAATCACTCCTATCTCTGAGATTAGTCAACTGCAGATTAGCTCGCGTCCTGCCAGAAGAAAGAATGGACAACAGGACATAAGCACCCTTCGGGCTATACCTTGGGTTTTTAGCTGGACTCAGACCCGTTTTCTCTTACCATCCTGGTATGGTGTAGGTACTGCTCTGGAACATTTTATTGCCCAAAGACCCCAGGCCAATCTGGATTTGTTGCGTTATTTCTATCGTAAATGGCCTTTCTTCAAGATGGTTATTTCCAAGGTGGAGATGACTCTTTCCAAAGTGGATATGCAGATAGCTCACCAATATGTCAAAGAGCTATCCAACCCTGAGGATTATCAGCGTTTTGAAAAACTTTTCCAGAGGATCACTGATGAATATATTCAGACCAAGGAGATAATTCTAAAGATCACTGAAAATGAAAAACTTTTAGACGGCGATCCTGCTTTGCAAAGATCTGTCCAATTGCGCAACAAAAATATCGTACCTCTTGGCTTTTTACAAATATCCCTCATTAAACTTCTGCGGCAATATACAAACAAGTCTAGAGCCGAGGTTGTCCACTTCCGTTATTCCAAAGAGGAACTACTCAGGGGCGCCCTGCTGACTATCAATGGCATTGCAGCGGGCATGAGAAACACTGGATAAGAACTCCATTTTTAGTTCTTACAATTTGGATCCGCACTCACCGCAAAAATTAGCTTTCTGTGTATTGTGATGTCCACATTCAGGACAGATTCCTGATTCAGGAAATACTTCAGTAGGTGGTCGTTTTGATAATCCGGCCATTTGAGCATTGTTCTTACCCGGTGGCACCATAGGATAACAGTTCTCATCCCTTTTGACCTTCACATCCATTAGGACAGGACCAGGAGTAGAAAGCATTTCGGCAATAGAGCTGGATAATTGACTCGGGTCTTCCACCAGAATACCTTTGATGCCAAAAGCCTGGGCCAACAGCTCGAAATCTGGCATTCCTGGAACCATATCAGAAGAAGAATAGCGCTCTTGATAAAAACTCTCCTGCCACTGTCGCACCATGCCCTGCCAGCCGTTGTTGATGATCACTATCTTAACCGCAATACCATATTGGGCAAGGGTAGCCAATTCCTGAAGATTCATCTGGAAACTGGAATCGCCAGTGATACATATCACCTGGGCATCTCCTACGCCCAGCTTGGCACCCATCGCTGCCGGCATTCCGTAACCCATTGTTCCCAATCCAGAACTGGATAACCAACGACGTGGGCCAACCTTCAAAAACTGTGCAGCCCACATTTGATGCTGGCCTACATCGGTTGTAAAATAAGCATCGGGAGCCTGTCGACTCGTTTCAACGATTACTTCCTGAGGTGAAATAATATCAGGATAATGGGGAACATCCAAAGGATATTCTTGCCGCCAATGTTTAACTCTGGCCAGCCAATCGCTAGTTCGCTTGGAATCAGTTGGCAAATCAAGCTGCTTAGCTCTTTCAAGCAACTGTTCAACTACAAACATTACATCGCCGACTATTGGCACATCTGGCAGGCGATTCTTACCCACTTCGGCTGGATCAATATCAATATGGATTACTTTGGCACGCGAAGCAAATTCATCCAGTTTGCCAGTGACCCTATCATCGAACCTGGCTCCAACTGCGATCAACAGGTCACAGTTCATTACGGCAAAATTGGCATAAGCAGTACCATGCATTCCCAGCATACCTAATGACAGGCTATGGTGTTGATCAAAAACTCCCAATCCCATCAAGGTTGTGGTAACAGGGATGCCAAATCTCTCGGCTAATTCGGTAATCTGTTGGTGAGCGTTAGAAGTGATAGCTCCTCCTCCAACATAAAGCAAAGGACGCTTAGATTGATCAATCAATTCCAATGCAGGAACTATTTGTCGGATATTACCCTTGGATTTTGGTTTATAACCATTGAGCTTGACTGAACCTGGCTCAACTGGAAAATATTCACATTCCTCGATTCCGACATCCTTGGGAATATCTATTAAAACAGGACCCGGTCTTCCGCTGCTGGCTATATGGAAAGCTTCAGCAACTATCCTGGAAATATCTTCAGCTCTTCTGACGAGGTAAGAATGCTTGACAATTGGTAAGGTAATTCCATAAATATCAGTTTCTTGAAAGGCATCAGTACCAATAACAGATCTCGGTACCTGTCCAGTAATTACAACCAGCGGAATTGAATCCATGTGAGCGGTAGCAATACCTGTAACCAGATTGGTAGCTCCCGGTCCTGAAGTGGCCATGCAGACTCCCACTTTGCCAGTTGCCCGCGCATAGCCATCAGCTGCATGTACTGCCCCCTGTTCGTGACGAACCAAGATGTGGATCAGATCACCTCTAGATTCAAATCTATGCAATTCATCATAGATAGGCAATATGGCGCCGCCTGGATAGCCAAATATGTGTTTAACCTCATGACGCTTCAAACTATCCAAAAGAATATGAGCTCCAGTTTGACGAGCTGGAGTGCTATCGGAAAAAGATTGTGCAGCTACTTTAGTAATTGATGAAACCACTACTGGCTAACCTGATTTTATTTATAGTTTACCAATATTTTATTAACTGGCTTTTGATGATATTTGATTGCTTAATTAATGTTAACACTAACACATGATACTCATCCTTTGATACCGGCGCTGAGATTGCTTGGTACCAGATATCTCTGTAAAACAAGAAAGATGATTAATACTGGTATCAGTGAGATCACTGAACCTGCGGCAATCAGGCGCCAATCCAAATCAAGCGCGCTGCTGAGTTTGGCTACGCCGATAGGAAGAGTATAGGAACTCTCATCCTCTAAAACAATCAACGGCCACAAAAAATCCCCCCAGGATCCTATAAAAACAAACAGCGCCAAGGTGGACAGTGACGGTCTTATAGCAGGTAACATAACTGACCACCAGAGGTCTAATTCATTGCAGCCATCCATTCTGGCCGCTTCTTCGAGTTCCTTGGGGACACTGGCAAAAGCCTGACGTAATAAAAAAATACCAAAAGCCGAGGCCAGCGAAGGGAAAATAACAGCAAGAATACTGTTTTTTAAACCCAGATTAATGGTCAGGATATATAGGGGAATCATGATAATTTGAAAGGGAATCATGAGAGTAGAGACAACTAGAGCAAAAATTGTCCCTTTGCCCCGAAAATCCAATCTTGCCAGCGGGTAAGCAGCCAAGGAGCAAAACAGTAGATTGAATATCACCGTAGAGAGCGAAATTATTGTACTATTTAGTAAATATTTTTCAAAAGGATAAGAATGCCAGACTGTAAAGAAGTTTTTGAAAGTGGGAGAACTTGGCCAAATCGAAGAGGCAAAAACATCCTCAGTTGGTGATTTTAAGGAAGTTCCCACCAACCAGAGCAGCGGAAATAGCATTACCAAGGCCAATAATGTAAGCAGGAGATAGAGTAAGATTTTTTGGTATAGCTTCATGATCAATATTCAATGCCTGGCTGGGCCTTGATCCCTTGTTCGCGAAAAGGATGCTTGATCATGGTCATTTCAGTTACCAGATCGGCTTTTTCAATTAACTCAGCACGAGCTCCCCGACCTGTCAGAATGACATGAGTCATTTCCGGTTTTTTCTCCAGTGCATTGAGAACTTCTTCTGTATCAAGATAACCTAACTTTATGGCTACATTGATTTCATCGAGCAGAACTAGGCGAAATTGAGGATCCAGAATATATTCCAGTCCCTGCCCGAGAGCCAATTTGGCAATCTCGGTATCTCTTTGGCGATCCTGGGTTTCCCAGGTAAAACCCTCACCCATGGCATGAAATATCAATTGCTCTTTCCAATGGGAAAATGCCTTTTTTTCTGCTGGTTCCCAGGCTCCTTTGATAAACTGAACTATAGCCACTCGGTGGCCATGCCCAAGCATGCGCAAGACCATGCCAAGAGCTGCAGTGGTTTTGCCCTTACCATTGCCAGTATTGACGATAATGAGTCCTTTTTCTTTGGAAGATTGGGAGATACGCTGATCCTGTATTTCCTTGCGTCGTTGCATTTTTTCTTTGTATTGTTGATCGGAAATAGAGTTCATAAAAAACCTCACAAAATGCTAGATAATGAGCTTTGTATCAAAAAAATTTATACAGTAGATATCATTGACTGACCTGATAATTTATGAGAACCTGTTATTGTGGAGAACCAAATAAAACCTATTGCAACACCACTGTTACTCTCTATGGTTGGGTAGATCGCCGCAGAGATCATGGTGGAGTGATCTTTATTGACCTACGCGATCGCAGTGGAATAGTGCAGATTGTCAGCGATCCGGAACGCACCCCAATATCCTATCCTATTGCTGAATCTCTACGCAATGAATATGTGGTAAAGATTATTGGCAGAGTCAGTGATCGTCCGGCCGAATCTCTCAATCTCAAATTATCTACTGGAGAGATTGAGATCTACGCCGATCAGATAGAAATTCTCAACATTGTTCATAAGCAATTACCTTTTGTAATTTCTTCGACTGAAAATGAAAACATCAAAGAAGAGGTGCGACTACAGTATCGCTACCTGGATCTCAGAAGGGAAAAAATGAGCCAGAATCTTCAATTACGCCATCAGGTAGTAAAAGCTATGCGCCGCTACCTAGAAGATCAGCATAACTTTCTGGAAGTAGAGACTCCCATTCTGACTAGATCTACTCCCGAAGGAGCAAGAGATTATCTGGTGCCCTCAAGGGTAAATGAAGGCAAATGGTATGCTCTGCCTCAATCACCACAACTGTTTAAACAATTGTTGATGGTTTCTGGCCTGGATCGCTATTACCAGATCGCCCGTTGCTTCAGGGATGAAGATCTCAGGGCAGATCGCCAGCCAGAGTTCACTCAGTTGGATATGGAAATGAGCTTTATGGATCAAGAGGAAATATTGGCTCTCAACGAAGGATTAATCTGCCATATTTTCCGCAGTGTTAAAAATATGGAGCTGCAAAGTCCCTTTCCTCGGCTTTCCTATAGTGAGGCAATGGACCTTTATGGCTGTGATAAACCTGATACCCGTTTTGGACTGGAACTGGTAGATGTTTCAGATATTTTTCATAACTCTGGTTTTAAGGTATTCTCTGAAGCTGTTTCCAAAGGTGGAAAGGTTAAGGTCTTACCCATCCCCCTGGGCAATGATGTCATTTCCAATGTCAGGATCAAACCAGGTGGAGATCTTTTTAATGAAGTGCTTGAAGCTGGTTCAAGGGGTTTAGCCTATATAAGAGTCAGAGAAGAACTGGAAATTGACACTATAGGCTCCATCAAGGACAATCTGACACCAGAGCAAAAAACAATCCTCATGCAGAGAACTGGCGCTCAGCCTGGCCATCTGCTGTTGTTTGGAGCAGGAGATATTGAGACAGTAAATAAATCCCTATCTCGACTGCGTTTGGTGCTCGGTCAAGAGCTGGGCTTGATTGATCGCAGCAAGAACAATCTTCTTTGGATCACTGATTTTCCAATGTTTGAATGGAATGCTGGAGAACAAAGACTAGAAGCCCTGCACCATCCTTTTACCGCTCCTAAGGAAGAAGATATCCATGATTTAAAGAACGCACGCGCCCAGGCTTACGATCTGATTTTCAATGGAGTGGAAATAGGTGGAGGCAGTCTGAGGATTTACAAAAGAGAAATCCAGGAGAAGGTCTTTGCCGCTATTGGTCTAACAGAAGAAGAAGCCAATGCCAAATTTGGATTTCTCTTGGAAGCCTTTGAATATGGCACCCCACCGCATGGTGGAATTGCCTTTGGCTTGGATCGTCTGGTCATGTTGCTAGCTGGAGAAAACTCAATCCGCGATGTGATAGCTTTTCCCAAAACCCAACAGGCATCGTGCATTCTCACTCAAGCACCTAGTGAAGTTGAACCTAAACAGCTCAAAGAGCTTAATGTTGCCTCAACTTACCGTGCGAAGACGCAGAAGAGCCAGTAGTTTATTAAAGTTTTCAGGCGGGGGAGCACTCACTGTGAGCTCTTCCCCTGTTTTGGGATGCTTGAGACTCAGTTGCCAAGCATGCAGAGCTTGACCTTCTAGCTTGACTCCAGGTGACTTGCCTGAACCATAGAGACTATCGCCCACAATCGGATGGCCCATAAAGCTCGAATGCACCCTTATCTGGTGGGTTCTACCAGTTTCCAGCCTAAAGTTAAGCAGGCTATAGGAGCCCAGTCGTTCTTTTAGTTGCCAATGCGTAATAGCTTGACGCCCCCCTTGACTGACTATCGACATTTTCTTTCTATCGATACGATGGCGTCCAATAGGCTCATTGATAGTGCTGCCTGAAAGCCGCGGTGAGCCATGTACAATTCCCCAATATTGTCTTAGGGCGGTTTTCTCTTTTAATTGTTGTTGTAAATTTCGGTGACAATGGTCATTTTTGGCCACGACCATAACTCCGGTAGTATCCCTATCCAATCTATGTACTATGCCAGGGCGCTCTACTCCACCGATTCCTCTGAGATCTTTGCAATGTGCCAGAAGCGCATTAACCAATGTCCCGTCTGGATGACCAGGCGATGGATGTACTACCAGCCCTGCCTGTTTATTGACAAAGATCAAATCCTCATCTTCGTAGAGAATATCCAACGGTATTGCTTGAGCTTCAACCTCAGTAAGCACCTTGTTGGGCGGCACAGTAATCTCTAGCAGATCTCCTTTTTTCAGGGGGCTATTTTTTTTGTAAACAATCTGACCATTAATACGGATATTACCCTCAACGATTAAGTTTTGGACACGAGAGCGCGAGAAGTCTTGCAAATATTCAGTCAATGCCAGATCCAGACGTTCTTTTTGCTCGACTGCAAAGCTGAAAAATTCTTCTTCACTTGTTTCTGCCATTTTTGGTGAAAAATCAGTTGGGTACATATCACTAGGATACTAGACCCTTTTGGGGTATCTTGAAAAATGATCGACACTAAGACGAAGGAAAAGCAATATGCAGAGTTTGTGGAATGAGCAGGAATCGCAAGCGTATCAAGGTGAATTGGCACTTAGGGTATATACCTCCCGTTTGTTGGGCCGTGATGCCTCTTTGGTGCTCCACGGGGGCGGGAATACTTCTGTAAAGCTCCAGGTCAAGAATATATTGGGAGAGATTGAAGATATTCTTTATATCAAGGGCAGTGGCTGGGATCTAGTCAGCATTGAGGAAGCTGGCTTTGCTCCAGTGAGGATGCCCCATCTGCTCAATCTCGTCAAACTAGAGCATCTCAGCGATTGCCAGATGGTCAATGAGCTCAAAACCCAGATGACTCTTTCTAATGCTCCTTCTCCTTCAGTTGAAACACTGCTCCATGCCGCTTTACCTTACAAATATGTAGATCATACCCATGCTGATGCTGTCGTTACCATTACCAATACCAGTAACGGACTCGAAAGAATACAGGAAATTTATGGCGATCAGGTGGTGATCATTCCCTATGTGATGCCAGGTTTTGATTTGGCTAAGTTATGTGCCGAGCGCTTTAGAGCTGAGTCCTCAGAAAAAACCATCGGGATGGTCTTGCTAAACCATGGTATTTTCTCATTTGGGGATACAGCCAGACAGTCTTACGAGAGAATGATTGATTTGGTCAATCTGGCCGAAAACTATCTAAGGGAAAAAGGAGCCTGGATGATAGATCAAAGTGCTGTATTTGAGGAAGTTACTACCTTAAGCTTAGATTTGGCCAGACTGCGCAGGAAACTCTCACAATTTGCTAGTGTTCCGGTCATCTTGAGCAGGAAAAGTGATTCAAAAAGTATGTCCTTTGCTCGCAGGGAGGATATCGGGCAGATCTCACAACAAGGACCGGCAACTCCCGATCACGTAATTAGAACCAAAAGGCTACCAATGCTTGGACGTGATGTAGAAGGTTATGTTAAAAGCTATCAGTCCTATTTTGTAGAGGAATCACCCAATGCCCGGGAACCAAAAACAATGCTTGATCCAGCCCCTAGAATCATCATTGATCGAGATCTTGGGGTCTGCGCGGTTGGATTGAGCGCTCAGGATGCCTCTATTGCTTCTGATATCTATGATCACACTATCGACATCATACAAAGAAGTACAGCTCTTGGTGGATACAAAGCCTTACCAGTTAAAGATATCTTCGATATGGAATATTGGGAATTAGAACAAGCCAAGCTCAAGCGCAGCGGGGGGATTCCTCCTCTAAAAGGAGAGATAGCTTTAGTAACTGGGGCGGCTTCTGGTATTGGTAGAGCTTGCGTGGAGTCTCTGCTCAAAAGAGGGGCGGCTGTTGTGGGACTAGATATTCAACCAGAGATCACCAATCTCTATACTAGTAATAATTTTCTGGGAATCCTCTGTGATGTCACCAAGGAAATCGAAATCAACAATGCCTTGCAAAAGATGGTCTATACCTTTGGGGGTTTGGATATGCTAATTCTCAATGCTGGTATGTTTCCACCAAGCTGCCGGATATCTCATCTTGGTATGGAACCGTGGCACAAGGTCATGTCTTTAAATCTAGATGCCAACCTAACTCTTCTGCGTGAGGCCCACCCTTTGCTTAAATTGTCTCCGAGATTTGGCCGAGTGGTTGTCATTGGCTCTAAGAATGTACCGGCTCCTGGCTATGGTGCCGCGGCCTATTCTGCCTCCAAGGCTGCTCTCAATCAACTAGCAAGAGTAGCAGCTCTCGAATGGGGTCAAGACAATATTCGTATTAACACCCTACACCCTAATGCGGTTTTTGATACAGGTATCTGGAGCGAGGAAATACTCCAGGCCAGAGCCCAGCAATATGGTATGAGTGTAGAGGAATACAAAACCAATAATCTCTTAAAAGTCGAGATTACCAGTAAGGATGTAGCGGAATTGGCAGCCGAGATGTGTGGAAATCTCTTTGCCAAAACCACCGGGGCCCAGGTGCCGATCGATGGTGGCAACGAAAGGGTGATTTAGCTATCAGAGGACATTACCTGTTCTTTTTTTTCCCGGTTTTTACGATCGGACTCAGCCGTCTCTTCTATGACCAGCAAGATCTGCTCCATCTTTTCCAAATTAGAGCGATAGCTATCGATATCCTTGACTAGTTTATCTTGTGGCAGTTTAAGCTGTTGGGCAAACTTTTTGAGATATTCCTCCCTACGTTCTGTGTTTTTAGCCAAATCCGGTTCTACTGAGGTCAAGATGTTATAAAGTCCAATTGCAAACAAACGAGAGTACTTAAATCTACTTTCTTTTCCAATCTCTTTTAAGCTCTGGGAAAAAATGTCACTATCGTTGCTCTCTAAAGAGACCAGAAGATCGTCAAGGGATTTTCCTTTGACCGCAGACAATACCTCATCACTATCTTGCTGGTAACTAGAGGAGTTGATCTTGAGAGCTCTAAAGAGGGCTTCAAAGATTTCTACTCTTTCTTTTTCAGGTTGATAACCCTGCATGAATCTCTGATATGAGTTGATCACGCCATTTGCAAAGATGGGATTATAGCGAAATTCAACATTAACCGATAAGAGGTGCATTTCTACCATAAGCTCTTCTACTGCCCGGCGATAAACCGAGTTAACAGGACGGGTATAGTAAGTATAGAACTCACGTTTGGTTTCTGAAACTGTGCGAAGTTGATCCACTCTCTTAAGTTTTAACCCACTAAAATTTTTATTTACCTTAATATTATTTTCACTCTTGATGAGTGTCTTTGCCAAGAGTACCTAGAGCAATTTCATGTTTGCTAAAGGGTAAATCCTGGTTGATAGCTTCAATTTCGGCTTTTTCTTCTGCATTGATTTGGTTTATGTAGGTCTGGAGAATCTTGTTCATTCTCGGCTCATAATAGCGATGCAGACTATAATTCTCTCTTGCCGGAAATCCTCTTCTTTTTTTATGTGAACCTCCAGCTCCGGGATCAAATAAAGTGATTCCCTGTTCTAAACACCATTCTAACGGCTTATAGTAACAAGACTCAAAGTGCAGGGCATCAAATTCTTCCAAGCTGCCCCAGTAGCGTCCATAGAGGTGGTTATTCTTGCGAATACAAAAAGATAGAGCAATAGGATCGTCATATTGATCCTCTTTGTAGGCGACTATCAAAACAACCCTGTGAGCATAGCCTTTGCTGAGTTGTTCGAAAAATTTCCTGCTCAGGTATTTACTTCCCCACAAAAACTTGTCGCAGGTATTACTATAGAACTGATAAATTTTGCTGTAGTAACTATCGGGAATAGCTTCACCTTCTAGTACTTTTATTATCAAGCCTGCCTGCTCAACTGATTTTCTCTCTCTTTTGATATTGCGACGCTGATTGGCATTGAACTGGGCTAAATAATCGGCAAAGTTGCTGCAATTTCCGCTTTGCCATATATAACTGTGATGAAGCCAACTGCTGTAACCAAATTGCTGCATTTCAATATGCCATTGAGGATCTACAAAGAGAAAATGAGAACCCGATAGTCGATTTTTCTTACAAAATCTATCTATTTCCTCCACCATTAGCCCAGTTAGCAGAGCTCTATCCTGACCGGGGGCAAGCAGGAAGCGATAACCTGAAGCGGGAGTAAAAGGACTCATTCCAACGAGTTTAGGATAATAGCTGATGCCCATTCTGTGAGCTAGATCGGCCCATTGGTGATCAAAAACAAATTCACCATAGCTGTGAGCCTTGATATACATTGGCGCAGCTGCTATCAGTATTCCTTGACTCCAAAGGGTTAAATGACTACCCAGCCAACCATTTTCAGCTGTAGCACTACCGGAACTTTCCAGATTCTCAAGCCAGTCCCACTCTAAAAAAGGAGTTGATAAACCAATAGCCAGTTCATTCCAGGCTTCTTTGGGAATTTCCGAAATGCTATGTATCCAACGTAAAGTGTATTGAGATGGCATGGATTTGCTAAAAGGTAAATTATTATTTTAAGAAAATCTTCCAGTAATATTGTTGCAAGCTCACAAAAAAATAATTGTCCAAGTAAATGCGACAATTGAGATGCAATATTCAAAATTAAGGATTTTCCAGTTCATGATTTCGGTCTCACAACGTTTGGCAGATTTAAGATCCCAAAAAAAATGTGCCCTCATCCCCTTTATTACAGCGGGCGATCCAGATCTGCATACTACAGCTGAAGCTCTCTTGTTACTAGATAAATCTGGGGCTGATATCATTGAGCTGGGCGTACCCTATTCTGATCCACTAGCTGATGGTCCTGTAATTCAAGCTGCTGCCACTAGAGCACTACAAAAGGGAACTACTTTGGATAATGTTCTGGATTTAGTTAGGGAAGTTTCACCTCAATTGAATGCCCCAATAGTTCTTTTTACCTATTACAATCCCATCTTTTCACGCGGCACAGAAACCTTCTTGAGTCAGATTGCTCGAGCGGGTGTTAAAGGTCTAGTTGTTCCTGATTTGCCTTTAGAAGAGTCCGACAATTTAATTAAAATAGCCTCGACAGAATCTATAGAAGTTATTTTGCTGATTGCCCCCACCAGCTCAATTGAGCGGATAGAGCAGATTGCTCAAAGATCACAGGGTTTCATCTATCTAGTGAGCGTAGTTGGTGTAACTGGTGTTAGAAGCCAAATTGCCTATGGAGTTCAAGATATCCTCAAAAATATTCGTCAATTCACCGATAAATCCATTGGAGTGGGTTTTGGTATTTCTACTCCAGCTCAGGCTTCATTGATCAAGGACTGGGGCTCTGATGCGGTCATTGTTGGAAGTGCTTTTGTCAAGGCACTCTCACAAGGGGGACTACCTGCACTAGAAAGTCTTTGCCTGAGCCTAAAACAAGCGCTCTAGACTAACTGGGTTGCTCCTCCTCTTTGGCATACGAAAAACAATAAGAAGACAATATCAGGAACGGAGCCCCAGGCAGTAAAGGCAATGCCAGTCCTATTGTTCCTACAACCAGGCTCATGGTTCCTAGAGTGGGCATTAGCTTTTTAAGGAATAATTCAATTTGCCCTGTCTGGATTGGAAGATTTTCTGATGATAATATATTTGTGTCATCTTTGACCTTGGATATGATCTTCTCCAAGGTAAGACCCCATTGTCTATGGTTGCTGTAGTAAATAACTATGGAACTGGCTTTGCTGTTTATCTGCACCTCTTGAACAAAGTCGAGAGAAATTAATTCCCTATGGATTTTTTTTGTAAAAAGCTCATCTTCGGACACCCTCGGTATGACAATACGAATTCGCCCAGAAATATGATGCAAAACCTTAATGTCTTTTGTACTAACTAAATCACTATCTGGATTAAGTAGTTTGTATGTTTCTTCATTTGCAGGGATCCTCATGATTAATATTGTCTCAAAAGAATATTAAAAAAAGATAAAGATAACGGGGATCAAGGGAAATACTATGAAATACTGAGTATATACAAATGGAGTCAGCTTATATAAAGACTCTAAACATAACAACTAATTTTAGTGAGATCAGTCAAACCAATCAAGGCCTGGCTGATTTTGTTTTTAAGCCTCTATTTATCTAAACTAATTGATTCATGAAATTTCCCCTACGTTTTTTATCTCCATTTTTAGCTGCCTTGATGTTTGCCAACACTGCCCAGGCTTGTTCTCGTGTAACTTGGCTTGGACCAGAACATCAGGTGATAACAGGTAGATCTATGGATTGGATCTATGCTTTTAATACCCATATATATGTCTTTCCCAGAGGAATCGATTTCAATGGAGCAGGTGGCAAGAATTCGCTCAGCTGGGTTAGTAAATATGGCACGGTTTCGATAGCCGGCTCTTCAGATCCTCAAGGGCCAATTGATGTGATCTTTGATGGCATTAATGAAAAAGGATTGGTTGCCAATCTTCTTTATCTGGGAGAGACTGACTTTGGGCAAGCACCTGCCAACGATAAGCCACGCCTTTCCTTTGCTGCCTGGACACAATATGTACTTTCCAACTATGCCACTGTTACCGAGGTGGTCGATGCCTTTCAAAACAATCCAATCTATATAGTACCCATTATGTTCGGGCCAGGCAAAAAGGTTCCGCCTACGGTACACCTCTCGATTTCCGATTCTAGTGGAGATTCAGCAATATTTGAATTCATTAAGGGTAAATTGGTTATTCACCACGGCAGGCAATACCAGGTTATGACCAATAGTCCAGCTTATAGTGAGCAACTTACGCTCAATGACTATTGGAAAAAGCAAGATGGTTCTAAAAACTTGCCGGGTTCTCATCAATCCGAGGATCGTTTTGTACGAGCTTCCTATTATCTGAGCAAACTCCCACAGACCACTGATAATCGCAAGGCTGTTGCCGGAGTGCTCAGTGTTATGAGGGATGTTTCAGTACCCTGGGGACAAGCAGATCCAACCCATCCCAATCTGGCACCAACCTACTGGCGTACAGTAGCTGATCAGAAAAATCTACTTTACTTTTTTGAATCAACCCTTAGCCCCAATATTATCTGGGTGAATCTACACAAGCTCAGTTTTGAGCCAGGCTCTGGGATACGTAGCCTAAAGGTGGAGGATAATTATTCCCTAGTCGGTAATGTCGATAAAGATCTCAAAAGTGGCAAGGCATTAAACTTCCTAGCGCCTTGACTGTTACAGTTGGTAAAGTAGCCAACTGATTTATAACAATAAACGTTAAATTGTTGAACATGAAGCTTTGTGCCGGATGTTTATTTAGAGGAAGAAGATCGTATGGCTCAAGATACACGCACCGAAGTACCAGTTCTTAAGGAACGAGGACAAAGGGAGGTATTTTGTGGATTAACAGGAATAGTCTGGCTTCATAGAAAGATGCAGGATGCTTTTTTTCTGGTGGTTGGCTCTCGTACCTGTGCTCACTTGATTCAATCGGCGGCGGGAGTGATGATTTTTGCTGAACCACGTTTTGGTACCGCCATCTTGGGTGAAAAGGATCTAGCTGGACTGGCAGATGCCAATGAGGAGCTAGATCGCGTGGTTGATCAGCTTTTGGCAAGACGCCCAGATATCTCCACACTTTTTTTGGTTGGTTCTTGTCCTTCTGAAGTAATCAAACTAGATCTTGCCAGGGCTGCCGAAAGACTCACTGAGCGATTCTTTCCTAAGGTGAGAATATTAAATTATTCTGGTAGCGGAATTGAAACCACTTTTACTCAAGGCGAAGATGCCTGCTTGAAATCCATGGTTCCCGTATTAGCTAACTCGAATGAAAAAAGTTTGATGGTAGTTGGTACCTTGGCTGATGTGGTTGAGGATCAATTTCGCAAGATCTTTAATGATTTAGGTATTGGGCCTGTCTATTTCTTCCCACCAAGAAGGGCGACCAATTTACCCCCGGTAGGTAGTGGAACTCATATTTTACTTGCCCAACCTTTTTTGAGTGAGACAGCTAGGTCTTTAGTCTCACGAGGCGCCACTTTGCTCAATGCAATCTATCCCTTGGGAATTGAAGGGACTACGACTTGGCTTGAAAGTGCGGCCAGGGCTTGGAATATTGACAATGATCATTTCCAAAAGACTATAAAACCAGCTAGAGAACGTGCGCAAATTGGGCTAGAGCGCTACCGTCAAGCCCTCAATGGTAAAAGTTTGTTTCTTTTTCCTGATTCGCAGCTGGAAATCCCTCTGGCTCGATTTCTTTCTAGAGAATGTGGCATGCAGCTGGTGGAAGTGGGTACTCCCTACATCGATAGAATGCTTATGCAAAATGAAATCGATTTACTACCTGGCGATGTATCACTTTCCGAAGGTCAAGATGTTGAACGTCAATTGGATCGTGCCCGGTTGGCCAGGCCTGATATGACGGTCTGTGGATTAGGATTGGCTAATCCCCTAGAGGCTGAAGGGATGACTACCAAATGGTCAATTGAGCTGGTATTTTCTCCAATACAAGGCTATGATCAAGCTGTCGATCTGGTTGAACTATTTGCCCGTCCATTGGCACGCAAGCAAAAACTCTTGGTTTAGTTTATTAAATATTTAACAAGAATTACTCAAGAATTACTATGGAATTGACACTCTGGACCTATGAAGGGCCGCCTCATGTTGGAGCAATGCGTATTGCTACTTCCATGGAAGAAGTACATTATGTCCTTCATGCACCTCAAGGTGATACTTATGCTGATTTGCTCTTTACAATGATTGAACGTAGGGATCGTCGCCCTCCGGTAACCTATACTACTTTTCAAGCCCGCGATTTGGGTGGAGATACCGCAGAACTGGTAAAAACCTCTGTCAGAGAAGCTTATGAAAGGTTTAAACCACAGGCGATGCTGGTAGGCGAAAGTTGCACTGCCGAACTGATCCAAGACCAGCCTGGTTCTCTGGCCAAGAGCATGAACCTTCCTGTCCCTATAGTCAATCTTGAATTACCCGCTTATTCCAAAAAGGAAAATTGGGGGGCCAGTGAGACTCTCTATCATCTGGTGAGAACCCTATTGCTTCCAATAGCCTCCAATCCGAGACCGGAAAAAGATCCTCTTGGCAGGCCAAAAGCCAATATCATCGGGCCGACAGCTCTTGGGTTTCGTTGCCGAGATGATCTCAGGGAAGTCATAAAGCTCCTTGGTGAAATAGGTGTCGATGTCAACGTAGTTGCTCCTCTAGGCTCTAATCCTGCTGATATTTTGCGGATACCGGAAGCTGACTTTAATATCTGTCTCTATCCTGAAATTGCCCTGACTACTTGCTCTTGGCTCAATCGTACCTTCGGACAGCCCATAGTACGCACTGTGCCTATCGGTATAGGGGCCACCCGGGATTTTATCAGCGAGGTAGCCCAAGTAGCAGGAATAGATGTCTCGGATTATCTGGAGAGATCGAGAGCTCAAAGCTTGGGACTCTGGGATAAAATAAGACTCACCAGTGAAACCGATTCTAATGCCTCGCGCTTACCCTGGTATTCACGCTCAGTAGATTCTACCTATCTAACTGGTAAGAGAGTATTTATTTTTGGCGATGCTACCCATGTACTGGCTGCCGCGCGTATTGCTACCGATGAGCTGGGCTTTACGGTAGTTGGAGTTGGTACTTATAGCAGAGAATTTGCCAGAGAGGTACGCGATTTGGCTAAAAGCTATGGATTGGAAGCTATAATCTCTGATGATTATTTAGCAGTAGAGGCTAAAGTAGCCGAAGCCGCCCCTGAGTTGGTTCTTGGTACTCAGATGGAACGTCATATCGCCAAGAGACTAGGTATTCCCTGTGCTGTGATTTCTACCCCGATTCACGTACAAGATGTCCCGGCCCGTTACTCACCCCAAATGGGTTGGGAGGGAGCCAATGTTATTTTTGATAGCTGGGTTCATCCTTTGATGATGGGTCTAGAGGAGCATCTCATTGGTATGTTCCGCGAGGATTTTGAATTTAAGCAGGGACATTTAAGCCATCTTCATACTGCTTCTACCGAAGTGGTACAAGAGACGTCTGTGCCGATTGCTGTAATACCCCAAGGCGATGGTGAAATTCTCTGGAGCGCTGATGGAGAGGCGGAACTCAAAAAAATTCCTTTCTTTGTGCGTCCCAAGGTTAAGCGCAATACCGAAAAGTTTGCAGCCGACAATGGGATCACTTCTATCACCTCAGAAGTCCTTTATGAGGCAAAGGCCAAAATCGGCCGCTAGGGATTAATTTTAAATTTCGTTAATATTCTTTGGAGTCAATCAAATGGTAATTTCCACAAATACTCGTCCAACTGTAGCTAAAGGTGAAGATGGCGAAGGTAGTGTTCAGGTTCTTCAAGATTCGAGCCTGAAGATCGAAGAAGGTGCCTTAGTCATTGCTGTTTATGGCAAAGGTGGTATCGGAAAATCTACAACATCCTCTAATCTTTCGGCAGCTTTTTCCAGACTAGGCAAAAAGGTGTTGCAAATTGGCTGTGATCCCAAGCATGACAGTACCTTTACCCTTACCAAGAAAATGATTCCTACTGTCATTGATATTCTTGAAACCGTAGATTTTCATTCAGAAGAACTCAAACCCGATGATTTTGTCTTTACAGGTTATAACGGAGTGATGTGTATTGAGGCCGGTGGTCCTCCAGCCGGTACCGGTTGTGGTGGATATGTGACTGGACAG
The DNA here is from genome assembly GCA_903869185.1 of uncultured cyanobacterium. Taxonomy (GTDB): domain Bacteria; phylum Cyanobacteriota; class Cyanobacteriia; order Cyanobacteriales; family Microcystaceae; genus CAISPN01. The sequence goes on along the minus strand of CAIPYC010000090.1, from coordinate 3,531 downwards.
ACTGTAAAATTACTCAAGGAACATCATCTGCTCGAAGATACCGATGTTGTTATTTTTGATGTACTCGGAGATGTTGTCTGTGGTGGTTTTGCCGCTCCCCTGCAACATGCCCATTACTGTTTGATTGTTACAGCCAATGATTTTGATTCTATTTTTGCGATGAATAGAATTGTAGCTGCTATTCAATCTAAGGCCAAAAACTATAAAGTACGCCTAGGCGGTATCATCGCCAATAGAAGCGCTGAAACTGATCAGATCGATAAATTCAATGCTCAGACGGGCTTGAAAACGCTTGCCCATTTCCGCGATGTAGATGCAATCAGACGCTCTCGATTAAAAAAATGCACCATATTTGAGATGGAATCAGCCCCCGATGTAGACCAAGTGCAGCAGGAATATCTCAATTTGGCCAGAGCTATGATGGAGAACGTTGAACCTATTGAGGCAAGTCCACTCAAAGACCGTGAGATCTTTGATCTATTGGGTTACGATTAGTCAAAATGTGGAATTTAGCGAAGAGGGCATTGCTGGCTCTTTTCGCTTTGATTTTTATCTAATGGCCAGTCAATTTGACTAGTCCAATGCCACCAAAATATAGCCCTAAAACTGCTGTAGCTAAAAGAGATTGAGTAAGTGGATCGGTAGAAGGGGTGATAATCGCACCAAGTACTACAGCTGCCAAGATGACAAAACGCCAGATAGAGATCATCTTTTCTGAAGAAACAATATTCAAAAGACCTAAAATTACTTGAATCACTGGTATTTGAAAAGCCAGTCCAGTGCTAAACATCAGCAGTAGAATGAATTCAAAATAGCGCTCAATCGACCATGCCTGTTCTACAACATCTGCTCCATAGCTGATGAAAAAATTCAAAGCCGCTGGTATCAAAGCAAAATAGGCAAATAGTAGTCCGACTAAAAACAGGACTCCTGAGCCCAGGACAACAGGTCCAAGTAACCTTCTTTCCCTTCTTGTTAACCCAGGCAGGACAAAAGAGATAATCTGATAGACAATGAAAGGACTTGAGAGAATCAATCCGCTGTAGCCTGCGACCTTGAGGGAAACAAAAAAATATTCACCCGGAGATAGCTGTAAAAATTTTATACCCTTGGCTGGCACTTCCAAAAAAAGTACTAATGGTTTTACAATAAAAAAACAGGCACCAATACCTACAACTGCTGCAATTAGTCCGTAAAATATCCGTAATCTCAATTCTTCAAGATGGTCAAAAATAGACATCTCGACGTCATCAGGCGCATGGTCAAGGTAGTCTTCAGTCTTTGGCTCGGTTGAGGTCGTCATGGTCTTTGGATTTGCCTAGAAATTTTGAACTTAACTAAGTTTTATTGTATCTTGCTCTTTTATCTGTTCTGTTTATTTCTTCACTGATTTGAGTGAACAGATCTCTTCTGAGATAGGGATAACGGCCAATCCAGAGTTTTACCTCTGGTAAATATAAATCGCTGATATGATCTATTTCGGAAAGATCTTCTCGATTGGAGATGATAAGAGCCTCAGCTTTAATTCCAGGCTTAATATTTTTAAAAATAGGACGCAAGGGAGCATATTTTTTAACCTTAAATCCGTCTTTATCCTTTGCTTCAATATTGATTCTCTTTTCCAAAGATTCGATTGTTATCAATTCTCCCTTAGAGTTGACAGTAATTTCTTCTCTGACTACTTCTTCGCTGATATAGACATTTGTTACCGTACCTTGCCAAAAACCACTGTAAGAATACTTGCGATATTTGGCATTACGCATACTAGCCCAGTAAACAGGGGCCCATAGCCAATAGATTAAGGAAATACAGATCAATAAAAGTGCCAGCTCTTTGAGCGGTTCAGGCCCTATTGAGCGTATTATCCAAAATACCAAAGCAGAAAGAAAAGAAATTAAAAATCTTCTTAGCCAATCAGATGGCTTGCCCCAATAATAAGCATATTGAGGACCAGTTGCCACCATAGGAATAATCTGCTGAAAATTTTCGCGTCTGAGGGGGACTAACATGCTTTGTGATTTTATATTACAATTGGCAGAAATTTTTTGGTGATACAAAAAAATCTTAGATAAATATTTAGAATTTAAGTTGTCTATTTATTCTAAATTAATTATTGTCAATAACTTCAATTGAAATAGATGGTCTAAAGATTTGCCAGTCTGCTAAATTATTTCACATCAACCACAAACTAGAACTACCCGTGTCTTCTGGTTTGGTCGTGCTGCTGTACTGTTAATCTGGCGGACAGGGAATTATGCTGGGGGTATTGGCAAAATGCCAAAGATTGATCTAAGATAGGAAAGTGGTTTAATCTCATTGGAATATCCTTTGTTTTTTTCTTTACACGCCACAACAGGCAGCTTTTAGCTGCCGACAATACTTTAATTATGAAAAACAACATTTCTATAATATCGTGCAAACGTATTAAAAATAGAGCTTAGTGGTTTTGCCGTGTTTTTATTGTTTTGCAGTAATTCATCGGCGTGAACTTCCTAAACATCTAAAGCTATTATAATCATAGACTTTAATGTTTTTATATTAAAGTCTAATGGTATTAGACTATTAGGGTTTAATTAGTTTAGTCGCGAAATAGATGCTGGCTGAGTATATGCCAATACTGCCAGCCCTTAGCATGTCAGCTAGGTCGAAGGATAAAATCATTCGCCCGATACAGAAAACCAAACAATGGCTATAGGTCGAAAAAAGGCTAAAATATCAACATATTATCTAAACCTGTCGATTGGCTCGACAGATCATTATGACTAATTTTTATCCGGACCGACCCTACAATGATTTACCTTTGTTACCACCCCCTGAAGAAATTGAGACAAAAGTAGTTTTGAAAACTTGTATTGAAGCACGTGCAGCTATCGCTGAACTAAAACAGTGTGGTAAGTTGATTCCAAATCAGACAATGCTCATTAACACGATACCAGTTCTAGAAGCTCAAGCTAGTTCAGCTATTGAAAATATTGTAACGACTGCTGATCGCTTGTTTCAGTTTGTCAATACCTCTGAAGTTCTTCTCGATGCTGCTACCAAAGAAGCATTACGCTACAGTAAAGCCTTATCCTATGGTTTTCAGTCTATCCAAACTCTTCCCTTGACTAAACAGACAGCAATTGAAGTCTGCTCAACAATCAAAGGGGTCCAAATGCAGATACGTCGTACTCCTGGGACTGCTTTGATTGAAGCCAATAGTGGTAAAGTGATTTATACGCCACCTGAAACAGAGTCAGTTTTGCAAGAAAAACTAACCAACTGGGAGAAATTTATCCATCAAGCAACAGAATTTGATCCACTAGTGCGACTTGCAGTGATGCACTATCAATTTGAGGCAATTCATCCTTTTACAGATGGCAATGGAAGAACGGGTCGTATTCTCAATATCCTGTTTTTAGTAGATCTGGGTTTGTTAGAGATTCCTGTACTTTATCTTAGTCATTATATCATTCAACATCGACAAGAGTATTATCACTATTTATATCAAGTCACGGCTCAAGGAGACTGGCAAAGTTGGATTTTGTTTAT
>CAIPYC010000089.1 GCA_903869185.1 uncultured cyanobacterium | reverse complement strand
TTGACTCTATTACTTTTGTCCGTAAGTCGTAACCATAAGTTTTGGGCATTCTTCTATCTTACCTCTTTGTAAGGTCCGACTTTAGCTATATTATAAAAATTTTGCCCAGAAGCCTTGAGAAGAAAAGGATCAAGATTGATGCCCATCGTTTGCTTATCCGCAAATTCAGCAAGCACCAGAGCTTTACTGGTCTCAAATACACAGTCCAGGCCGCGCAATACCGTAAAAGGTAAGATAACTTTGCCATACTCGGACTGCTTATAATCCCCGCGCAGGAGATCTGCTACTGACCAGATCAGGGCAGATAGGTTTTGTTGATTCATGCTCTCCTATTCCAAAACATCGGGATGACCTGAAGTTAATTTTAATCCCAAACACCAGATCCAAGTCCCTACGATAAAAGAACTTGACAGAAGTTCTTGGTAAATGCTTAAATCTTCGGCAAATAACAAAAGCTTAAAAATGAATCAACCTAGTTTATTGGCGCTGGATTTTGATGGTGTACTCTGTAACGGGCTAAGGGAATATTTTCAAACTGCCATGCAGGCCTATAAAGAAATATGGCCGGTTAAGGAGGATTTAGATGAATATACTGAATCCTTCTATAGATTACGTCCAGTTGTTGAACATGGCTGGGAAATGCCTTTAATCATCCGGGCACTGGTCTTGGGCAAGTCAGAACAAGAGATCTTAGATGATTGGATGGCTATAGTTGAAACTCTGCTAGAACAAGAAAATATTATGCCATCTTTGATAACGCAGGAACTAGATAGAACCAGAGATAGACAAATAAATGATGAACTCTCAATCTGGCTATCTCTTCAGGAGTTTTATCCAGGTGTCATCAAAAAAATGCAGCATATCCAAGAGCGAGGACTGCCAGTTTATATCATTTCCACCAAAGAAGGACGTTTCATTGGTAAACTGCTCGAAATCGCCGAAATCTCACTACCCGATGGACATATTATCGGCAAAGAAATCAAGCAATCCAAAACCCAAACTCTATTAGATTTAGTCAACTCTAAAGGTATAGCTCCTAAAGAAATCTGGTTTGTTGAAGATAGGCTTGAAACATTGCAATCTATACTAAAAGAGAAAAAACTACAGGGAATCGGTTTGTTTTTGGCCCGCTGGGGTTACAATTTGGACAAAAGTAAAGAAGATGCCCAAAAAGATCCAAGTATCAATTTGTTATCATTAGAGCAATTCCAAGCCCCCTTTAAAGAATGGCCAAGCAAAGATGTTGGATTTAGCCAAACTAGCGATTAAAATTCCAGGAGTCAGCCAGCATTTTCACCAAGAAGCCAAGGCCAGCCATCAGAGAATAGAACAGGCTCTTTTGATCCTAGAGCGAACGTTACCCCTGCAACAAGATGTAATAAGAAAGCAAAAGCAATATGAGAGTTTTTTCAATTTTGCTAGTGCTACCCCTGTTGAAGCATTAGATACTCGCCGTGAGATTCCTCAAGCTCCCTTGAGTCATAGTGTATTCGCCACCGATGGTTCACAGATAGCCCCTTCGCATCATGAGATAGCCTATTGTTATCTATTGAATATTGGTAGGGTCATGTTGCACTATCAACAGAACTTACATCCTTTACTTGACAGCATTCCAGAAATCTATTACAAACCAGAAGATATCTACATAGCCAGACAATGGGGAATTAGAACCGAAGATTGGATGAGCTACCAAAGGAGTGTTCTAGAGATAGAAGTACTATCCCAAATGGCTTGTCGCTGGGTACGACCACCGGGAGCACATGGAGAACCTAACCTGGCGATGGTGGATGGTTCTTTGATCTATTGGTTTCTAGATGGACTCTGTAGCGAAGCAAGAGATAGGATTCTATTGCCTATTTTGAGTTATTGGGAAGATTTAAGGCAAAATAGAATACCTTTTGTGGGATATATCAGCGCATCACGTAGTACTGAGGCGATCAATTTTTTACGCTTTCCCCAATGCCCCTATCCACAACCTAACTGCCATGCTTATTGTGGTTCTCCAGTAGAAAAATCTCCCTGTCAGGGTATTGATCCACTGCGAGATGCCACTTTCTGGCAATATCTGCTCGAACCTGGACAACGCAGTTGCCTCTGGAAAAGCCGATTAAAAATACTAGATCTCTATGACCAGTCCCATCGTATTTACTTTTGTTATCTCAATGTTGGTACAGAGATTGCTCGGGTTGAGATTCCAGCTTGGGTTGCTGAAGATAGCGAACTCTTGGAGCGCTCTTTGAGTATATTGCTTGCACAGGTTCACAAGGGTTTGGGTTATCCAATCGCTTTGGCGGAATCGCACAATCAGGCTGTGATCCGCTCGGGAGATCGCCACAGTTTTTTTAATCTTTTAGAAGAACAATTGATTGCAGCTGGGCTCAACAAAGTTGGCACCTCCTACAAGGAAGCCAGAAAAAGAAAAAGTATCGCCTAATTGTCTATTATTGAAGACTATAATCACTGGCAAATTTTTTCCGACTCATCGGCTGATCTACCATCAATCCATCGCCTTGTCCCAGTAGAGTCAATGGCTGGCCTTCCAATGTGATCCACACCTTAGCATCTTGCTCTTGGTTAGTTGCAGTATAGACAACCTGCGCAAGACGGCCAGCTAATGAGGTGGGTCCACCACTTTTATCAAATTCTTTAGATAGATTTAGGTGTATACCATCTTTTTTAATTCTACAATCGAGCAATCTAGTGCCAGCCGGTATTTGGGTGCTATTAATATTTTGGCTAGCTAATAGTTGATTAAAAGATTCCTTGAGTTTTGTGATCTCATCGTCAGACTTTTTGAGTGTAATTGAAGAGGAAACCAACTCAGTTTTGTTTTGAGCTATGTTAACCCAATATATTTGAAAGCTCTCTTGCTCCACCTTGGGTACTTCACCTGCTGAACTTTTCAAAGAAGGCGAAATGGGGGTTTTAATGGGAACTGTCTGGGTATTATCATGCAAACCATTGAAGCTCAGCCAGGCAGCAAGTCCACCTGCCAAGAGAATGAACAAAAGTGCCAGTTTACCAGCTAGAGAAAGAGGACGATTATTATCAGAATTCATATATTTATTTGCTCAAAGGATCCAATCGCACAAAAAACGCTAAGCGCAATATGCCATCTTCTAACTTCAATTGTAGGATTCTAGCAGTGATTCCATTTTTTTCTAATCGACGTAAATCAAGTTGTGGATTGAGACCATCTGCAAAACTCTTTAACAGCTTGGAGGAAAGTTTTCTGCCATTGAGATAGCCTGATGGTTCAAGTAGCTCTAAAGTATGACCACCTATGAGTTTCAATTTACTCCCGAGAGTGAGGTCCAATATTTTGCCATCTTCAAGCTGCCTGAGCTCAACACCTATAGAGATGGTATTGTCTAGTAAAAAATTACTATGTATATGGAGAATAGCAAACTGTTTACCTATTTCAGGCGGGAGTACCTGTTGCACCATGGATCTGATTTTGTCTGATTCTAAGGCATTATTTAGATCACTTTCTTTGAGCTCTAAACGAAGAGCACTTTGTAGTGGATGACGAAGAGATTCCCGAAGATGTCCAGATTTTAAAGTGGCTATATCAATATCTATAGGATCGCTCTCTAGCTCTAGGGCATCCAAATAAATATTTTCAATAGGCTCTATCCTCCTTGTGGCAATGCGCAAATGATCCAGATGTCCAGAGAAAATGGCATAGCTTGGAGTATTGTCAATACGTACTGTTATTTTCTCTCCTGAGTGAATATGAGAAGAAATAAAATTAGTTACAACACCCTCTAATGCTACTCCTGCCGCACCAAGTGCCGCAAAGAGACCAGCAAGGACGATTGTCAAAATCTCCATGAATAAAGGCTAGATCTGCAGGTAACTTTCCACTATATTCAATATTCTCTCAGATGCCCGACCATCTCCAAAAGGATTAACGGCATTAGACATAGCCTGATAGAGAGAAGCATCATTTAATAGTTTGGATGTATTTTCAAATATAGAATCTGCTTTGGTGCCAATCAGCTTGGCAGTACCATATTGAATTGCTTCGGGTCTTTCTGTAGTTTCTCGCAAAACCAGAACCGGTTTACCCAGGCTAGGGGCTTCCTCCTGGAGTCCACCAGAATCTGTAAGTAAAAGGTAACAGTCCTTGATAGCTCCGACAAGTTCTTTATAGTCAAGAGGTTCTGTTAAAAAAACACGAGGATGTCCACCAAGGGCAGCTTGAATTGGTTCCCTTACGGTCGGATTTCGGTGCATGGGTAGGAGAATCGCAATATCTTCAAATCCTTCTAGTAATCTGGTAAAGCCTTCTAAAATATCTTTTAGAGGATCTCCCCAATTTTCTCTTCTATGGACCGTTGCCAGTAAAACCCTAGATTTTGACCAATCCAATCCATCTATATTACAATTCGGGTTTTGCCCAGCCACACTCAATAGAGCATCTATTACCGTATTGCCAGTGTGATGGATTTGCCCTGTTACTGCCGAATTTTGTAAATTTTCTACAGCTAGATGAGTGGGAGCAAAGTGTAACTGGGTAATTTGGGAAATCAAACGACGATTTGCCTCTTCTGGATAAGGATTGTAAATATTATCAGTTCTCAGTCCAGCTTCAACATGTCCTAGGGGTATCTCTTGATAAAAAGCTGCCAGACCAGCGGCAAAGGCTGTAGTTGTATCACCCTGGACTATGACCATATCTGGCTTTTGGGTTTTAAACAAATGCTCTAAACCCTGTAATGTTCTACAAGTGATATCAGTAAGGCTTTGCTTGGATTGCATAATCTTGAGATCTTGATTAGCGCTGAGATTAAATAGATTCATTACCTGATCCACCATCTCTCGATGCTGACCAGTGAGAATCACAGAAGTCTTAAACTTGGGAGATTGCTGAAATTGTTTAATTACCGGTGCCAGTTTGATGGCCTCTGGACGGGTGCCTAGAATAATATAAATTGTCTTTTGCTCGTTATTCATGGCCTAACGAATGCTAGAAAAGTATTGAATAAATCCTCATTACCGGCACTTAAACAGGCAAAAGAACGTTCACCATAATTCTGGCCAATTTGTAGCGGAAAAGTATCGCCATCATCGAGTGTATGAATAACCCCGCCGGCTGCCAACAAGATCACCCAGGCTGCTGCTAGATCCCAGACCTTAGGAGTTGCTTCTATTCCTCCTAAAGAAGCGCCGGAGGCAACAAGAAGCACATTGTAGCTAGCGACTCCCATCAGGCGTAGTTTGCAAGGAAAGGGTCTTGTCATGATATGTGTACTTCGCGCGCATAGATTGAAAAGATGATTATAGCTAGGGGCATCCGAACTAGTGGTTATGGGCTTACCATTACAATATGCTCCTTGGTGGGGTCCTTCTAAACCTGAATCGCCATAAAAGTAGCCATAATAAGCGGTGGCAAACATTGGGAAATAAACATAGCCAAAAACAGGTATTCCTCTAAAGGCAAGTCCCAAAGAGATTCCCCAGATTGGGATACCACGAGTAAAATTAGTAGTACCATCAATAGGATCTACAATCCAGCACCAGTCATTGGATGGAAAAACATGTTCAGTTTCCTCTGTTAAGACACCATGAGTGGGAAACCAATCGTGAATCGCTTGTCTAATCGCCTGGTCAGCCATACGATCTGATTCGGTCACAAGAGTTCCATCAGCTTTTCGAGTTGCGCTGACTTGACCGAAATCCCTGATCAAAAAATTACTGACCTCACTGGTGGTCTGTTGACAAAAATCCAGCACCGTTTCCCAGAATTCTTTCATGGAACTATTCCTCCATTCCACAGACACTTTGTAGTGTAGCAATAAAATTGGGATAAGAAATGGTTGCAGCTTCAACCCCTTTGATGGTAGTGGTCTTTTGTGCGCCCAGGGCAGCTATTGCCAGGCTCATAGCAATTCGATGATCATTGTAGCTTTCTACTTCTGTACCTACTAGAGAACCTGAGCCGGTAATCTCTAGCCCGTCAGGTAATTCTGTGATCTTGGCCCCCATTTTTGTTAGCTCTCTGGCGATGACCGCCAAGCGATCACTTTCTTTGACCCTCAATTCTGCTGCATCTTTAATTACAGTTGTACCTTGGGCAAAGACAGCAGCAACAGCGAGAATGGGTATCTCATCGATCAAACGCGGAATGATTGCCCCAGAAATTTCACAACCCTTGAGCTTGCTGTATTTGACATGAATATCTGCTACAGGCTCTCGGGTGATCATTCGTTCATTTTCGAGACTCAAATCAGCACCCATCTCTTGGAGAATCTCTAAAACACCGGTTCTAGTCGGGTTGATTCCCACATTTTTAATTGTCAATTGAGAGCCTTCGACAATACAGGCAGCGACAAGCCAAAAGGCCGCTGAGCTGATATCTCCAGGGACAACCACATTTTGTCCTGTCAAGGAAGCTGGACCAATGATAGTGGCGATATTATCTATTGGATCTCTTTCGATTTTTGCTCCAAAGGCCTCTAGCATCCGTTCTGAATGATCTCTCGAGAGGGCAGGCTCAATAACAGTTGTTTTGCCCTCAATTGCCAGTCCAGCTAGCAGTAAACATGACTTTACCTGGGCAGAGGCAATGGGTGAGTGATATTCTAAGGGAAGCAATTTTGATCCACTAATGGCTAAAGGGGCTAATGTGTTTGCTTTTCTTGCCCAAATTGCTGCTCCCATTTGCTGAAGTGGTTTAATTACTCGCGACATTGGACGAGAGCGTAGCGAACTATCTCCTGTAATGGTAAAAAATTTCCCTCTTTGCGCTGCCAAAATGCCCAAAATCAGCCGCATTGTCGTGCCTGAATTACCCGCTTGGAGAACATCATTGGGTTCTTGCAGGTTTTCCAGTCCAATGCCTTCTACAGTGACTTTTTCGGCATTGAGAGGAGATATTTTAACACCCATTGCCTCAAAACAATTGGCAGTGCTGCGAGGATCCTCGCCCAAGAGCAATCCCTCAATCGTAGTTTGACCACTGGATATAGCACCTAGAATGAGGGCGCGGTGAGAAATGGACTTATCGCCTGGAATGTGAATCTTCCCACTAAGGGCTACATCTTTAAGTTCTATGATTAGATTCTGCCCATCTGCAGCTCTTTTCAGGGTGATAGACATGTTTATCTGATAACAGGATCAAGTTTAGATTTTATCATAGGGGCTATATTGACCAGAATTAAATCAGATTATAGAGATTAACGTACCTTTACAATCTAGTAAATCTGATAGATAAGGTGCAAGAATGTTTGTGAAGAAGTATTAAAGTATTTTATCAAGGATAGTGTTTGAAAAGATGACTCTAGAGCCTGAGGTTATTGGGGTAGATATTGGTGGAACATCCATAAAGCTGGGAACCTTCGACATCAAAGGAAAATGCACTGGATCTCTAAGCGTGCCCACACCGATTCCCGCTACTCCTGATTCTGTAGTTGATACTCTCACTCAAGCAATAGAAAATATTGCTCCTAGAAGAACTTTTGCTGCCTTGGGCATAGGTGTCCCGGGCGTAGTGGATCGCTCTGGGCGTATTGCTAGGGTAGCCATCAATTTATCCGGTTGGCTAAATGTCCCCCTAGCCGAGCAAATGGAATCAAGAACGGGAATTCCTACTATTTTGGCTAACGATGCCAACTGCGCAGGTGTTGGTGAGGCTTGGTTAGGAGCTGGAATCAACTATGAAGATATAATCATGCTGACTTTGGGCACTGGAGTCGGCGGCGCAATTATCTTGGGGAAGAAGCTATTTACCGGGCACATGGGGGCAGCGGGCGAGCTGGGATTGATTATGTATGATCCTGATGGCCCTTTTTGTAATAGCGGAAACAAGGGCTCCCTAGAGCAGCATCTCTCTATAGCTGCAATTAAACGAATGACTGGCAAAGACCCCTCGCAGATGGGAATATCAGCTCAAGCAGGAGATCGCGATGCTCTGGTTTTTTGGTGTGAATATGGGAAGATTCTGGGCACAGGGATCACAAGCTTTATCTATACCCTTACCCCCGAAGTGATTATAATTGGCGGCGGAATTGGTTCTAGTGCGGATTTCTTCCTACCCTCTGCTTTGGCAGAAATAGAAAAAAGGGTACTTTTTCCATCTCGTGAAGGACTAAAACTTATCAAGGCCCAGCTGGGTAATCAAGCAGGTATGGTGGGCGCAGCCAAGCTGGCTTGGGATTTGGCCAAAAAATAAAACGCTTATTTTTAATGTTTCATGAAATATAAAAGGCGCTTTATAGAGATCATCAAGCACTAGGTGTAAATACTCAGATCTAGTCCTTTAGTACGAATAAAATATAAATAGGTTTATATTGTTGGTTGAGACGATACATCTCAATGATTAAAAAATGTTAACTATCAAATCAGTAATTATCATCTCGCATCATCTTGTCAAAGGCGCCATTGTTCTCTATGCTAGTTCTAGTGCGTTAGTCAAAGATCCACATAAGATGAGACGGACTCGAAATAAAGAGTCCACCATATGAGAGAATCTAGATAGTAACAATCTAAAAAAAACATAATCAGCCAAGCCAAGAAACTGATTTAGATAAACGATCTCGTTGTAAATTTTGGTTTGACTTAAAAATATCAAAGAGGAAATTAAAAAAGATGTCAATTGCCGTAGGTATGATAGAAACATTGGGTTTTCCTGCTGTAGTAGAAGCAGCCGATGCAATGGTCAAAGCAGCCCGCGTCACCTTGGTTGGTTACGAGAAAATCGGTAGCGGCAGGGTAACAGTAATAGTTCGCGGAGATGTCTCCGAAGTACAAGCCTCTGTTTCAGCCGGAACTGAAGCTGTAAATCGGGTACATGGAGGAGAGGTTCTCTCAACTCATATCATCGCTCGTCCTCATGAAAACCTGGAATATGTACTGCCAATTCGCTACACAGAAGAAGTAGAGCAGTTCAGAACTTATTAAGCTAGATCAAACTATCATCACCAAAAGTTGGAGTAAAAGATAATGTCGATTGCCGTAGGAATGATTGAAACCTTGGGTTTTCCAGCTGTAGTGGAAGCCGCTGATGCTATGGTCAAGGCGGCTCGTGTCACTTTGGTTGGCTACGAGAAAATTGGTAGTGGACGAGTCACCGTGATCGTACGCGGAGATGTTTCTGAAGTCCAAGCCTCGGTTTCAGCCGGAATAGAGAATGTTAAAAGGGTCAACGGTGGTAAAGTCCTCTCTGATCACATCATTGCTCGTCCTAATGAAAACCTGGAATATGTACTACCCATTCGCTATACCGAAGCAGTAGAGCAGTTTCGTGAAAGTGTGAATCCTCAGCCATTAAGAAGAGTATAGACAGCAACAATGCAAATTGCCAAGGTGCGGGGGACTGTCGTTAGTACTCAAAAAACTCGCTCTATGACTGGGATAAAGCTCTTGCTCCTGCAGTTTGTAGATGTCGAAGGTAATTTGACATCTAACTATGAGGTAGCTGCTGATTTAGTTGGAGCGGGTATCAGTGAATGGGTTTTGGTCTCTAGAGGAAGTGCAGCCAGAATAGAGCAAGGTAACCAGGAACGTCCTTTGGATGCTTTGGTGGTAGGTATCATTGATACTGTGTCTGTAGACAACAATTCTCTATACAGCAAGAAAAACAACGAACGCACCTAAACAACATAGTTAATACCTTGAGGAAATAAAAAAATGGCAGTCAAAGAGGCTGCAGCTCCCCCCTTCAAAAAAGCCAAGATCGACAAAACAGCAGTGGTTCATTCCTTGTGTGATCTATTAGGAGATATTGAGATAGGTTCTCATGCCATTTTGGGTGCTGGGAGTTCCATAAGAGTTGACGAGGGAGGTCGCACTGCAGTTCAACCAGAAGTCATCATTCAAGATGGCGTACTGATTCATGGCAGAACTACTGGCAGAATTCTGGGCGACGATGGACAGGAATACTCTGTTTGGATTGGCAAAGGAACCTGTCTATCTCATATGACGTTGGTTCACGGACCGGTTTACATAGGTGATCGTTGCTTTGTCGGTTTTCGTTCTACTCTCTTTAATGCCAGGGTAGGGAATGGAAGCATAATCATGATGCATGCACTTATACAGGATGTAGAAATTCCTCCCGGTAAGTACGTAGCTTCCGGCTCGATCATCACTAGTCAAACCCAGGCAGATCGCCTACCTGAGGTTCGACCAGAAGATTTCCTTCTTGTCAATCAAATTAGGAAACTCTCAGAAGAAGAAATTGGTATCGAATCAGGGGAAAATGTTTTCTCAAGCGCTAAAGAAAATCAATATACAAACTTAGTGAACAGTATGGGTATAACAACAGAACTCAAGGAGCAAGTACGTTCGCTCCTCAATCAAGGTTACGATATTGGTGTCGAGCACGCTGACAAGAGGCGTTTTAAAACAGGATCTTGGCAGAGTTTTGGCACGATTAGTGCCAATAGGCTCGAACAGGTTTTACAGACATTGGATGGATATTTATCCGAATATCCCAATGAATATATTCGCTTGATCGGAGTTGATAAGAAGGCAAAAAAAAGAGCATTCGAGCTGATCGTTCAGCGTCCCGATGGCGTCCAAGGTAATACTACTGTCAAAACCAGTGGATCAGTTGCAGCTAGGACTACATCTGGGGCTTCAACAGTTGACAATAATGTGGCATCACATGTTCGCTCACTGTTGGCGCAGGGCCATAAGATTGCAGCCGAATATGCCAATGCTCGTCGTTTTAAAACCGGATCTTGGCAGAGCGCTGGAATCATTGAATCTAAAAGAGAAGCCGAGATAATTGGTAAATTCAATTCCATTCTTGCAGGACATCAAGGAGAGTATGTTCGGCTAATAGGTATTGATGCTAATGCTAAACGTCGGGTTCTTGAATTGATTGTGCAAAGACCCAATGACAATGGATCTCCCTCTGCCGCTGGAACTGGCGGTACAGAAAATAGAAGGAGTTCATTCGCCGGCGGACTGGGGGCTCTTGGTGCGGATATTGTACAGAAAGTTCGTACTTTACTGCAACAAGGATACAAGATTGGTACTGAACACGCGGATAAACGTCGCTTTAAGACCGGATCTTGGGTAAGCTGTTCCCCTATCGAATCTTCTAATGAATCTGAAATACTTCGCGCTCTCAATGATTGTCTAGTCGAACACCAAGGTGAATACGTGCGCTTACTTGGCATTGATACTAAAGCTAAGCGTCGTGTATTAGAGGCAGTCATCGCCAGGCCATCTGACGGGGCGACTCCATCAGTAGCCAGTAATTCATTCTCAAAAACAGAAAATATAAATACTTCGCCATCCTATGGCAGTAGCAATGGAGGAGGCTCTGGCACCCACTCCTTGGATACTCAAACTCTGGCTCAAGTGAAATCCTTACTGCAACAGGGCTACAAAATAGGCACTGAGTATGCAGACAAGCGAAGATTCAGAACCGGCTCTTGGAGTAGCTGTGCTCCAATAGATTCAAATAGAGAAAGTGATGTACTTTCGTTTCTCTCTAGATGTGTATCTGAACATCGGGGAGAATATGTCCGACTGATTGGCATTGATACGAAAGCAAAACGTCGTGTTTTAGAATCAATCATCCAACGTCCCTAATAGTCTTAAGGACTTGGAAATATGACTGGATCAATCTCTATCAGACCAACAACACATTCAGATGTATATATTTCTGGCGATGTAATGATCGAAGAAGGGGCGGCAGTAGCATCAGGCGTGATCTTGCGCGCTGCACCTGGCAGTCAAATCATCATCAAGTCGGCGGTCTGTATAGGGATGGGAACTATAGTCAATGCTTGTGGTGGAATCATAGAAATTGGCGAGGGCTCCATATTGGGAGCAAACGTCCTCCTTGTTGGCAAAGGTACCATTGGTGCTAATGCCTGTATCGGATCATCCACAACGATTTTCAACAGTTCCATAGAGTCATCAACGGTTATATTGGCAGGATCTCTTATAGGCGAAGTGAATTTGGTGGAGCCAGTTCAGGAAAAAGAGCCCGAAACATGGACCCAGGAAGTTACTGAGCCTATCACTGTCAATACAGAAGTCTTAGAGGAGCAAGGTACATCCTCCGTCGTCGGACAAATATACATCAATCAATTACTGCTGACTCTTTTTCCGGGAAGGCAACCCTCTCCTTAAGCTCAAAGATCCTGACAAATTTGCTTTTTTTCATTTTTGATTGCTAATTAAAAAGCAATATAGTTTGTTGTTGCAAAAAAATAAATTGTTGCTTTTCATGAAGTTCAATTAATATTTTTTAATTGAGCCAAACTCAGCTCTGGCAATGATTAGAAAAATTAATAAGGGTAACTAGAAAATACAATGAAAAAGATTTAAATCTAACACAAAAAAGCAAAAAAAAAAGACCTAGCCATGTTAAGATTGTCCCATGAGGTCACAGGTAGTTAAAAAAAGAATTGCTTCAAATAGACGTCAGAGTGAAAGGGAAATATAACCTCTAACTCGTAAAAGTTTACTTAAATATATGGAGGACTTGACCAATGGTACAAACCCAATCTGCCGGCTTCAAGGCTGGTGTTCAGGATTACCGCTTAACTTACTATACCCCGGATTATACCCCAAAAGATACTGATATACTAGCTTGTTTTCGTGTTACTGCCCAGCCCGGTGTACCGCCTGAAGAGGCCGCTGCCGCTGTAGCTGCCGAATCCTCAACTGGTACCTGGACTACGGTTTGGACAGATCTTCTAACCGATCTCGATCGTTATAAAGGTCGCTGTTATGATATCGAGTCCATACCTGGAGAAGATAATCAGTTCTTTTGCTTTATAGCTTATCCTCTGGATCTTTTTGAAGAAGGTTCAGTAACCAACCTGTTGACTTCCTTGGTTGGTAACGTCTTTGGTTTTAAAGCCCTCAGAGCACTTCGCCTAGAGGATCTGCGCATACCCGTAGCCTACATGAAAACCTTCCAAGGACCTCCTCATGGTATTACAGTAGAGCGTGACAAACTTAACAAGTATGGTCGTCCTCTGCTAGGTTGCACCATTAAGCCCAAATTAGGTCTTTCTGCAAAAAACTATGGACGTGCAGTATATGAATGTCTTCGTGGTGGTCTAGACTTCACCAAAGACGACGAAAATATCAACTCACAGCCATTCATGCGTTGGCGTGACCGTTTTCTCTTTGTTCAAGAAGCAATTGAGAAAGCGCAGGCAGAAACCAACGAAGTTAAAGGACATTACCTCAATGTAACTGCTGGTACATGTGAAGAGATGATGATAAGAGCCCAGTATGCTAAGGAGATCAAGACTCCCATCATCATGCATGACTTTATAACTGGTGGCTTCACTGCCAATACCAGTTTGGCCAAGTATTGCCGTGAGAACGGACTGCTTCTTCACATCCACCGTGCTATGCACGCAGTAATCGATCGTCAAAAAAATCATGGTATTCATTTCCGTGTTTTGGCTAAATGTCTACGTATGTCCGGTGGTGACCACCTTCACTCCGGTACGGTTGTAGGTAAACTCGAAGGTGAACGCGGAATCACTATGGGATTTGTTGACCTGATGCGTGAAGACTATGTAGAAGAAGATCGTTCACGCGGTATTTTCTTCACTCAGGATTATGCATCATTACCTGGTACAATGCCAGTGGCTTCTGGCGGTATCCATGTATGGCATATGCCAGCATTGGTAGAAATCTTCGGGGATGATTCCTGTCTGCAGTTTGGTGGTGGTACTCTAGGACACCCATGGGGTAATGCTCCTGGAGCAACTGCGAACCGAGTCGCTCTTGAAGCCTGTCTTCAAGCTCGCAACGAAGGACGTTCCTTGGCTCGTGAAGGTAACGACATTCTGCGTGAAGCTGGTCGTTGGTCTCCTGAGTTGGCTGCAGCCCTTGAACTTTGGAAAGAAATCAAGTTCGAGTTTGAAGCTATGGATACTCTCTAAGTCGGAAATTTGTCAGTGGGCTCTTGTCCCTGACAAATGATACCTGAGTAGAGAATGTGGATAAGTAAGCTTAATGTATCCAAAAAAAGTTGCTGAAGATACCGCACAAGTTCTGCGTAGTTATCTAACCTATATGGCTGTCAGGCTGATCGTTGAGCAATTAACGGAAACCAATCCACCTCAGGCACTATGGCTGGTTAACTATACATCTAGTCACAGTATTCAAGATGGCGAAGCCTACCTGGATGGACTGATGGATGAGAACAAGGAGTTGGTATTGAGAGTTTTGACAGTACGACAAGATTTAGCTGAGAGTGTACTTGATCTTATGCCCGAAATGGTCAAGACAAGTATAGTTCAAGCCAACATCGATCATCGTCGTCGACTTTTGGAGCGCCTTACTTCATCCACTCAAACAAACGATTCACAGGAACAATAACATCAAATCGAGGAAACACTAAGCATGAAAACTTTACCTAAAGAGCGCCGTTACGAAACCCTTTCCTACCTACCTCCCCTGACCGATCAACAGATCGTTAAACAGATTCAGTATCTCTTTGAACAAGGCTATATCCCTGCTGTTGAATTTGAAGAAAATCCAAAACCTGACGACCATTATTGGACATTGTGGAAATTACCTCTTTTTAAAGCCAACTCTCCCCAAGAAGTGTTGACTGAAGTTAGAGAGTGCCGTTCAGAATATCCTAATTGCTATATTCGTGTTATTGGTTTTGACAATATCAAACAATGTCAAACTATGAGCTTCATTGTTCACAAACCGGGTAGCAACACCAATAGCCGCTACTAAAATTTCCCAATTTTACTAAAAACTTCTCTAATATATATTTAGGGAAGTTTTTTAATGAAATTTATAACAGTATGCTTTACCTAGTAGACAATGAAAAAAACCGCGTAATAGGTTTCTATGAATCTCCGAAAAGCCTAAAAAGAGGAATTGATCTCCTCTCAGCAGCAGAGCGGCTTCCTGTTGACTATCATATAGCTACAGAAGAACCAGATTGCTTTAATAAGGTAATTTTAGAAAGAATGCCACCAAGAACAAGAACTACCCCCAGCAACACCATCGGCATGACAATAAAACCACCGGTAATTAAGAAAAAAACCGATCAAGATCAATAAAAAATTAATTATTGTTATGGTCGCATGCTATTATGATTTGTGGATCTGAGTTGATCTTTCAACCCGGACTGTGATTGATGATTAGCCTCTAAAATATCGATTGTGACTTCAATCTTTAATCTCTCTGGGCAGCCAAATTCTGACTCGAAATCTCCTAGTTCCATGGAAGATTACTATAGACTGCAGCAATTGCTTTTGCAGTATAGTTTGCTACTAATACCTATAGTATTTCCGCTGGTTTGGTTTTTCTACTCTATTGACGTTGCTTTTAATTATCTTTTAGGCGCTTCTGTCGGTGTATTGTATTTAAGAATACTTTTTAAAGATGTAGAGAAAATTGGAGTCAGTAAAGGTAGGGTCGGATCGAAAGGATTGATGATTTTTTCTGGGCTGATTATAGTCGCTTGCCGTTGGCAACATTTGCACGTTGTTCCTGTGTTTCTTGGATTTCTAACTTATAAAGTGGCAATTATGATCTATATGATACAGAGCTTGATGCCCAAAAGCAGAATCTGACAAGATCATTTATGTACTAAATAGTAAGGAAATTATTTTGCTCAATATTATAAAAAATGGGTAGATAATGTTAGATAACTTGACAATCTTAAACTCTTTTCCAATGATTGCGGCCCTTGAAGTGGGCAAACATTGGTACTGGGAGATTGGTAAACTTAGGCTACATGGTCAGGTATTGGTGGGTTCTTGGTTTGTTATTGGTCTTTTGTTGATTGTATCTATAGCTGCAACCCGAAATATCCAAAGGGTACCCAGCGGAATTCAGAACTTCATGGAATATGCTCTTGATTTTCTACGCGATCTAGCCAGAAACCAACTGGGAGAAAAAGACTATAGACAGTGGTTGCCCTTTATAGGTACTCTGTTTCTCTTTATTTTTGTCTCCAACTGGTCAGGAGCCTTGATCCCCTGGAAAGTCCTTCAAATTCCTGAAGGAGAATTGGCTGCCCCCACCAACGACATCAATACTACTGTAGCTTTGGCTTTGCTGACGTCCTTAGCTTATTTCTATGCAGGAATCAGTAAAAAAGGACTTAAATATTTTGCCCACTACGTAGAGCCAATACCTTTTTTGCTTCCAATTAAAATTCTCGAGGATTTCACCAAACCTCTCTCACTGAGTTTCCGACTATTTGGAAACATATTGGCTGATGAGTTGGTAGTTGGCGTTCTAGTTTTTCTGGTGCCTCTTCTGGTTCCACTTCCCTTGATGGCCCTTGGTCTTTTTACAAGTGCGATTCAAGCTCTGGTCTTTGCGACATTGGCAGGGGCCTATATTCATGAAGCAATTGAAGGACATGATGAAGAGCACCACTAATTGTTAGTGTTTCTTTTACGGCTTACTCGGTCGAAAGTTACGCCTGTGGACTAGGAAGAGACTGTATGTAACCCCAAGAACAGAATCTTTTTAGATTGAATCAGGAAATATTCCTAGATCTTAGGAATAGAGAGAATAGTTTAGAGAGCTTGGGGAGATAGTAAATTAAGAAAAAAAAGGAAAGAAAACCATGAATCCAATGATTGCCTCCACCTCCGTTATCGCCGCTGCTCTTGCTATTGGCTTAGCTACTATTGGACCTGGAATTGGTCAAGGTAATGCCTCAGCTGAAGCAGTAGCCGGTATTGCCCGTCAACCTGAAGCAGAAGGAAAAATTCGTGGTACATTGTTGCTCACTCTAGCGTTTATGGAATCTTTAACCATCTACGGTCTGGTTATTGCCTTGGTGCTATTGTTTGCAAACCCCTTTGCATAATAGTTTATTTGAACTTTTTTGTGGTGAAATCAGCTCTCTATCTTCAAAGAGAGGGGAGCTGCCTAACCTAAATCTAAAGAAAAAAATTATTGCTAGAATCTGCAAATAAAATGTTTGATTTTGATGCCACTTTACCAATAATGGCCGTGCAGTTTCTCATACTGATGGCCCTTCTCAATGCTCTGTTTTTCAAGCCTCTCAATCGAGCAATCGATGATAGG
This sequence comes from uncultured cyanobacterium, assembly GCA_903869185.1. GTDB lineage: Bacteria > Cyanobacteriota > Cyanobacteriia > Cyanobacteriales > Microcystaceae > CAISPN01. The sequence goes on along the minus strand of CAIPYC010000089.1, from coordinate 24,056 downwards.
GAGAATTATATAAGCACTAATGAGACCGAGGCTCGAGAAAGATTAGCCAAGGCAGAGAGCATAGCCAAAGAATATGAGACGCAGTTAGGCAATTCACGCAAGCAATACCAGGCTATTATTGCCCAAGCTCAATCCGAAGCAAAGAAAATATCTGATAGCAAGATAGCTCAGGCAGTCAAAGAAGCCCAGGCTAAAAAAGAAGATGCTTATCGGGAAATTGAAAGTCAAAGACAACAGGCTTTGAGTGAACTAGAGAAGCAGGTCGAAACTCTAAGTCAAAGAGTACTAACAAAAATATTAGGTCCAGAGCTGGTTAAGTGAAAATGTATATTTTAGCTGCAGCGGCAGAATTAGCTTCTGAAAAACATGGTTTTGGTCTGGATCTCAATCCCCTGACCACTAATTTGATCAATATTGCTATCTTGGTTGGGGTATTGGTTTATTTTGGGAGCAAAACCCTCAAGAGCATCCTCAGTGAGAGACAAAACAAGATTTCCTTAGCCATCAGAGAAGCTGAGGAAAATCAAAAGAAATCTATCTCTGCTCTTTCTCAAGCACAAGAAAAGTTAAAATCCGCCCAAAGTGAAGCCGAGGGAATTATGAAATCTGCCCAGCTTCAGGCTGAATCGGCCGCTCTAGAGATTGCCAATCAGGCTGAACTGGATATTACCCGTCTACAGGAAAATGCGGTTAAAGATCTAGGCAATGAACAGACAAGAGTATTGTCAGAACTGCGCCAGAGAATTGCCAAATTGGCTATTGAAAAAGCAGAGGTAAATCTGAAAAATCTGGATAACTCTGTCCAAGACGTTTTAATTGAGCGAAGCATAGCTCAATTAGGAGGATAGTTATGCAATCAACCCTATATGGTTCGGAAATTTCACAGCCCTACGCTTTGGCATTAATGTCTGTAGCTATCGAACATAAGCAGACAGACGCCTTGGGTCAACAGGCAAGAGAAATATTGAACCTGCTGGAAAATTCTCAAGAGCTCAAGGATTTCATCCAAAATCCAACTATTGCCGAAACCAACAAGAAAAAAGTTCTCCAGAAGATTTTAGGTAAAGATGCAAATGTCTACCTCACTAACTTTGTGATGTTGTTAGTAGACAAAAGGCGTATTGGTATGCTTGCTGAAATATGTCAAGAATATTTGACCCAGCTGAGGAAATTAAACAATATTGTTCTTGCTGAAGTTTCTTCTGTAAAAGAGCTAACTCAAGAGCAGTTGCAATCTGTCACTGAAAAAGTTAAGCAGATTTCTGGCGCCAAGTCTGTAGAGTTAAAAACAATTATTGATCCAGCTCTTTTAGGCGGGGTCGTAATCAAAGTTGGCTCACAGGTGATTGATGCCAGTTTGAAGGGACAGTTGAGACGTTTAGGCTTTAGCCTAGGTAGTCTCGGTTAATCATCCGACCTCTCGAATCCTAAACTTTTGAAAAATAACAAACTAAAAAGACTATGGTAAGTATCAGACCCGATGAGATTAGCAGTATTATTCGTCAGCAGATTGAATCTTATACTCAAGAAGTACAAATCTCCAATGTTGGTACGGTTCTGCAAGTAGGCGATGGAACCGCCCGTATTTATGGCTTACAGCAGGCAATGTCTGGAGAGCTACTAGAATTTGAAGATGGTACTGTTGGTATTGCCCTCAATCTAGAGGAAGACAATGTCGGTGCTGTTTTGATGGGTGATGGTTTCAATATCCAAGAAGGAAGTACTGTTAAGGCTACCGGCAAAATTGCTCAGGTACCTGTAGGTGAGGCTCTTCTGGGCAGAGTGGTTGATGCTCTAGGTCGTCCTATCGATGGCAAAGGTGATCTCAATACCACACAAACCCGTCTTGTTGAATCTCCTGCACCTGGAATTGTTGCCCGTAAATCAGTATGCGAGCCAATGCAGACTGGTATTACAGCTATTGACGCCATGATTCCTGTAGGAAGAGGTCAACGTGAATTGATCATTGGTGATCGTCAAACTGGAAAGACCTCCATTGCTATTGATACAATTATCAATCAAAAGAGTGAAGATGTAATCTGTGTATATGTTGCAGTTGGACAAAAAGCTGCTACTGTTGCTCAGGTAGTAGAAACTCTAAGGGAAAAAGGCGCATTAGATTACACCATTATTGTCACAGCCAATGCTAATGATCCTGCTACGTTGCAATATATTGCCCCCTACTCTGGCGCGGCAATGGCCGAGTACTTTATGTACAAAGGCAAGGCAACCCTAATTATCTATGATGATCTATCCAAGCAAGCCCAAGCCTATCGTCAGCTTTCTCTTCTCCTGCGTCGCCCACCTGGCCGCGAAGCTTATCCTGGAGATGTTTTCTACCTGCACTCGCGTCTTCTCGAACGTGCGGCTAAACTTAATGACGAATTAGGTGGCGGCAGCATGACGGCCTTGCCAATCATTGAGACACAGGCTGGCGACGTATCTGCCTATATTCCAACCAATGTAATTTCCATCACTGATGGTCAGATCTTTCTTTCATCTGACTTGTTTAACTCTGGTTTCCGTCCTGCTATCAACGCAGGGATATCAGTTTCTCGGGTAGGATCTGCTGCTCAGACCAAGGCAATGAAACAGGTAGCTGGTAAATTGAAATTGGAACTGGCTCAGTTTGCTGAACTCGAAGCCTTTGCACAGTTCTCTTCTGATTTAGATGCAGCAACCCAATCACAGCTAGCCCGTGGAGTTCGCCTAAGAGAAGTCCTTAAGCAGGCACAAAACTCACCTCTGGCGGTATGGGAACAGGTTGCGGTAGTATATGCAGGACTCAATGGTTATTTGGATGAAATTTTGCCATCTAAAGTTACCAGCTTTGTCAAGGGGCTGCGTGATTATCTCAAAACCAGTAAGCCTAAATTTGTAGATATTCTGGTCTCTGAGAAAAAACTCTCCGATGAGGCAGAAAAAATTCTCAAAGAGGCAATTGCAGAATATAAACAGGCCTTCAACTCTTAATGCATCCTATCTAGGGGACAGAATTCAACCTGTTCCCTGGTTATCTTTTTTATAGACAAAATAAAAAAATATGGCTAATCTCAAATCAATTCGAGATCGTATTCAATCTGTTAAAAATACACGCAAAATCACAGAAGCAATGCGTCTAGTCGCTGCTGCCAAGGTCCGGCGCGCTCAAGAGCAGGTAACTTCCAGCCGTCCTTTTGCTGATGCTCTCACAAGAGTCTTACACAGCTTGGAAAAAAGGCTAAAACTCGAAGATGTGGATTTACCCCTTTTAAAAAAAGTGTCAGATTCAAATGTCAAGAACGTAGCAATTCTGGTGATTTCTGGGGATCGTGGACTCTGTGGTGGTTACAACAACTACGTTATCAAGCGGGCCCAATCGCGTTTTAATGAACTTTCCTCCCTGGGTTTAAATGTTAAATTGATCACCACGGGACAGAAATCAACCCAGTATTTTAAACGGCGTAATCTACCAATAATAGAAAGCTATATCGGGTTAAACCAGATTCCTACAGCTGATGATTCTAGTAAGATTGCCGATCAGCTTCTATCCTTGTTTCTAGCCGAAGAAGTAGATCGCGTTGAGATCATCTACACTCGTTTTGTCTCTTTGATCAGTTCCAGACCAGTTGTTCAAACATTGCTGCCGCTGGATTCTCAAAATCTCTCATCTCAAGATGACGAACTGTTCCGTCTGATTGATATCGATGGAAAGTTAGCAGTACAACGCCAGGTTGTCTCTAATGATTTTAGTCAACTTCCAGAAGAAATGATTTTTGAACAAGATCCAACTGAAATCTTACAAGCTCTTCTGCCACTTTATTTGAATAATCAATTGCTCAGAGTATTACAAGAATCTGCCGCTAGTGAACTGGCCGCTAGAATGACTGCTATGAGCAACGCCAGTGAAAATGCCAATGACCTGATGCGTAGCTTGACTCTCTCCTATAACAAGGCCCGTCAGGCAGCAATCACCCAAGAACTCCTTGAGGTAGTAGCCGGCGCTAACGCAATCTAGAAGTTTATATCCACAATTTTTCAACCTGTCTGAAGTTATTCCAGGCAGGTTTTTTTATGTGTCTAATCGATTAAACTAACCTTGCCACTATCAAGATGATAATAGGCACCCACAATCTTTAATTTTCCTTCTTTAATCGCATTGGAAATCAAGGAAGAAGCTTTCAATCTACTGACTTGAAGTTTTATATTGGCAACAATTGCATTGGTCAGTCGATCTCCTGGCAATCCCTCAGATGCTTTAACTGCGGGACTGATTGCAAAAACCAAAGAGCCAATCATCCCGGGTGGATTCCCTCCTTTGATAGCGGCATCGACCGCTCCACATTTTTGATGGCCCAGAACCATTAACAAAGGAGTGTTTAATACGGCAACAGCATATTCTTCGCTGGCAACATCTTCAATTGTGGAAATATTTCCAGCAACCCTGACATTAAAAATATCGCCAAGTCCCTGGTCAAAAATAATTTCTGATGGAACACGTGAATCAGCGCAGCCAAGTATTGCCACGAAAGGATTTTGTCCTTGCGCTATCTCTTTGAGGCGTTTACTATCTTGATCCGGATAGTTTCTTTTGTTCTCGACAAACCTGTCATTTCCGGCCATCAACTTCTTGAGAGCTTGATCCGGAGTCAAGGGCAATTTGCGATCTTCATTGTTGATAGCAGTAGAATTGTCTGCCAAGGTAGGTTTTTCAAGCCAAGCTACCAAGGAGCCAGTTCCAAGCAAACCTGCACCATAGACTATTGCTTTTCTTCTTGATAAATTTATATTGGATTTCATAGTGAAATTTCTAAGTAAACCGAATTTATAGAATTAAACATAGCACGATTTTTTACATAGTTCTCATGGTCTAAACTTAGAATATGATTAAGAATATATGAAAAATTAGGATTATCCAGGATATGTCGCTCTTCGGCAACCTAAAACCAGCATCAAAAGAGGATGTGATAGTTTATACACCTTATTATCAAAAAGACAGACATGTATTTTTACCCTATGCTTTGGATTTATACCAAAGAGGCAATCTCGAGGGACAAAGGCATATAGAAGGAGGGGAGGATGTCCCTTTTGTAATTACCTGGTATGTATCTAAGCTACCCTCTGAGTTAACGCGTTGTCGAATCCAATTTGGAGCAGAGGCAGATTTTAGTTATGAGGTGACTCTGATGAATTCAGAATTTGTGGATTATCTGATAGATGTAATGAAAAATAGCAAGGAAAAAACAATAATCGACTTTCCCCAAAAATTCTATCGTAAAATATTAAAATTTGAAGACTGAGGAAAACAAATTGGTACAGCCTGCCAAGTATTTGATGATTGGTTCACTCGAGCCTTGTAGCGGAAAAACGGGAGTGATTTTAGGTATTACGAGCCAATTAAAAGCCATTAACATCAGTGTTTCCTATGCTAAGCCAGTTGGTTCATGTTTTGATGAAGAAAATGACTTGGATACAGATCTAATGGGAAGAATTCTCTCGCTTCCTTCAGAGAATATAGTCAATCCTATTGTTCACATGGACTGGGATAAAATCAGTCAAAAGTTAGAGCAAGAAGATCCCCTTGACTATTTGGCAACTATGCTGTCTTCGCTAGAGTCTTTACAGGGTGATATAGTTTTAGTCGAAGGTGCCAGTAATCTTGATGAAGGCATGCTATACGGTCTTTCTTTGATTGAAATTTCCAAGGCCATCGACTGTCCTGTTCTTTTGGTGGTTAAAACAAAGGGTTTTCCTCCCCTTGATGGTATTTTAAGAGCTAAACGAGAAATAGGAAACCGCTTGGTAGGTGTCGTCCTAAATGGTATATTACCAGATCAGGCTGATATAATACAAACTAAGCTAAAACCCTATTTGATTGCCAAAGGGATTCCCTTATTGGGAGTATTACCTCAAAGCCCTCTATTGGCAAGCATTAGTGTTAGAGAGATAGCCAAACAACTCAAAGCTCATATACTATGTCGCTCTGATCGCCTGGATCTAATGGTAGAGAGTCTGATGATAGGTGCAATGAATGTCAATGCTGCCTTAGAATATTTTAGAAAACAAAGAAATAAAGCTGTAGTTACTGGAAGCGATCGTACGGATTTACATTTTGCTGCCCTGGAAACCTCTACCAGTTGCCTGATTTTGACTGGAACCACCTCGCCAGATCCCATCCTTTTGAGCCGTGCCGAAGATCTTGAAGTTCCCATTCTTTCAGTTAATCTCGATACTTTGACTACAATCAAGATTATTGAGAATATTTTTGATAGCGCCCGTCTTCAGGAAAACATTAAAATAAACTGTGTTCAAGACCTGATGAGTCGATATTTTGATATTTCCACTCTTGTTGAACAATTAAAATTATTGAATTAACTTATAAAAAACTATATCTATGCGCATTGCTCATAATATTATTGAACTCATAGGAAGAACGCCTTTAGTTCAGCTCAATCGTATACCCAATTCAGAAGGCTCTTTGGCTACTATATTGGTTAAGCTTGAAAGTATGAATCCTTCTTCTTCTGTCAAGGATCGTATTGGCGCTGGTATGGTCGAAGCAGCTGAAAAGCAGGGCTTGATTAAACCAGGTCAAACGATCCTTGTAGAACCAACCTCTGGTAATACGGGAATAGCTTTGGCTATGGTGGCCGCGGCTAAAGGCTATCGATTGATTCTGACTATGCCCGACACCATGAGTACAGAACGTCGATCCCTTCTGCGGGCTTACGGAGCTGAACTGTTTTTAACTCCCGGCACAGAAGGAATGAGCGGGGCAATTCGCAAAGCTGAGGAAATCTCTCAGGGATTGCCCAATGCCTTCATGCTTCAGCAATTTAAGAATCCAGCTAATCCAGAGATTCATCGAGAGACTACGGCTGAGGAAATATGGCATGATACCGATGGTGCTGTTGACATTTTGATTTCCGGAGTTGGAACAGGTGGTACTATTACCGGGGTAGCAGAGGTAATCAAACCACGTAAACCAAGTTTCCAGGTAATAGCGGTAGAACCTGAAAATAGTCCTGTTCTCTCTGGTGGCAAGTCAGGTCCTCACAAGATTCAGGGTATCGGAGCAGGTTTTGTTCCTGAAGTATTGCGCAGGGATCTCATTGACGAGGTGATTACCGTCAGTGATGAACAGTCGATGATTTACAGTCGGCGTCTTGCCAGGGAAGAAGGTATACTATCTGGGATATCCGCTGGCGCTGCTCTTTTTGCGGCTTTAAAAGTAGCCAAACGCCCAGAAAACGCGGGCAAGATGATCGTACTGATACAGGCATCTTTCGGTGAGCGCTATCTCAGTTCTGCGCTCTTTAGAGATATTGAGCCAACTGAAGTCTTGGCTTTAGACAATTTCAAATGAGAAAGGAGAACTTCACCATAGCAGTTGTTGGCGATGTTCATGGACAGTGGCAGCAACAGGATCAAGATGCCTTGGTTCATCTCTGTGTTGACTTGGTACTCTTTGTTGGGGATTTGGGGAATGAATCGGTAGAGATTGCTCGAAAAATTGGTGAACTTCCTCTTGATAAAGCGGTAGTCCTGGGTAATCACGATGCTTGGTATACTGCTTCGAGTTGGGGTAGAAAGAACCGTCCCTACGATCCAATCTCTGATAACTGGTTTCAAAAACAGCTCGAACTCCTCGGCAAAAGTCACATCGGCTATAGTAGTTTGGATTTTCCCTCTATTGAACTTTCTGTTGTAGGGGGAAGGCCCTTTTCCTGGGGAGGTGCGCAATGGAAGAATATAGATTTTCTGCGGGATCTATACCAGATTAACAACTTCCAGGAATCTACCGCTAAAATTGTCTCAGCGGCTAGAGAGACACAATATCAAAATCTGATCTTTCTGGCACACAATGGACCCTACGGACTTGGCAATAGTCCTTCTTCTCTCTGTGGTAGAGATTGGGGAGATGGAGGGGGCGATCACGGAGATCCAGACTTGAGTGAGTCAATCAGAATAATCCGCCAAGAAAAAACAGTAGCATTAGTGGTCTTTGGACATATGCACCACAGCTTACGTTGTACAAATTCATATAGTCGAGAAAAAGTAGTAGTTGATACTGAAGGTACCATTTATCTCAACGCAGCTTCTGTTCCCCGAATCATTGAGAGCCAAAGATCGATTCTGCGCAACTTTACTCTCGTTAGTTTCAGTCATGGCAAAGTAGCGGAGATGTCATTAGTTTGGCTCAATGAGAATTTTAGTATAGTTCATAGAGAAATCCTTTCAACAAAGACGACCATCATGGGATAAGATGTTATTTTAAAAGCACTGGAGAGGTGGTAGAGTGGTCTATTGCGTCCGACTTGAAATCGGAAGAGGTGCAAGCCTCCGGAGGTTCGAATCCTCTCCTCTCCGTTCCAATTTATTGGGAATTCTTTATCTTATTTGTTTAGGCTCTAGATAGCATTATCAGTTGTCTTGCCTGTAGGGACCGTAAATTGTCCAGGCTCATTTCACCTAATAGTTCACCGACTGAAGTTTTACCATCACACAAACGCATAAAATTGTACTCGGCATCACTCAGGCTCACCGGTTGGTATTCATAATCTAGAAAACTCTGTTCAGGCCAGCCATAGAGACAGGGATGAATCTCGGCAAAGGCCGCTTTTAAAGTTGAATCATCTGACCAATCTGGCTGAGTAAACGGTGACTTTGCCAAGAAAAACTCATAGTGAGTGATCTCAGGATCTAGAGATTCAATCAGTTGATAGCGCTCTTTCCAAGATAGGTTTTTCGCTAATTCGCTCAGTTGTGAAGATTTACCGATCAAGCGATCTAATTGCCAGTACTGTGGGTTGGAGAAACCTAAAAATTCCAAATTGGAAGCATCGATCAGCTCAAAGAGACTGTCGATGTCATAGTCAAATTCGAGAGGGTGAACATACATGTCGGCAAAAGACTGATCATAGTGATTTTCCAAGGACCATCGCTCTTTTTCTCGCCTGAGTAATCGGTTATTTTCAGGAAGCGAAGCAAAAATTTCTCGTCCTATGGAGACGCCGGCTTCATAATTGTCTTTTTCTTTCTGTAGAAGTTTGATGGCTTTTTGTACCAATGCGATTTCCCAGCGGCCCAGCTTGGCATAGACAAAAACATGCAGTAATCCCCCCGGCGCCAGCTTGGCTGCGAGTGACTTGATGCCCACTATAGGATCGGGAAGATGATGCAGAACTCCCACGGAGTTGATCAAATCGAACTTTCCTTCCAATTGATCTGCCTCTTCCAGCCTAAGATGTCGGAAAGTAACATCAGGGATGTGGCTTTTGAGTACCCCCGATCGCCGGGATCGCTCAGTAGCCATAGCCAAAGCTGTTTCGCTGATATCTATAGCAACCACCTCAGCCGAAGGATTGAGATGAATCAAATATTCAGTACTAACTCCAGTTCCACAGCCAGCATCTAAAATCCTGATATTTTCACGAGCTGGTTTTTCCCCTAGGGCAAAATTGTGGGCAGCCTTCCAGTTCCATCGCCAATTATAGCCAGGGGGAAGATCATTGGAAAGGGGATCTGGCGGAAAAGGATAAGTATTATAGAGTCGTTCGACTTTCGACTGGCTGAGTTGATAATCTTGATCCATAAATTATCGAACATTGCAGAAATAGGATTGACCTTTTCATAATCGCACAATTTCTTGATTAGATGAGAATATCTCAAGCTATACAAATCTTAACTGGGCGTTCTAACCAACTACAATCCTTTCTGAATAAGGGTTTTATCTCAAGCCGGTTGAGCCTTGAAGTATGAGAGAAGCCCAAAAAGATATATAATTCCAACAAATCACATGAGAATAAGCAAGATTTTGAGTATGAGATTTCCCCCAAAAGGGCATATCTACGAGTCATTTCTAGAAAGATCAGATGGCTATTTCGGCTCTTGATGATCCGTATTATATTTGGCTTGCTAACATGACTGCTACTTAAAACAAGAACACTTCAAAGATAATAAAAATATAAAAATGGGAGATAATTGAAACTCGATGAGCATCAAAGCCAGTGGAGGAAGTTCGCTTGCCAATCCTCAACTCTATCAAACAGTTGCCGTTTCCACGATCTCACAGGCTCAACAGCAGGATCGCTTTTTGGATAAAGGAGAATTAGGTCAGCTCAGCGCCTATTTTCTTTCAGGCAGTAAGCGACTAGAGATTGCCCAGACCCTAACTTTTTATAGCGATTTGATAGTATCTCGCGCTGCCAATCGTATCTTCACCGGTGGTTCTCCTCTGTCTTTCTTAGAAAAACCTTCCGAGGAGCAACTAGTGGGAGTTGGGGTTGTTCAACCTCAGGTCACTTTAGCCAATAACGCTTCTGGTAGTGGTTCTGTTGCCTCTGGAGGTGGACTTTTCGGCGGACTGAAACAAGTTTTTACCTCATCTGGTGCATTGCCTCCAGGATTTCGCCCGATCAATATAGCTCGCTATGGCCCAAGTAATATGCAAAAGTCTCTGAGGGATCTATCTTGGTTCTTGCGCTATGTAACTTATGCGATAGTAGCTGGCGATCCCAGTATTTTGGTGGTCAATGTCAGAGGACTCAAGGAGGTCATAGAGAATGCCTGTTCTTCTGATGCAACCGTAGTTGCTCTACAGACAATGCGCTCTACCTCCTCAGATTACTTCCGCAATGATCCAGAAAAACAAGCCATTGTCAGAGAATATTTTGACGTACTGGTTACCGAATTTGATTCACCTACTCCTGGTACCAAGCTTCGTCAACGTCAATCTGGGGATCAGCAAGGCTTGGAACTACCTCAGAGTTACTTCAATTCAGCTGAGCGCAGACCTAAATTTGTAATGAAGACGGGGCTTTCTGAATCCGAAAAACTTTCTGTAATCAAGGCTGCTTATCGTCAGATTTTTGAAAGAGACATCACAAAAGCCTATAGTCAGTCCAACTCCCTTTTGGAGACTCAGTTTAAAAATGGGGATATTTCAGCCAAAGAGTTTGTTCGTCGCGTAGGTAAATCTCCACTTTATCGCAAACAGTTCTTTGAGCCTTTTATCAATAGTCGTGCCTTGGAATTAGCCTTTCGTCATTTCTTGGGAAGAGGTCCTTCTTCTCGTGAAGAGGTTCAGAAATATTTTTCGATCGTTTCCTCAGGTGGCTTAGCTGCCATGGTTGACTCATTGGTTGATTCACAGGAGTACTCAGATTACTTTGGCGAAGAAACCATACCATATCTGCGTGGTTTGGGTCAGGAAGCCCAAGAATGTCGAAATTGGGGAATGCAACAGGATCTGTTTAACTACAGCGCTCCTTTCCGCAAGATCCCTCAATTTATAACGACTTTTGCCAATTACAATCGCCCTTTGCCGAATCAGCATGTCTATGGGTCTGGCAATGATCCCTTGGAAATTCAATTTGGTGCTATTTTCCCCAAAGAAACTCGTAATCCATCAACAGCTCCTGCTCCTTTTGGTAAAGATACCCAACGAATCTTGATTCATCGTGGACCTGGTATCAACAACCAAAGAGGCAATCCAGGATCACTGTCTACTCAGCCCGGAAGTCTGGGTGCCAAGGTATTTCGCTTGAATAACGAATTACCAGGCAGTAGCAATGGGCTTTCTGTCAAATATGGAGAAAGTTCAACCCAGTCCATCATCAAGGCCGCCTATCGCCAGGTATTCGGCAGAGACGTCTATGAAGGTCAAAGAGACAGTATCTCTGAGATCAAGTTAGAAAATGGTGATATCTCCCTGAGAGAATTTATTAAACGTCTGGCAAAATCCGAACTGTTCCGTAAGCTCTACTGGACTCCTCACTATGTGACCAAGGCGATTGAATATATTCATCGTCGCCTGTTGGGGCGTCCGACCTATGGCCGTCAGGAAATGAATAAATACTTTGATATTGCGGCTAAAAATGGACTATATGTCCTGATCGATGCCATGATTGATAGTCCAGAGTACAATACTGCTTTTGGAGAAGATACAGTACCTTACGAGCGTTACTTGACTCCAGCCGGTCTGCAATCGCGCAATGCACGCCCAGGATCAATCAAGGATGATACAGGTACAAAAATTGTCAAAGAAACTACGCCACGCTTTATTGAGCTAGGTCAAGTTGGCAATGGACGCAGTGAACCCGATATTAAATTCCGTACTTCTCAAGGAGTCAATACTCAAAGAGAACAAACCAAGATCTTCAAGCTTTTGACAACCACCGATAAAATTGCTCTGCAAAACCTGATTGGAGCTGCCTATCGTCAGATTTTTGAACGGGATCTCTATCCCTTTATTATTGAATCTGAGTTCTCAAAACTAGAAAGCAGACTTGGTAATCAAGAGATCACTGTCAGGGAATTCATCGAGGGAATAGGTTCTTCTGAACTTTATACTAAGGAGTTCTATGCTCCTTTCCCCAATACCAAGGTGATTGAACTCGGTACGAAGCATTTTCTCGGGCGTGCTCCCTTGAATCAGAAAGAGATTCAGAAATATAATCTGCTTCTTGCAACAGAAGGGGTTCGCTCTTTTGTAAGAGCTCTTGTCAACAGCATGGAGTATCTGCAACTCTTTGGTGAAGATACGGTACCTTATCGCCGTTACCCTACTTTACCAGCCGCCAATTTCCCCAATACTGAAAAGCTGTATAACCAGCTCACCAAACAGAGCTCGGATATTGTCGTACCTAGCTTCCAGTCTGTCTAATTCCTAAAAAGAGAGGTCTTATAGCTTCTCTTTTTTTCCATAAATTGTTAAAAACTATTACAGAATATGAGCGATCGTCTGCACAATAGCTGAAAATAGTTTGGGCAGGCTAATTAGAGTAATTTTTCTAGAGCCCCACTTTATTAAAAACCTCGTTTTTTAGGAGAAATCCATCGATGAGTATCGTCACGAAATCTATCGTGAATGCCGACGCTGAAGCCCGTTACCTCAGCCCCGGTGAATTAGACAGAATCAAAGCTTTTGTTACCTCTGGCTCTGCACGTATCCGCATTGCTGAAGTTCTAGCTGGTGCGCGTGAAAGCCTAGTCAAGCAAGCTGGTGACAGATTGTTCCAACAACGTCCTGATCTTGTTTCTCCTGGTGGAAACGCTTACGGACAAGATATGACTGCCACTTGTCTGCGCGATATTGACTACTATCTTCGCTTGGTTACCTACGGTATAGTTTCTGGTGATGTTACACCAATTGAAGAAATCGGTCTAGTTGGCGTTCGTGAGATGTATAAATCATTAGGAACTCCTGTTGAAGCAGTAGGACAAAGCGTCCGAGCTCTCAAAGAAGCATCCTCTGGATTGCTCTCTGCTGAAGATGCTGCTGAAGCTGGTTCTTACTTTGACTATGTCATTGGTGCCCTAACGTAAGATTTCTTTTTTATTCACATAGGTTCAAGACATTTAAGACGAAGCAAGATAAGGAAGCAAAACTATGCAAGACGCAATTACCTCAGTTATCAACTCTGCCGATGTTCAAGGGAAGTATCTTGATGCTTCTTCTTTGGACAGATTGAAAAGCTATTTCGCTACAGGTGAACTGCGTGTTCGCGCTGCCAGCGTAATCAGTGCCAATGCTGCCGCCATTGTTAAAGGTGCTGTAGCAAAATCCCTTTTATATTCCGATGTTACCCGTCCGGGTGGAAACATGTATACAACTCGTCGCTATGCAGCTTGTATTCGTGACCTGGACTATTACCTGCGCTATGCCACCTATGCTATGTTGGCTGGCAATCCTTCTATCCTTGATGAAAGAGTTCTCAATGGATTAAAAGAAACCTATAATTCCCTAGGTGTACCTATCTCTTCCACCGTTCAAGCCATTCAAGCTATTAAAGAAGTTACTGCTAGTTTGGTTGGTCCTGATGCTGGCAAAGAAATGGGTGTTTACTTGGATTATATCTGCTCCGGTTTAAGCTAATCAATTTCTGATTATATGGAGGTCCGGGAAGTCCAGAGTGAGTGCCAGCTCTTCCAAGGCTTATTGCTGAAATAAGTTTTGCTGATCTAGTATTGACTCCTGACTCCCGGCCTCTGCTGTATTTGTCGTTAAGAGAATTTGTTTAATAAACCAGCAAAAGAGGCCAAATAGATCTAATGAGAACATTCAAAGTTACTGCCTGTGTTCCCAGTCAGACCCGTATCCGAACACAGCGTGAATTACAAAATACTTATTTTACCAAGTTAGTTCCCTATGACAATTGGTTCGCAGAACAACAGCGCATCATGAAAATGGGTGGCAGAATCGTCAGTGTTAAACTGGTAACAGGAAAGCCTGGCACCAATACTGGTCTTGACTAGATTGTGGTTTGAACCCCAATATCAGTCGTAAAAGGGGTAGAATAGCTACCCTTTTTTGCTTTTTAACCTGTATCGTAGATATTGTCAGATAAGAAAGAGATTGAGAAAAAAGGAACGCTGGTGTACTATATAGGTTTACTGGGATTAGGAACTGTCGCTACAGGAACATTGGAAATTCTCTCGGATCCCTCTGGGAGAAACCCTTTGATATCAGAGATGATTGTCAAGAAAATTGGTGTACGTTCCCTGGAAAAAACTAGGACGATCCAGTTATCTCAAGAGCTGCTCACACAAGATCTAGATTCAATCGTCATCGATCCTCAAATTGATATTGTTGTAGAGTTGCTCGGTGGTCTAGAGCCCGCTCGCAGTCTAATTCTCAAAGCAATCAATGCCGGAAAGCATGTTGTAACAGCCAACAAGGCAGTTATTGCCCGATATCGAGAGGAAATCTATGCAGCAGCCCAAGCAAAAGGAGTATATGTTCTGATTGAAGGTGCTGTTGGTGGCGGTATTCCGATTATTAAACCACTTAAGCAGTCTCTTGGTAGTAACCGTATTCAATCGATTATCGGCATTGTCAACGGAACTACCAATTACATTTTGAGTCAAATGAGTGACTTTGGTGCAGATTTTAGTGAGGTCCTTGCTCGAGCCCAGCAACTTGGATATGCAGAAGCCGACCCCAGCAGCGATGTCGATGGATTGGATGCTGCTGACAAGATCGCCATACTGGCTTCTTTGAGTTTTGGCGGACATATTAAACGTGAAGATGTTTACAGTGAAGGAATCTCAAATATCACTGCCACAGATATTGATTATGCTCGACGTTTGGGTTACACCATCAAGCTATTGGCTATTGCCAGAGGTAATGCCGGAGAGGATTCCGATCATTTGGAACTGCGTGTTCATCCCACATTAGTACCACAAAGCCATCCCCTTGCAAGTATTCATGGAGTAAACAATGCCGTTTTAGTTGAAGGCGATCCCCTAGGAAGGGTGATGTTTTATGGACCAGGAGCAGGTTCAGGTCCGACTGCCAGTGCGGTTGTTTCGGACATAATGAATATAGTAGCTATCTTAAAAAGCCATGGTACTGGAGCCACGCTCGATCCTCTTTTAAGTCGTGCTCATCAGCATTATTGCCAAATAACTCCCATTGAAGAGATAAAAAGCAGTTTTTATACTCGCTTGATCACTCTTGATAGGCCTGGAGCAATTGGACAGATCGGTACTTGTTTTGGTGAACAGAACGTTAGTTTGCAATCCCTGGTTCAGATTGGTCTAAAAGCAGGTCAAGCTGAATTGGTAATAGTTAGCCACGATGTTAAAGAAGGTTTATTTCGCCGAGCCCTTGAATCTGTTCGTCAATTAGAAGCGATTAAAGATATTCCAAGTGTAATTCGCGTCCTGGCATAGTGGGGATATCAAACCAATCAATAATGTTCGATTGCCTGGGAATCGGTCAGAACAAGCGCTTTAACTTTTACCTCTTGATTGACAAGATAAGCGGGGTAGATCGTTGTGATTACTGTTCCATCATCCGCATAACCTTTAGCAGGCTCATGTTTGTCAGCTGAAAAAGCCTCATTCTGGTAAAAGACAAATAGAGCTGGCGGTTGGCAATTGATAGCATCATCCAAAAACTCCAAGACAGAATAAATTGTATTTCTGATTCGGTCTTTGAAAAGGTTATCTAAAAAAGAGGTAACAGGCAAAAGCTCTAGAAAACGCTCAAAAACTTCTTCTGTTCTTTGGCTTGGATCTTTTGTCCCTGATTGCTGACCAATTGATAGAACTGTTCGAGAAAAAGCTCCCTTGATATTATGGATTACTTCTCTGCGGGATCTAGCCAATTCTGGTTCAATTTCTAGAACTCCATGAAATAAATCTGCAACAAGAGGATCGATATGTTGCTCTTTGAGTGTTTTGTATCTGTCTATAATAACGAAATGCTTAGGTCGATCACTTTGGTAATGAGTGGAAAGATCGGTTTTTAATGAGGCTAATTCAGCCAAGATAATACCTCTGCTCTCTTCTAGCTGGGTAATCTGGGCAACAGAGCGCTCCAGCTCAGCCGCTTGTTGCTGGTATTTATTTTGCAACAGGGAGTCCACCAAGGAATTTGCTTGAATTTCTTGCCTAAGATCAGTTATCTGTTGCGATAGTTCATTAATATTCTGCTGTGTTTTTTTGAGCAGGAATATTCCCTCTTTGGTATGCTCACTTAGTTTGCGTACATCATCTGCTTTTACAGAAATACTTTCCTGGGAATTAGAAAGCAAATAGGCTAAGTTCTTTAGCCATTGATAGACATCTATAAGCCGAGCAATTTTATTATCATTGTCATTTTCCTCAAACATAAAACACCTCTAGAATATTGCATATGTAGCAGAAAAGCGAAATTTGGTTTTATAGAGTTGATTGGTTTGGAGATCTTTGGCGACAACAACAATTTCAGTTTTACCAAAACTCATAGAGACCTCTATTCGGCGATCTTTTTGTCCGACTGTTGAGGCGATATCAACTTCAAGCTCCCCCAATTTCTCTATATCAGGCTCATCAACATAACGGGGATTCTCTTTTTTAGTTGCAAAAAAGAAGAAATTGAGCGAATCATGGTCACTGGATGTGGGAACAAAAGTATGCCTTATAACTTGATCTATATCAATACTCTCTCCGGAACTGACAAAGCGGCAAAATCTGTTAAACATATAGCGTCGATCATCTAGTTCAAAAGCTGAGGAAATTCTCGCGCTGTCTAGATTTTCTTCGAATGGCCGAGAGACATTACAACCATAAGTTAAACGGGAACGCCTCGATCTGATCATCTCTGGATTTAAACCAAAAGAAACCGCCCCTTCTACAATTGCTGAGCCAGGCAAGGGGGGCATTATAATTTGTGCCTTATTTGCAAATTCATCTAGCATGCGTTGACGAAGCACTGGCGAGGTAGAAAACCCTCCCACAAGATAGATAAAATCGCAACCGATTCCTTCTAAAAGCGCAAATTGCTCCTTAACCTTGTTAACTAGACCATCTAAGACTGGATTAAATAGAGATTCCATTGTCTCTCTGCTCAAATGTATAGTTTCATCATCTTGATTTTGATCTTTGGAAAGTTTTGCCAAAACTGCTGGAAAATCGCGTGAGAGAATCTTGTAAAGACGATTGGGAATCTCAAGATAGGTAATTGGCGTTTTATCGGGTTCAAAAGCACATTTTTTGCGCTCCCAGTTGGACATCAACTCCAGCCAACCGATTGGATCTTGGCCTTGATATTGCTCCAAAGCTTTACTATCTAGTTTGTTGCCAAGATATTCAATGAATTGACGATCTACATAGGTAGAACCATAAGCACCTCCAGTGCCTGTGGCTACTTCCTCTAGAGCTCCATTGACAGAGACTTGATGAACAGTAATATCAACAGTACCACCTCCACAGTCAACAACCATAAAGCGCTTACCAACGCTCAATTGTAATTGCATTTTCTCTTGGCAGTATAGAGCTGCTGCTTCAGGCTCTAAAACCAAAAGAAGACGATCTTGATCACCAGGATCCTCACTGATTAAACCAGCTTGGATTGCGGCAATACGCATCAGGGATTTTTCATCTTCTTTCCAAATTGCCGGTATACTCAGGCACCAAAAAATCTCTTGATCTTTAAGTTGGTTACTGGTAGCATTTTGCAATTCTTGTCTGAGAAGATTGGCGATTTCGCGAAGATAATCGGCCACCAAGTCCACCACAGGAAATTCTCTTCCATTGTGAGCAACGGCAATTGGACCGTCAATAGTACGTTTATGACTTTCGCGCAAAGCCATTTTAAAAGTTGGAAAGAAACTGTAGGATTGAGATTCTTTTGATTGTCTTAGCGTAGCGAACCGAGAGAGTGCCCCGTAGCCCCAGGCTTCGAGAGTACCATCGCCATTGTAAAGACTTTGGGTTAAAGTTTTGATATAGCTAAATGGTTGTTTGTCCCACTGATAACGCCCAATAATCCTCCCATCATCTCGAAAGGCATACGCATAGCCCGAGCAGGATGTACCAAAATCTATCGCTGCAGCAACTTTGGTTTGTTTATTCGAGTTCATCTTATATGATTTGGAAAAACAGCATAGTTATTATTGCAGATCCCACAGCCGATAAGATAAAAATTCTCACAAAAAGTGACAAATCTTGGAATATCAAAATCGAACTAGTTCAGCTTTTGTAAGATTGACTTGGCAATAGATTCTGAGCCATCTACAGCAAGTTTTTGCTCTAAACGAGCAGGTTGAGGAGGCTCTTGCAAAAATTGCCAATTTCCGTTGAAAAAAGAAGGGTTATCAATGATTTGATGTTGGGAGTAATTTTGAATACCTTCTAGTAGATAAGGCGTTTCGGCAAAGCCGCTGCGCCCTAGTGTGGTGATGGGCACCTCCAGGCGGAGAGCTTCAGAAAAAGTACTATAGCCTGGTTTAGATACCACTTGCCCGCAAAGAGGCATAAAATCAACAGGACGATATTTGGGATCACGGACTAGTCGCAGATTTTCTATTTTTGGCGCATATTGATCAAAGCTAATAAACTGATGATGGGGAAATTTTTCCATTGTTTGGTAAGGAATTGCCTCTACGCCCAGCCCGCCGAAAGTCAAGAGAATAGTTCTTTCTTTTGGCTTATCCAGATTAAAAATTTCTCTGAGGTATTTAGATCCATAAAGAGGTTCTCCCCCGGTTAAGCCAAAATCACTGATTGCTTTAAAAGAAGACATAGGTTCGTGGAAGGGAAGACGAAAAAGATGATCGACTTGGCCGTAGCATTGCCTAATCCAGTCTACGCTGGCTTGAAAACCTTCTCCCCACTCCTGGTAAATCATATCCCAGCCAAAGTTTCCCATCATCAGGCAAGGAACCCCAGCTCTTTGGGCAATCAGGGCAACTAAGGGAGGAATATCACCTAAAACCAATTGAACCCTATTTGTTTTTAAGAAATTAACCTCTGATGAAATAATCTGTTCCTGATTTTTTTCGATCAGGTTTAGTTTT
This sequence comes from uncultured cyanobacterium, assembly GCA_903869185.1. Taxonomy (GTDB): domain Bacteria; phylum Cyanobacteriota; class Cyanobacteriia; order Cyanobacteriales; family Microcystaceae; genus CAISPN01. Next base: position 4,788 of record CAIPYC010000089.1, on the reverse strand, counting down.
TGGGCTGTAGCCAGAAGATCCATATTCATACTGTCTGTTTGGATCACCCCAACATCAAACGCTCTGTGGCGTTGAATGAATTCTGACTGGATGTAGGATTCTAATAACCAATGGGGGGCGGTTGTGGCCAGAATAAGTACTATATCAGATCTAATCTGTTTGAGTTTAGCTGCTACAGTTGCCATCCTAACAGCATGACCATAACCATGATTGGTGATAGCCAAATAGACTATTGGCGGGATGCTCACTGATGAAATCCAAACAATTGTTCATTGTCAAACCACTCAAGGGTATCGTCAATCTTCTCCCCTGTATGGTAGGCAGACAAAAGAATTTCGCTGGTTTTTCCCCAAACTATTGCACCTGTATCGTCTAAAGCAATAGCACCAAGATCTCGGTTATTGTTTTGTGATTCCTGCATCGAGCGATTCATCGCTTCTACCAGAGAAAGTCCATCGCTCCTGCGTATGACCACCTTGGCAGCCAAACACTCCTCTAGAATATCCTCTCCAATCCCAGTGCAGCTAACTCCGGCATAACGATTGGCATAGTTACCGGCCGGAGTGGCTGAATCACTGACTCTGCCGATTTTCTCAAGTCCTTTTCCACCGGTGGATGTTCCTGCTGCAATATTGCCATTTACATCCAAGGCTACTACTCCGATGGTTCCCCGTCTAGCTTCAGGATCGGCATAAAGACGAGCCATTTTGGATTGGAAATTCCCCTTTCTTTCTTCCATCCATTCGGCTATGCGAAATTCAGTTGCAGGATCATAGATGGGAATTTGCAGCTCTCTGGCCAAGTGAGCACCGCCATAGTCAGAAAGTAGACGATCATCGCCATCTTGCAAGGCACTTGCCAAATAAATAGGATTTTTTAGCCAAGAGACATTGATCACTCCGCTAAAACGACCTCTTGCTCCATCCATCAAACTCGCGCTCATCCTTACCTGTCCATCTGACTGTAAAACTGAGCCTGTTCCGGCGTTGAAGCGTATTTCATTTTCCAGCAACTGACAGCCCAAAACCACCGCATCTTTTGCGCTACGGCCTGCCAGTAAAAAAGTATAGACCTCATTGACGATCCCATGAAGACAACTGCGCACTGAGGATAGTCCTCCCTTGTCATTTAGGGAACTGGCTCCGCCATGGATTATCAATTTCGGTTTTGGGGAATTCATAAATCTATTTACCCATAGTTATGCACAATTTTAGTTTAATTTGAGATTGTTTAAAACTTGATTTTGTATTCTACTAGATTGAATTGTGCTGCTTGAAGGAGGGGTTGAGGAATATTCTTCAACATATAAGATTAAGGTTAATGTCAGAATTATAGCTGTCATCAGATACTTGATTGTTTTCATACTGATTCCTACTTAAGCTCAGATATTAACATTCTTAGGCTATCTCACCTTTGTCTAAGCGATATTGATTGCTGTGCCAGTGCTCCATTTGTCTACCCAAGATTGCTGAGATAAAACCTGTGCTAAAATTATCGTCAAAGTATCCTCAAAACCTCTCCAAACCATCAACTTTTAGGGTCAAGTGTTATGAACGAAAACCAGTTGAAGCAGGCATATTCTCAACAGTTGGTCGAACTCATCTCTCGTTACGGCTTTGATTTAGATGGTCGATCCCCTGATTTTTGGATATCCCAATGGTTTCAATATTATCCAGATCAATGGATATATCTTGCCATCATGGAGTCTCTTCATCAGGGGCGTTATAAGATAATTTCTGTAGAACAGATTTTAAAGCTTTGGTCGAGAAGAGGTTCTGCTGTCCACCATTTTGAGGAAGATTTTGAATTCCTGATCAACCGTACTGTGCCGGGAGAGTCTATCTCCTCTTTATTGAACGATTCTCCTTCTTTGACATTAAATCTTGTAGAAGATCGATCTTTTACGGATTATAATCAACTTCGCATTAGTGAATTTATTCCCTTGGTGGATACCTCTAATTTCTATAAAAGATTGAAGTCACTTGTTGAGCAGACCGCAGAAGTCTAATTGCTAAGTTTCATTGCTCAAATGTACCGCAACCTTATAAGTTTAGGTAAAGTTGAGAAATTGGTTCTTAGGAATCTTGAAATATATACCGTAATTCAGCTCATAATCTAATAAAAAAATCGGGAGAGAACTTTAAGTGTTGAGAGTTGCTGTTGTTGGTTCTGGGCCAGCTGGTTCGTCTGCAGCCGAGACTTTGGCAAAAGCCGGCATTGATACATATCTGTTTGAACGCAAACTGGATAATGCCAAGCCTTGCGGTGGAGCCATTCCCCTGTGTATGGTGAGTGAGTTTGAACTACCGCCTGAGATAATTGATCGCAAAGTAAGAAAAATGAAGATGATCTCGCCATCCAATATCGAGGTTGATCTTGGGCTTATCAAGCCTGATGAGTATATTGGCATGTGTCGCAGAGAGATCCTAGATGGTTTCATGAGAGATAGGGCAGCCAAGTTAGGGGCAAAACTCATCAATGGAATTGTTTATGAGTTGGAAATTCCCAAAAATGATCGAGACCCTTATGTTCTCCACTATGCTGAGCATGTTGAAGGCGCAGCTCAAGGAGAGATGAAAACTCTCTCTGTGGATTTAGTAATTGGTGCTGATGGTGCCAATTCTCGAATTGCCAAAGCCATTGATGCTGGTGACTACAACTATGCAATCGCTTTTCAAGAGAGAATTAGGTTACCTGAAGACAAAATGGCTTTTTATGAAGATCTAGCTGAAATGTACGTTGGCAAAGATGTTTCTCCTGATTTCTATGCTTGGATCTTCCCTAAATATGACCATGTGGCTGTGGGAACAGGCACAATGAAAGTCAATAAGTCAATGATCAAAGATCTCCAGGCAGGTATCCGTCAAAGGGCTGCTCATAAATTAGAAGGAGGGCAAATCATCAAAGTTGAAGCTCATCCAATACCTGAACATCCACGCCCCCGCCGCGTGGTAGGCAGAGTAGCCCTGGTGGGAGATGCGGCTGGAACTGTTACCAAATCTTCAGGAGAGGGTATATATTTTGCAGCCAAATCAGCTCGTATGTGTGCTGAAACAATTGTGGAAACTTCCAATAATGGACAAAAAGTTCCAACTGAGGCTGATCTCAAACTTTACCTGCAGCGCTGGGATAAGAGATATGGAATGACCTATCTTGTTTTGGATCTATTGCAGAGAGTTTTCTACCGTTCCGATGCCAGCAGGGAAGCTTTTGTGGAAATGTGCGCAGATAAGGACGTACAGAAACTAACCTTTGATAGTTATCTTTACAAAACAGTAGTACCTGCTAACCCCCTGATTCAGATGAAGATTACGGCCAAGACTATAGGCTCTCTCATTAGAGGTAATGCCTTGGCTCCCTAACGGCTCACAATAGACTGTCCATCAAATTTAAAATCTCGACACTCTCTGGAGAAAGCCTCTCCTTGGGAGTGTTTTTTTTGAGTTGATGCTCTAGCAAACCCTTGAGAGCAATCAATTTCAAGCTATTTTCAGCAAATGTATTGGCTATGGATTTAGCTGCAGGAAAATAACCTATAGCACCTAGATCCATCAGGGCAGATCTGCGCAATTGCAAATCCTTGCCACTGAGGGCTTCTATAAGGCGCTCTCCATAATGCGCTTGCCCTGTTAGTTGATAGAGTGCGCGAGCTGCGGCATATTGTATTTTGGGCATATTATGCTCCAAAAAAGGCAAGATTACATCAATAGCCTCAGTGGATCCCAAAGTGCCCAGAGCTTCAATTGCCGCTTCAACCGGTTGGCGCAAATGGGGTTTACCTTCTACATATGTGGCGTTGTCCAATCCACCTTCGAGAAGTTGCAAAAGGGGTCTAATCGCCCTAGGATCACGTAGCATTTCTAAAGACTGAGCTGCTGATTCTCGCACATAGTAATCACCAGAAGAGAGTGATTCAATCAAGGGGAGAACAGCAATGGGATTGCCCAATTTACCAAGAGCCTTGGCCGCATTACGTCTAAGCGGATATCCACCATCGGCAGCTCGATGACTTTCATCTTGCAGAGCCTCTAAAAGAGCTTCAATAGCTTCTGCATCTCTTATCCTGAAACGACCTAGCCACCATGCGGCGTAATAACGCAGGCTCGTATCTTCTTTCTGCTGCAGATTTTTAATAACCTGCTGGGCTGTCAAAGGAACATCTGATTGCATTTAAATTCTGATGATATGACAGAACCTGGAAACACCAACGATTGTCAACTACAATTGCTGACGACCATCTGGTCTTCCAGGTCTTTTCTAATTTATATCAAGTATATCTCTAGGCAAAACTAGCTTAGAGCATTGATAACATAGTCAATGTAGGAGTTAGCTTCATCTCTGCCATCACCGGATAAACCGTGGTTAGCTTTGATGTATCTGAGAGCTTCAACGTACCAGCTAGGAGATAGTTCAAATGTGCGATTAACTTCGTCTAATCCAGCGATAAGGTACTCATCGAGAGGACCGGTTCCACCAGCAACTAAAGAGTAAGTGATAATACGTAGGTAATATCCAACGTCACGAGAACACTTTTCTTTACCGCGCTGATCAGCGGCGTAGTTGTTTCCTTGAGTCTGAGTGGTGTAAGGAAATTTTTTGTAAACCGCATTGGTTGCACCTTCGATCAATCCCTTGGCATTGTCAGTAAGGGTTTTTGCAGCAGCCAAGCCGCTGGAAGCTTGACGGTAACGACCAAAAGCCGCCTGGAGCTCAGTACTGCTGAGAAAGCGACCTTGAGAATCAGCTACGGAAACAGCTTCGGTTAAGGGGGTTTTAGACATAATTTTG
>CAIPYC010000088.1 GCA_903869185.1 uncultured cyanobacterium | reverse complement strand
GAGGCTATCTGGAAAAATAGTTAGACGTAAAACTGGATAATGTTGTCCTAAAAATCTTGCCCCCCTTTCCATGTCTGACCAATCAGGTTCATTCCACCCAAATACTTTCACAGTAGAAGCAAGCCTACGGCAATGAGCTTGCCAATGGGTCAAAGGATGATTCAAGTTTTGTTGATAAAGTCTAAGTGTTGTAAAAATCGTTGCACCGTATAGTAAAGCAGGACTTGAGATTGGTAAATTCAAACTATCGCCCTCATGCGCTCTGCCATCATGCCAAAAGATAGACATGGAAATTTTAAAATATCCGTATAACTATATACTCGAATATAAGAGAAAAATAAAAGACTTAACTAACTATTATTTTTTTTCTTGAGCAAAATTTTCAACCAATGTTTAAATTCAATTGTAAAGCCTAGGTAATAGTGAGTTTTTTTTATGAAAAGAGTACTGGGAATCATTTTGGGTGGTGGAGCTGGCACCAGGCTGTACCCCCTAACCAAATTACGTGCTAAACCAGCAGTGCCACTAGCAGGAAAGTATCGCTTGATTGATATACCTGTAAGCAATTGCATTAATTCGGAAATTCTTAAGATATACGTATTAACACAATTTAATTCCGCTTCCTTGAATCGCCATCTCAGCCGAACCTATAATTTCTCAGGTTTTAGTGATGGTTTTGTTGAGGTTCTAGCTGCCCAACAAACTACTGAAAACCCTAATTGGTTTCAGGGAACTGCCGATGCCGTTCGAAGATACATATGGTCTATCAAGGAATGGGATGTGGATGAATATGTCATTCTCTCAGGCGATCATCTTTATCGCATGGACTATAGACTATTTGTGGAAAGACATAGAGAAACCAAGGCCGATATCACTCTCTCTGTGGTTCCAACTGACCAAGAGAAAGCCTCGGCTTTTGGTCTTATGAAAATCAATCAGCAGGGCAGAGTGATAGATTTTATGGAAAAGCCCAAAGGAGATGAGCTCAAACGAATGGCAGTTGATACCAGCATACTTGGACTTTCGCCTGAAGAAGCCAAGAAAAATCCATATATTGCCTCTATGGGGATTTATGTATTTAGCAAGGATGTTCTGATTCATCTTTTAGAATCCAACTTAGAGCAAACTGATTTTGGTAAAGAAATCATTCCCTTTGCAGCTAAGGACTACAACGTACAGGCTTATCTGTTCAAAGACTATTGGGAAGATATTGGAACAATCAAAGCTTTCTATGATGCCAATATGTCTCTGACTCAGCAGCCACTGCCTCCTTTTAGTTTTTACGATGAACAGGCTCCTATCTACACTCGTTCTCGCTACCTTCCACCAACCAAGATGCTCGATTGTGTAATGACCGAATCAATGATATCCGAAGGTTGCATCATCAAAAACTGTCGTATATCTCATTCAGTTGTAGGTATCCGCTCTCGCGTAGAGTCAGATTGTCTGATTGAGGATAGCCTGATTATGGGGTGTGATTATTATGAGCCCTTTGCTGAGAGAACTGAGTCGGCAGGTGAGAAAAAGATCCCTCTTGGCATTGGCTCTGGTACTACAGTCAGAAAAGCTATTATTGACAAGAACGCCCGCATCGGACGTAATGTACAAATAATCAATAAAGACAGGGTGGAGGAAGCCAACAGGGAAGATGAGGGTTTCTACATTCGCAGTGGGATTGTTGTAGTTCTTAAGAACGCTTCTATTGCTGATGGGACAGTTATTTAGCTGTATAAGAAGTTTAAAATCCTGATCTTCATTGCCCTCTTCCTAGAGGGTAATATTCTTTTTATATGATTGTTTACTTGTAACATGAGCAGTCTTAATAGTAAATCACCAAGTTGGTTTGTGCCCAACGATCTTGATGGTTTTTTTGGTTTGGCATTGGATAACTTAATTCAAATCTTGGTAATAGTAAGTCTATGTCAAGGTGTACTGCAATTTCCTGCCGAAATCATTTATGGGCATGTTTTACCCGGCGCCGCTCTAAGTATTATGGTTGGTAATTTCTACTATAGTTGGTTGGCCTATAAGCAGAGCAAATTGGAAGGGAGAGATGATTTTACTGCCCTGCCCTATGGCATTAGTACGGTGACAATTTTTGCTTATGTTTTTTTAGTAATGCTGCCAGTTCGATTGGACGCTCTATCTAAGGGGCTCACGAGTGAACAGGCGGCAGAACTTGCCTGGCAAGCAGGTATAGTAGCTAGCTTGGGCTCTGGTTTTTTAGGACTAGTTGGAGCATGGTTTGCCGATCGGCTCAGGAAATTTACCCCCCGCGCTGCTCTTTTGTCAACTTTGGCAGGAATTGCTCTAACTTTTGTAACGATGGGCTTTGTGCTTCGTACTTGGGCTCATCCCTTGATTGGAATAGTTCCTTTCGGGGTGATTTTGCTGACTTATTTTGGAGGCTTTAAATTTACTCTGCCGGCAAGTAAACTGGTGATTCCTGGAGGATTTGTAGCAGTAATGCTGGGAATGATTCTGTCCTGGATGACTGGATTGGTACATTGGGACGGTAGACAATTTCAAGAAGCGATACAAAGTGTAGGCTTTCATTGGCCAACCCTGGCACTGGGACAGCTATGGTCAAATGGCCCAATATTCTGGAATTACCTGAGTATTATCTTACCGATGACATTATTTAATCTTGTAGGAAGTTTACAGAATCTCGAAAGTGCCGATGCTGCCGGAGATCGTTATCCAACAGTACCATCGCTGGCAGTAGATGGGTTCGGCAGTATTGTAGCTGGACTATTTGGCTCTTGTTTTCCTACAACTCTCTATATAGGTCATCCAGGTTGGAAAGCTATGGGAGCAAGGATAGGCTATTCTTGGTTAACTGGATTGGCTATAGGTTTAATATGCCTGACGGGAACAGTGGGTGTTATAAGTTATTTGATCCCGATTGATTGCGGTATGTCAATAGTGCTTTGGATTGGAATTGTCATCGTTAGCCAGAGTTTTACAGCTACCAAAATTGAACATGCTCCTGCTGTCGTGGTAGGAATGTTACCGGGGATTGCTGGTTGGGGCGCTCTTCTTATCAAGAATGCTCTGCGTGTGGCAGGTTTAGGAACACAGGAGCATCCCTTTAGCGCGGATTTGATAGCTCCATTTGAAAAATTGGATACTTATGTCAGCGGCGCATTTGCTCTTGAGCAAGGACTGATTTTTTCAGCAATGATTCTTGCTGCTATTACTGTCTATATCATTGAGCAAAAATTCAACTTAGCCGCGTTATGGTCATTCTTGGCTGGGGGTTTATCTTGGATAGGGCTGCTTCACAGTTATCGGTGGACTATATCTGATACTGTAATTCATTTGGGCTGGGGGAATGGAGCTCAATGGGCGTTTGCTTATTTTTTGCTGGCTTTGCTGTTGCTTTATGCTCATTGGCAATTTAAATTTAAATCCAATTAAAATAGCAATTCAAATAAAAGGTACTTGACTCAAACACACAAAGGACTGACAATCTTATAAGATAGATTTACGGAAAAAATGAAGAAAAGGAAAAACAATCAGCCAAGCTGGCAATGTTTGGTTATTGTGCTTTAAAGCCCGAAACTCTTATGGTTTTAGGGCTTAAGTTACTTTTAAATCTATAACAATCCAAATTTAAATTTTGATTCACTCATAATAATACTAGGAGCTTTCTTTTATGTCTGTCCGTTTATATGTAGGTAATTTACCAAAGGAATCTGTCGAGCGTCAGTCATTACAAGATGTTTTTGTCGACTTGGCTGAATCCACCACTATCAAAATTATCAAAGATCGCAAGACTAACAAATGCAGAGGTTTTGCGTTTGTTACAGTGCCTACAGATGAGTTGGCTGATCAGTTTATTGAAAAATATAATGGATTGGCTTTTATGGAAGGTAACTTAAAAATCGAAAAAGCGCTACCTCGAGTCAAAAGCAAAGACAAAGAAGAAGGAGATGAGAGTATTTCTCAGGAAGCGGGTACAGATGAGGTTGAAAATACCGACAAGATTGAAGAAACTGTTGTTAGGGCATTATCCACATCTACCCCTCCAGTTATCGGAGAGCGCAAAAAAAGCAATAAAAAACAACGTACTCCACGCGGCCAACAGAAGTATGGCGAAGACTCTAGATCCTTTAGCTCTGATGATGGAGGCATTCAACCCGATCCTCGCTGGGCTTCTGAATTAGCCAAGCTAAAGGATATGCTGTCTACTCAAACTGCCAATACTTAATACGTAATTTTTTATTTGTAAAGGAGAATTGCAGATGGGCAATATAGTTGAGTTGATGAAACAAGAAGTTGGAAAGGCTGCTGCGCTCAAAGTTCAGTCGAATTCGGTGATAGGCTTAGGTACAGGATCAACTACTGCTTTTGCTATAGAGTACATTGGTAAAAGACTAGCTGCCGGTGAGATTAACAATATTGTAGGTGTACCTACATCCTTCCAGGCAGAGGTACTTGCCAAAAAATACGGCATACCCCTGACTACCCTAGATGCAGTAGATCATATTGACCTGGCCATAGATGGGGCGGATGAGGTAGATCCTCAGAAAAACCTAATTAAAGGTGGTGGAGCTGCGCACACAAGAGAGAAAGTTGTCGACAGTTTAGCTAAAATCTTCATAGTGGTGGTTGATGGGAATAAGTTAGTCGATAAACTTGGTTCATCCTTTTTATTGCCTGTTGAAGTGATACCTATGGCGGTTACTCCTGTGATGCGGCAATTAGCCCAGCTAGGTGGTAAACCAGAACTGCGTATGGGGGTAAAAAAAGCTGGTCCAGTGGTTACCGATCAAGGTAATCTGGTAATCGACGTGAAATTTGACTCCATCGATCAACCAGCCGAGTTGGAAAAAACAATCAACAACATTCCAGGTGTTCTGGAGAATGGACTCTTTGTTGGAGTGACAGATATCGTACTAGTTGGCGAAATAAAAGATGGTCAGCCAGTAGTTAGAGAATTTTAAGACCTTCTAGCTTTTGAGAGGTTCATGTTTTCCAAAAAAGTCTTAGGCGTGTACATAAACTGGTCCAAAGTGCCACGATCAAAGTATAGATTATTCCTTTGGTGATACCAAGTAAAGCATTGCCATGAATCCACTGGGCAATTGCCTCTTCCCAATGATTTAAAGAAAGTATAGGCCAGAGTAAATTACCAAAGCTGACATAGGCTAGCATGGGGTTTTGTCCGTTATTAATTAGAATAGACAAAAGAGAATCAGTTTTTAGCAAATTGATCATAATCATGAAAACCATCAGCAGAAAAATCGCCAGAGACATACTTACAAAAAAATAACTAAACGTGGGTGAATCTTTTTTAATACCACCTTGGAGAGGCTCAAAAGCCAAACCTATTCCAAGACAATAGATACCCCAGCCGTAAAGTTGGTTGATCAATATTTCTGTTGAATTACCAGGGTTTCTTGCTAGTACAAATCCTGCCATACCCAAAAATATCAGTAATATAATCATCAGAACAAATTGCCTAGTATATAGGCCATACAGAACAACGAAAACTAGAGATATTAGAAGTGTAATTAAAACCGCCAAAACAGGGCTTTTCCATCTAGTTTTGCGCTGGTCACCAGTTTCCTTGCTCCACTGAACTAACCAATCTCCCACAACTGTTGCAGGCAATGCAATAAATAAATACTTTAAATAATCAAAATTGAAAAGCCACGGAAATGGTAGGTTTTTTAAAAACTGAGTATTCCATCCTCCATCATTAAAAGAGATTATCAAAGCAGATAAAGGAATTAGAATCAATAAACGTATTAAAGGTTTTTTTCTAGTAAATAGCCAAATTAGAGAAGTAAAAAAGACAATATCAGCTAATAACAAAAGAATAATATCACTGCGATAAAGGGAAAACCTAGGATATTTAGAATCCGCTAAATACTTCAGTCTACTTAAAAGAAAAATCCCACCGCTCCAACCTATTATGGTGACCAAATATTGTAGCTTCTTTGGACAATATTTAGGCAATTTTACATACATCAAAAAAAGAAGAAAATATCCCAACAGAGCCAAACTCCAAGTATATTTTCCTGGCTCAGGATTTATCACCAAAGGACGGAAATGTTGAGTAATAAAGGCAAAAGACAATAGCAGAACACTTCTTTTGAATATACCTTTAATAATCTCGAATAAATCTTGCTTTTTATCTAGTCGATTGGAAAGAGCAAGAGAAATCGCAGCTCCCAAGGTAAAAATAAAACAGGGAAAAACCAGGTCAACCCAGGATATACCAGCTAGATTTGGATTGAAATGGTATTTTGGTGGAGGCTCTTGAGCATGATACATCCAGCCGGGCAAGCTACCATCAAAGGGGATAGTACCCGAAAAAATCATTCCTAATATTGCAATCCCTCTTAATGCATCTAGAGCATCAACCCTGACTGATTTTTTTTGCAGGTCTATCAAAACCAGCTACCCTTGGACTTGGCTTGTAAACTATGTAATGAAGTTTCACGATTTACAGTAAAACGAGAAAGGCGATATTTATCCTTATCATGTAGAGGATGAAGGGCTCGGCTATTATAAAGATAGCTGGATTTATAGTACTTTTTTGTCAGATTTATAACTTCATCATTAGTCGCACCAAATGGATAGGCAAAGTGATTAGCAACTTCTTGGGTGCTATCCAAATCTCCCACACAAGCTTTTAGATTTTTCTGGGCGCGAGATAATTCGCTTTCTACCCTTAAGAGGCTTATTTCGGTTAAGTTTTCGTGGTTTTGACCATGTGATTGTAAGTCATAATAACCTTTTTTATATCCTTCACGCAGATCTGCACAACTAGCGTGTGTATTGTTTCCCAGCTTGTCCATAAAACCTGGGTTGATAAAAAATACTATTTTTATTTTCTTACCGTATTGCTGCTCTATTTCAGGTAAAATTTCCATCAACTTGGTATGAGCATTCTTGTAACCGTCATCAAAACTCAGAACAATTGGCCTGTCCCGACTATGTTCGTATGGGATGGTTTTGCGTTGGGGACTTAGAAAATAGTCATAGAGGTCTTGAGTAGACAAAAACCAATACTTTCTTTGGGCTAAATCTTCTAAAAATAATTTCAGTTGATCTTTTGGATAATCAAAATTTCTAATATTACCAGGAGGGGTCAACTCATCAAAAATACCATGGAAACCAAATACAGGAATTTCCAAGGTGAAGGTTTTAAAAATAAATAAACAAACTATTATTCCTATTAGAAAATCCAAGAGTAATTTAAAACGAGGCGAAGATGAAAAAAAGTTAAACATCGCTTCCAATTTATCTCAAAGATGCTGCTCTATTATCTTTAGGGTGAACGACCAATACTTCCATAAGATCGCATATTCTTGTCTTTTTGGTCGGCGCATGAACCTGGTAGACCATATTCTGTTCGGTATCAAAAGCAGTTAGCCAACCTCCACGGGGATGGTAGACTCCTGTTTCTATCCCCAGCCAACCCATTCCTCCCACAATTTGTCCGGATCTGACCCTGGGGAAAGTAAAGGTGATGGTATGTCCGGTCACTATAAGCTTTTCTGGAAAATAGGGCTCAGTCATGTTATGAAATGGTTCTCTGATCCAACAGCATTCTTTCTGAGTTTGTTGCTCCAGCCTTAAATTTGGATCAAGCCCTGCGTGCACCAGAAAAATATCCCCTAAATCTATATAAATGGGTAATTTACTAAACCATTCGAGATGATCATTTGGTATTTTATTATTATAACTTATCATGGTAGTATAACCGCCACCGTACATCCAGTTCTGCAGAAGATCAGGAATGACTCTACCACTGCCAATGGCATCAAGCATCATTTGTTCGTGGTTTCCCATAAGACAATGATAATTGTTCTCCATGACCAAACCAACTACCTGCGCACTCTGGGGTCCCCTATCTATTAAATCTCCCAGAAAGTATACCTCATCCCCCTGGGCAGGACTGATGACATCCAATAAAATCGATAAGGCTTCGTAATGTCCATGCACATCACTAATGACAATCTTCCTTTTAGGCATGATTCATTCGATTGTTTATTGATTAATGTATTATTAATTAGTTCTTTTGGCTAATAAAACCTAGTAAAGTCAATTCTATTCAACTTATCTTGCAAGGTTACGCTAACAACTAGTGGTTACTCTGTTCTAGGGCGTTAATTTCCGCAGTCCCTATCGACAAATAATGTGGGTTCTTTCTGACAAAGATTTTTTAACTCTATTGCCACAAGAGCTACAATTTTGACTAACATATTGAGGGGGAACTGCAATGACAATTCTTCCATAGAACGACAATTTTTTCGGAATTTAGGATATCCCTTTTTCTCAGCTTTTTCAGACTTGCAGTTATCAAAGAATCTGTTAACGGCACTGGCAGTTATTTCTGTTGCAGCTTGGTTAGCCATAGAGTTTAGCTTGTCTGCAAACTCAAATTCATTAGCTAAAACAGCAGTATATTTATTTAGGTCATAGGCTTTAACATTTCGATTGTCTATCCAAAAACGCAAAGCTTTATCTAGGATGAACTGACTTACTCGTACAGTCTCATCAGTTTTTTCAAATTGATCTTGCTTTCCTTTAGCTTTGAACTCGTAAACAATAATAATGTTAACTCCTTTTTGACCATAGGGCAATCCAAAGAGTTCTTGATCCTCATCAGTATAATAGCATATCTTTTTAGAGATGGCGTGCTCTCTAAATTATTTGTGTCAATGCAGAAGTTCTACAAATAATTGTGTTTGTTATCATCCCATATCTAAAGACACGGGTGTTCTCGCTCACTCATAAATCTAGTGGTCTGTCAAGGATTCATAGTAGGATAAAGACGCTTTAGTTTAATACGAGCGTCCTCAGTGGTAAATTGCCAATCAATTTTATTAGAAATTTGATTTCTACGTTTTTCCCAAGCAGCAACTTCTTTTATTAATACATCTT
>CAIPYC010000087.1 GCA_903869185.1 uncultured cyanobacterium | reverse complement strand
CAGGCAAGTATAAATTGCTTGATTAAACCAGAAAATTATAAAAATTGCATATTTTTAATTATGAGAAAGTCAAGTATACTGCTCTGGATTTGCCCAATGAAGACAAAAGATCAATTATTTTCTTTATATTCTTTATAGATCACTCTAGACCATCTGGTCATTTGGAAGATCATGAACATGCAGGCTGCACTTAGTAATGTGCCCAATATATATTTAGTAGCTTTTTTAAAAAATCCAAGCATCTGCGTTCTATGTTCACTGGCATTGGCTTTATGATACTTGATTTGATCGTTTTCCAGCTTTTGAGATATCTCAACTTTCATATGTTCGAAAGTATTGTGACTGCCTAATATATCTTCATCCCCTAGACTGGCTCTTTTGGATAAGGAAGCTAGTTGCTCTGGCGTGGTTGCGCTGGCTATCAACTTTCTGACATTCTCCAAACCAGTATCAAACTGGGCAACCTGTACCTTATTGGTAGAGCTGAGCTGGGTATTTAGTTTATAAGTATCTGCAAGAACTAGGGGAAAGAGGGCAAAATAAAATATAGAAAGTAGCAAAGCTATATAGGAAAAGAAATTAAGCAATCTGGCTTGTTCAAAGCTCACTTCATGTTCTTTTAAATAAAAAAACACCAAAAAGAACCCAAACAGAGGAGCCCACACCTGTTCAACGAGCTGCCCAATTTTAGAAAACTCCCAGACCGGATTGAATAATTGCAATGGTATGATTATGTCGAGATAATCCAATAAGGTAAATACAAATATAAAGCAACCGATTGTCCTCAATACTTGCAATGTTCTTACCTGGGTATCTTCGGTGGCTTCAAAGGAGAAGGATTTATTTGTTTTCATGTTTTACGTAGTGCTTTTCTAGAAATCACAGACCCAAATATCCTTGTGGATATCTGAGTCTTGGAAGTTTTAAGGGATCGATTGACTATTAGCTAATTTGTTTTTTGGCAGCAGTTCTTTTTTTGAGTTGTCTCAATCCGAGGAATAAAGGCACACCCAACATGAATCCCTGTTCAGGGGAGAATTCAAAAGGTACGTTTTTTAATGAGACGCCATTGTTAATCTGTTTTACAAAAGTACCAGGATCATTGACAGTTGAAACAAGAGTTGTGGATGTGACTCCAGCGGCAAAAGGCGTAGGCCCGTCATTAGCACCATTAGCTAGGATGTCTAGAATGGGACCACCGGGACTATAAACCGAATGCAATACTGTAGTACCAACGGTAGAAAGATTGTAGAGCGCATTCGCTTTTGCAGTATTAAATTCCTTGTTAGCAGTAATGTTCCAAGTGAAAGTACCACTACCAGGAGTAGTTGTTGTTACGGAATTATTTGGGCCATGATCAATGTTGAGGTTATAGAATGTTCCATCCCAGCTTATATCAACAGTGTCGTTAGCGTGCAGGCCGGTGTAACTTTGCAACGTAAAAGTTATTAGATCAGTACCATTAGTGATTGTTGCTCCACTTGTCCAAGCACTATCGTTTAGAGCGTATGGGGTTCCCAATGTATAAGCTAATGCATGAGCTGACCCGGAATTTAGAAGACTACCGCAAGCAACTAAAAATGCAGAAGCAGCAATTTTGTCGAATTTCATAGATAAAATATCCTTATCACAGAGATTAATGAACACACCATAACAGATTGTTTTAATACATGCATGTATAAGTTATGTATAGGTTGTTTGATTTAGCCATAAAAACATAAAAAATGTATATTTTTAATCATTGGAAAATCAATCCTACTTTACCTTTTGAGTCGTCTTATTCTAATATTTTTTTTATGAGACATAATTCAACTATTTAATTAAACTTTTTTATATGCGCAGGACTTTTCCTTGGTTGATTTTGGTTGTATTGGGAATAATGCTAGGCGTGGTCGTCTCCACATTCTTAAACACACATAAACAAGAGACTGTTGTTAAAGTTGTCCAACCTCTCAAGCCTGTAGATTCTGGGGTACCTTTTCCGCAAATCAATCCTAAAGCCAGAGCGCTGGATATACCTATAATTATGTACCATGATGTTCTTCCTGTTAAAGATGTGGATTGGGATATCACCCCTAAGCATCTGGAAAAGGAATTCCAAACCCTTCGGCAAAAGAAAATTACTCCAATTACCCTAAAGCAACTAGTTGATCATCTCCAGAGCGGATCGCCTCTGCCGCCTAGGCCAATTCTTTTGAGTTTTGATGATAACTATCTCGGTGAATACCTCTATGCTTTCCCCTTGCTAAAAAAATATAATTATCCAGCAGTTTGGTCAATTCATACCAACTATGTAGGCAGCCGAGAAGGTAAGCCAAAAGCCAATTGGAGCCAAGTCGAAGAAATGTCCCAGAGCGGACTGGTCACTGTAGCTTCTCATACGGTCAATCATCTGCGACTCGATAAGCTTAGCCCGCAAAAGGCTGATTATGAACTGCGCGAATCAAAACGGGTATTGGAAAGCCACCTGGGCGTACCTATAGATTATTTTACTTATCCCGAAGGAGATTATATTGATTCAGTCAAAGATCAAGTAGCCCAAGCTGGTTACAAAGCGGCCCTGACTATGAGCCTGGATGAGAACAAAGAACGTCCGGCTAATAAGTCAGATGATCTATTGAGTATCATGAGATATGGGCAATCTAGATTTGAAGAAATTGTTGATAAGATGTGAATTAGCGTGTAACGAGCTTGAACTATGATAGCCATTTTGCCCTAAAATACACTAAGAGTCTTGATAGATAGAGATTAGGAAACAAAGTTACACTTGACCCTAGAGTTGGGATTTTATATTTTAGAAATTGAAAAAACGAGGTTAAACATGAAATTTCGTGCATTGCTTGTGGCCTTTTTGGCATTGTGTCTGGGCTTTCTCACTGCTTGTAGTGATGGTCCAGCCGAAGCAATTGATAAAACAAACATGACATACGATGAGATTGTTGGTACAGGATTGGCTAACACATGTCCTGAGATAGCATCTTTTACCAGAGGCTCAGTTACTCTCGAGCCTAACAAAACCTATCTTGTCTCTGATCTGTGTTTAGAACCACAAGAGTTTTTTGTCAAGGAAGAACCCGCCAATAAGCGACAGAGCGCGGAATATATAAAAGGTAAGGTACTTACAAGAGAAACATCCAGCCTGGAGCAGATTTCAGGTTCTATTACCTTGGATAGCAACGGTGTTTTGACTTTTATAGAAAAAGACGGCATAGACTTCCAACCCATTACAGTTCTGCTACCTGGCGGAGAGGAAGTACCCTTCTTCTTTACTTTAAAAAGCTTTACTGGCAAAACTGAGCCTGGTTTTACCGCTTTGACAACTTCTACTGATTTTGTTGGAGATTATAAGGTTCCTTCCTATCGTGGTGCCGGTTTCCTCGATCCCAAAGGTCGCGGTCTTTATACTGGATATGATACTGCTGTAGCTTTGCCATCTAGTGGAGATGATAGTGAATACAAGAGGTTGAATACCAAAAGAACAGGACTTGGCAAAGGCAATATGTCTCTTCAGGTCACCAAGATTGACGCTGAAACCGGCGAAATCTCTGGTGTATTTGAAGGAAAACAGCCCTCCGATACTGATCTAGGCGCCAAAGAGCCTCTGGATGTAAAAGTTCGTGGTGTATTCTATGCCCGCGTAGCAGCCGAATCTTAATTGATTGAATCAAGCTTAAAAAGAGGAGATCATTTATTCTCCTCTCTTTTTTTTATGACTCAGAGAGTAGCCAATGTCCAAAATAATGTATCCACAAGAGTTTTTCTCAGAGCAATGGCAAGTCTACCAAAAAATTCTAGATTATGACTATATGGGGCACCAGGGAATATATCAATCCCTGTCCATTATTCTAGAGAGTAGTTTTAAAGCGCCAATCACCTTCCTTGAAATAGGTTGCGGGGATGCCAGGTTCACAACAAAAGCCCTGTCCAATCTGGATATCTCCAGTTATCATGGCATTGATATATCTCCTGTAGCCTTAGAACTCGCTGGCAAGAATCTAAAATCTCTTGGCTGTCCAACTGTTTTGGTTGAAGCGGATTTTAACCCCTTGGCTGAACAATTGACCCGAGATCAATATAATAGCTTCGATTGTATTTTAATAGCCTTTGCTTTGCACCATCTTACTTATGCTCAAAAAGATCATTTCATTGGAGAAGTTTTTAACTTTTTGCATCCCCAAGGTAAGTTCATTTTGATAGATATTGTGCGCAGAGACAATGAAGATCGCCAAGATTTCCTGCGCCGCTATTTCAATGACATGAAACGCGATTGGGTTGAATTTACCTCAGATGATTACTTGATAGTTGAAAGCCACGTTAGTTCCAGCGACTTTCCCGAAACAAAAGAAGACTTGATTGCAATGGGCTATAAGAACAATTTCAAGAAAGTAGAATATCTCTACCAAGACGAGAGCAAAACTATGGCCACTTTAAGTTTTTCTAGAAACATCTAGAGCAGACCAAGAGATCTTTTTACCAGTGATAGTACCTAGGGTCTGGCCAATTTCAGCGCCAGCAGGTCCGGCAAGTCGCCCTCCAATGGTTCTGCCTAAGAGCATCGTTCCGCTTTCTCCCATAAAATTCTGTATTGTATTGCCGATCCAATCTGGCAGAGTAGTTTGCAATTTTGGTTCTTCATTGTTCTGTGGATTTAATTTTCTTTGCAGACCAATGGAGATATCTTCTCCCAATTGTCCGCCCAAGGCATCTCCAAAAATACTGCCAATCACCCCGCCGATTGGACCTGCTATTAATGTACCTATAGTAGCGCCGCTTACAATACCCGCAGTAGTTCCCAGATTTTCTCCGCTTTTGATTCCCACAAAGCTCACAAGCGATTGCGCTGTATCTTTACCTGGTTGACTCATTCCACGGCCAACATCAGAGCCCAATTTTGCACCGATATAGTTACCAGCTAGAGAACCTATACTGGCGCCTAGAACGGTTCCCTCTGGTCCAATTACTGAACCAACCAGTCCACCAACAGCCGCGCCGAATACTTCACCGGCCGACATACCGACAAAGGCGCCGCCTATAGAAGCTGGATCCACCATCTGACCAATCCGTTCTGTTTTTTTTACAACATTATCTACCAGATCCCCAAATGTCCCTGGCCAATGTAGCGCTTTGTTATCATCTACCATGTGGTTGGGGTATCTCCTTATCATTCAAGAGCATATCTCCTATGATATTGGAGAATCGAAGAAGTGATTTAACTCCTCTTGCCAATTCCCTGTAGTATCTAGTACCAGCAAAATATCCTGTTCATCTAGGGTAAAGGGCTCAGCGCCAGATAGCTGACTTTCTAGCAACTCTTTGGTAGCATCAGAAACATCGTGCTTGCGCAGTTCCACTCGTTTTTGCAAAACTTCAGTCGGGGCGTTGCAATAGATTATCAATTGGACTTGGTGGGCTAGCTCACGCCAACGATGGCGATCAAATTTGGCATCCAAAATCGCAGAAAATCCATTTTCAATTGCTAGATTTCCCAGCTCTATAAGTTTTTGATAAGTCATTTGGTTCATTTGGCTACTATAGAGATTTTCTGATCCCCTTGTCTGGAGATCCAATTGAGCTAGATGTTTGCGAACAGCATCAGAGCGTATATGTATGGCATTGAGATGTTTGGCCAGGTAGCGAGCAACTGTAGACTTGCCAGAACCAGAAGGTCCCGACATCAAGATCAATTTGGCTGTATTTTTTTGACAATATTGCCAAGCCAATTTATAGTACAGTGAAGCGGTTTTGGTTGCGTTCTCTTGTTCTTGGGCAGAAATTTCAGGATCATCGAGCAAAAAAGAATTTACCTTGGCCCTGACATATGCTTGACGGCAAAGGTAAAGGGGCAATACCTCCAGTCCGGACCAATCCCCAGTGAGCTCAAGATATGTGTTGAGAAAAACATTGCTCAGATCACTGCGACCCCTGGATTCGAGATCCATGACAGTAAAGGCAATATCGTACATGGTATCGACAAAGCGAAAATCATCATTGAATTCAATACGATCAAACAGTTGAATTTTATCGTGCCAGAGACAGATATTTTTAAGATGGAGATCTCCGTGACATTCGCGGATTTTATGCTGGCTTTGGCGATTTTTTAAAACTTCACTTTTGTTCTGGAAAAAAAATTCACTATAAGATACAGTCTGCTCATACTGCTGCTGAGTTTGCGCTTTACCAATATATTTTTGGGTTTGACTGTAGTTTTGATCTAGAGATTTCTTGATATTGATCGGATCTCCAAAACTGCTTATATAGTCATTGGTTTTACTGTGAAGATGAAAATTGGCCACTATGCTTGCCAGTTCTTTTAAGTGGATTTCCTCCAGCTTGCCCGCTTCAAATAGACTAATCAACAGACAATCCTGGGGAAACTGGCGCATTTTGAGGACATATTCAACTATTTCCCCCTTTCCCTTGATTTTTAGCTGATGATCGTCGCAATTGATAGTTAGAACTTCTAGGTAAATTTCCGGGGCAATCGGTTGATTTAGCTCCAATTCCCGCTCGAGATAATATTTTCTCTTGGCTAGAGTAGAATAATCCAGAAAACCAAAATCTACCGTTTTTTTGAGCTTATAGGCGTAATCCCCGGTTAAAAAAACTGCAGCAGCATGTGTCTGTATAACCTTGATGGGTAATTGAACAGAATGAGGATAGGCCAGATCGCTTTGCATTTGCTCAAGCAAGATGGGAAACAGCATAAATAAAAACTCCCCATCTCCACTATAGTCCAAGACTTCAAGCGTATTCTTCCATTGGACTGCAGGAGCAAACCAGGTTGCGATCACCGTAGGCATTGTCGATCCTGCCCACGGGGGGCCAGTATTTATATTCGACACCGGGAGGATATGCTGCCATCTCTCTCGAGTAGGGGTGCGTCCACTCGCCGGTAATCAGCATTTGGGCAGTATGTGGCGCATTTTTTAGAGGATTATCCACCAAGTCCAGCTCTCCTGAGGCAATCTGCTTGGCTTCATTGTAAATACTGATCATGGCATCGCAAAAACGATCCATCTCGGTTTTGGATTCACTTTCGGTAGGTTCAATCATCATAGTCCCTGGTACAGGCCAAGAGACTGTAGGGGCATGAAAACCATAATCCATAAGACGTTTGGCTACATCCTCGACTTCAATTGCGGCTAATTTCTTGAGTGGGCGCAGATCAATTACACATTCATGGGCAACCAGATTGTATTGGCCAGTAAAGAGAACTCGATAGTAAAGACCCAAGCGCTGAGCCATATAGTTGGCATTGAGGATCGCCGTCGATGTAGCTTTGGTCAGCCCATCTGCTCCCATCATCCTGATATACATCCAGGAAATTGGCAAGATACTGGCACTTCCCCAGTAAGCTGAGGAAATCAAACCAATAGAATTTTCGTCATTTGAAAGAAGTGGTGTTCTAGGTAAAAAGGGCGCAAGATGGGGTTTGACTCCTATCGGTCCCATGCCAGGTCCACCTCCACCATGAGGAATGCAGAAGGTTTTATGTAGGTTGAGATGACAGACATCTGCTCCAAAATCAGCAGGCCTACATAGTCCAACTTGGGCATTCATATTGGCTCCATCCATATAGATCTGCCCGCCATGATCATGAATAATCTGGCAAATTTGACTGATTCCCTCTTCAAATACACCATGGGTTGAGGGATATGTGATCATCAAGGCCGCCAATTCCCCGCTATGTTGCTCGGCTTTATCCTGAAGATCCTGGATATCTATATTTCCTTGAGAGTCACATGCAATTGGCACTACTTTCATACCACACATGACAGCGCTGGCCGGGTTGGTCCCATGGGCCGATTCGGGAATCAGACAGATATGGCGCTGTTGCTGCCCCCTCGAATGATGATATTGACGGATAACTTGCAATCCCGCATATTCCCCCTGTGAACCAGCATTAGGCTGGAGGGAAATTGCACTAAAACCAGTGATTTCGGCAAGATACTGTTCTAATTGGGCAAAGAGAATCTGGTATCCCTTGGTTTGCTCTAATGGTGAATGTGGATGAATCTGAGCAAATTCTGGCCAAGTGATGGGAATCATCTCAGAAGTTGCATTCAATTTCATCGTGCAAGAGCCCAAGGGAATCATTGAGCTATTAAGGGAAATATCTTTGCTCTCTAACTGGTGGATATAGCGCAGTAGTTCTGTTTCGCTGTGATAAAGGTTAAAAACAGGCTCCTGGAGGTATTTACTATCTCGAATAGAATTTTCGCCAAATTGTAAGGATACTTCCAGTTGATCTGCAGAAAATGTCAATTCTCTACCTTGGGCAAAGATTCGCCAGAGAATTTCTATATCTTCAAGTTGAGTAGTTTCATCTAGAGCTATGCTGATGGTTTTCTCATCCAATTGACGTAGGTTGATTTTTTCAGTCAGAGCTGCTTCCAGGATTTCCCTGACAGATTGGACTTCGATAGAAACAGTATCAAAATAAAACTCATTTTTAATTTGGTAACCTAATCTACTGAGTCCTTGGGCCAGTAGTCTTGCGAGTAAACCGATTTTAGTAGCAATCTTTAAAAGTCCCTCTGGTCCATGGTAAACGACATACATTGAAGCTAGTACTGCTGGCAATACCTGGGCCGTACATATATTACTAGTGGCCCTGTCTCTTTTGATATGCTGCTCTCTGGTTTGTAGAGCCAATCGCAGCGCTCTATTGCCCATGCGATCTTTAGAGATTCCCACTATACGGCCTGGAATCTGTCTTTTATAAATATCTTTGGTGGCAAAATAGGCTGCATGGGGACCTCCATAGCCAAGGGGTAAGCCTAGTCGCTGGGTACTACCGACGGCTATATCTGCTCCAAGTTCTCCTGGTGGCTTGAGAAGAGTCAGGCTCAACAGGTCTGCCGCAATGGTAACAAGGGCTTTGGACTGATGAGCCCTCTCAATGAACCCACTGTAGTCAACAATCGTACCGTGGGTATTGGGATATTGTAAAAGAGCGCCAAAAATAGGTTCGGCAAAGTCAAATTCTTGCTCATCAGATACAATCAGCCTGATCCCAATCGGCTCTGCCCTGGTTCTGAGCACTTCTATAGTCTGTGGATGACAATATTGGGATACAAAAAAAGATTCTGCCTTGTTTTTGGAAATAGAATGGCTCATCATCATCGCCTCAGCTGCTGCGGTCCCCTCATCCAAAAGAGAAGCATTGGCAATTTCCAGCCCTGTCAGCTCGATGATCATGGTTTGAAAGTTTAAAAGAGCTTCCAATCTACCCTGAGCAATCTCGGCTTGATAGGGAGTATAGGCAGTGTACCAGCCTGGGCATTCTAGAATGTTGCGCTGGATCACCCCAGGGATATGACAGTTATAATAACCGCAGCCTAAATATGATTTGAAAATCTGATTCTCTCTGGCAATATTCTGGAGACTTTCGAGGGCTTTGGCTTCGGATTGAGAAGGGGGCAGTGAGAGGGATCTTTTAAGAGCAATAGTTGAGGGTACAGCATTGGCCACCAAATTTTCTAAGCTTTGATAGCCTAAACTCTCGAGCATGCTTTCAATCTGCCTAGAGCTCGGACCAATATGCCTATTGGAAAATAAATCCAGATATTTTGTACTATTGCTTTCTACCATTGTCTAAGCGTTAACTTGTTTTATTAAATAATGTAACAACTTTTCGACAATCTTGTCGGCTATCCAATATACCAATAGACAGAAGACCGTTTATCCTAAATCCTGAATAACGATTATATTTATATGTCTGAATCCTTCAAAGCATCTCTTCATCCGCTGATCACTGGCTTGTCCGATTTAATCATTGAAAGCTGGCAATCTCTTTCACCAGAACCCTACAATCTTCCAGAGGACTTTGGCTATATTGAAGGCAAACTTGAGGGAGAAAGATTATTGATTGAAAACCGTTGTTTCCAAAACAACCAATTTCGCAAAATGCATCTGGAGCTGGCTAAAGTCGGTACCGGCTTGGATATTCTCCACTGTGTCATGTTTCCCAATGTGGAGTATCATCTGCCGATGTTTGGCTGTGATATTGTCTCAGGTAAGGGGGGAATCAGCGCAGCTATTGTCGATCTCTCACCCATCAATGGTTTATCCCAAGCTTATGTTAAAGAGCTCTCGGGCTTAAAACCTGTTGAATTTTCTCAACCTAGAGAATTGCCAGAGTGGGGCAACATCTTTTCTCCCTATTGTTTATTTGTGCGACCTGTCAATGCCTGGGAAGAACAACTTTTTCTGCAGAGGGTTGCTGATTATCTGAAGATTCACTGTTATCAATCTCTAAATACAAGTGCAGGGAACCAGTCCCAAACTGAATTAAATAGAGCCTCCCAGCAATACTATTGTTCTCAGCAACAAGAAAACGATAAGACCAGAAGAATTTTAGATAAAGCCTTCGGAGAACAGTGGGCCCAGAGGTATATGAATATGGTTCTCTTTGATCTGCCTACCTAGACTTGATCCATTGAAATGAGATCACATTGAGAGTCAGTCCAATGAACAATAAAAGAAACATTAAAATCAATTGATACCAGGGCTCATGAACTACAATATCGGCAATCAAGTGAGCCAAGTTCATCAGGGTATAGGCGATAGTGAGTCCAAAGTGCCATTTACGATAAGCTTTGTTTTCCGTAAAGCTGGGAATTACAATCAACACCATTGGAATTATAAAAAACAACAGCATAAAACCAAATACTGCATCAAGATTCCCTTTGACTTCAGATTGCTCTACTTTCATGTTGTGAAATAGCGGCATCAATCCCAGCTCATTGTGAAAAAGAATACCTAGTAAAAATGAAGTCCAGAGCGCAGTAATTTTTTGACGATGGTTACCAGACATGTTTAATGATTATCAAAACATTTAGTTAAATTTAGCTTAACCGCTCTCGGTTCGCTCATTTTCGATAGTTAGCATATCTCTAATATTCGCCAAATAAGCTTTTCAATTATTCTTGAAGAGAAATTGTGTTTTACAAAAGCTTATATAAAAAATCGACTTAAATCCTTTAACCTATTAGAAACAAAAAAGAGATCACATAAAAAATATGCTGAATTAAAAAGAGATATACTATTTCACTCTTTGATATTTCTCAAAGTTTTATCGTAAAACCGTATTGAGTAATATTATACTTTTAAAATAGCTACATGATACTGCCGGGGGCTATAT
This sequence comes from uncultured cyanobacterium, assembly GCA_903869185.1. Classification (GTDB taxonomy): domain Bacteria; phylum Cyanobacteriota; class Cyanobacteriia; order Cyanobacteriales; family Microcystaceae; genus CAISPN01. The sequence goes on along the minus strand of CAIPYC010000087.1, from coordinate 24,995 downwards.
TTCCACTTTGAGAAAACAAGGCTTCAATTATGGATACAATCAATCTCCAACTAAGTGGAATGAGTTGCGCTTCGTGTGCGAACAATATTGAAAGAGCGATCTCTTTAGTTCCAGGAGTCGAGCAATGCCAGGTTAATTTTGCTGCCGGACAGGCCGATGTGCGCTACGATCATCGACTAACTAATTTGACTGAGATTCAAGGCGCTGTTGAAAAAGCAGGTTATCATGCTTATCCCATGCAGGATCTCCCCATCGGTCAATCCAATGAGCAAGAAAAATCTCAATATTTACTTTTACAGCGCAGGATCTCTGTAGCTGTAGTAATCAGTTCGCTCTTGATTATTGGTTCCCTGCCTATGATGACAGGAATCGAGATAGACTGGATTCCCCCTTGGTTAAGTAATCCATATTTACAGCTATTTCTCACTAGTATTGTTCTTTTCTGGTGTGGTGGAGGTTTTTTTCTCAGAGGCTACAAATCACTGCTACGGCGTAGCGCTTCCATGGACACCTTAATTGCTCTGGGAACTGGGGCAGCTTATATTTATTCGCTCTGGGTGACTTTCTTTCCTAGTTTATTTATAGCCCAAGGACTGACTACCCATCTCTATTACGAAGCTGCATCTACAGTTGTTACGTTGATTCTTTTGGGTCATTTCTTGGAAAGTAGATCCAAAGACAAGACTTCAGAGGCGATCGCCAAACTAGCAGCCTTAGCACCCAAATCGGCTAGAGTGATTCGCAATGAACAAATAGTAGATATAGAGATTGTGGATGTGGTTGTTGGGGATATCCTTTTGGTACGTCCAGGCGAAAGTATTCCAGTAGATGGACAAATTACTCAAGGCTCTTCTTCTGTAGATGAAGCGATGGTCACAGGAGAAAGTAAGCCAGTAAAAAAACAAATTGGAGATCAAGTAATTGGCGCGACGCTCAATGGCTCCGGTAGCTTTCAGTTTAGAGCTACTCAGGTTGGGAAGAATACTTTCCTGTCTAAGATCATTGTCATGGTTCGACAGGCACAAGGATCCAAAGCACCTATCCAAAAAATGGCAGATAGAATCACAGCCTATTTTGTGCCAGTGGTGATTGCTACGGCGATCTTAACTTTTATAGTTTGGTATAACGTCATGGGAAATCTCTCTCTAGCGGTGATCACTTCGGTTAGTGTATTGATCATCGCTTGTCCCTGCGCATTGGGTTTGGCTACTCCAACGGCTATTATGGTGGGCACAGGCAAAGGAGCAGAACACGGGATCTTAATTAAGGGAGGAGACATCCTCGAGCTCACCCACAAAATCAATACTATAGTCCTGGATAAAACAGGTACCTTAACCCAAGGAAAGCCAACTGTTACCAATTACATAACGCGCCAAGCTGATGAGCTTAATATATTACAAGCTGCAGTTTCGCTAGAAAGTAAATCAGAGCATCCTTTAGCTAGAGCAATAGTGCATTATGGGCAAACTCAGCAAGTTAGTCCCATAGATACCGAAGATTTCAAGGCAATTGCTGGTTGCGGGGTACAGGCTGTTTTGGCAGACAAATCAGTGCGCATTGGCACTCAAGATTGGCTTGAGGATTTGGGTATTGATTGCAGTTACTTTAAAAACTATAAAAGCACTTGGGAATCTGCGCAGAAAACCGTAGTTTTTGTGAGCATAGATAAAGAGATCGAGGCAATTATAGGAATCACTGATGCCTTAAAGCCCAATGCAGCTAAAGTCGTCGAAAGTCTTAAAAGAATGGGGATAGAGATATTCATGCTTACTGGTGACAATGAACTCACCGCTGCATCCATTGCCCGGGAGGTTGGGATATTTCATGTCCTCTCCCAAGTCAAACCCCAGGATAAGTTAGATCAAATTAAGTATTTGCAATCTCAAGGTAAGGTTGTTGCCATGATAGGAGATGGAATCAACGATGCGCCGGCTTTAGCTCAGTCTGATGTGGGAATAGCTATTGGCACTGGAACTGATGTGGCTATCTCGGCCGCTGATATTACCTTGATTTCCGGAGATCTCCAGGGTATTGTTACTGCAATTGAGCTAAGCAGAGCTACAATGCGCAATATCCGAGAGAATCTCTTTTTTGCCTATATATACAACGTTGCAGGTATTCCCATTGCCGCCGGCATTTTATTTCCAATCTTTGGCTGGCTACTCAATCCTGTTTTAGCTGGAGGAGCAATGGCCTTTAGTTCTTTTTCGGTAGTAAGCAATGCCTTGCGTTTGCGCAATTTTCAACCTAAAAATTAAACGAATGCTTAAAAGAGGAACGATTATCTCGGCGTTGACTGGACTGTGTCTGAGCTTTGCACTAAAGGCTTACTCTATTCAACCGGCAAATACTTTTAAATATATTGCACAGCCACTTACTTCCAAAGCAATAGTAACCTTAATTGGAATCAGTATAATAGGACTAGAGCTCTGGTGGTTTTTATATCGCCCCAAAAAATAGATTTAATAATAATCTAAAAACCTATGAAGAAAAGATATCTGCTTTATTTTATTGCAATATTTTTTACCAGTTCATTTTTATTGAAAACTCTAAGTTTCAGTTCATTAGCCCAAACAAATAGTACTATTTTGGTTTCAGCTGCTGCTAGCCTCAAAGATGCTCTACAAGAAATAAAAGTTCAATTTCAAAAAAACCATTCCTCTATCAAAGTTGAATTTAACTTGGGAAGTTCAGGCTCTTTACAACAACAGATCGAACAGGGCGCGCCTGTTGATGTTTTTATTTCGGCAGCATCTAGAGAAATGGATGCCTTGGCTGGTAAAAGATTGATCGATAAAGATACCAGAAAAAACCTACTCACTAATCGTTTAGCCTTAATAATTCCCAGTAACGATACGGACTCTAAAATCAAAAACTTTAGCTCTCTTATCAGAAGCGATGTAAAAAAAATTGCTATTGGAGAGCCTCATGTTGTTCCCTGTGGATTTTATAGTGTACAAGTTTTTAATAGATTGAAAATATCAGGACAACTTCAGCCTAAACTGGTCTATGCCAATTCGGTCAGGGAGGTACTTTCTCTTGTAGAGATGGGAAATGTTGATGCCGGTCTTGTCTATGCTACCGATGCCAGAATCAGCAATAAAGTAAAAATAGTCACTATCTCTGCCGAAAATCTGCATTCTCCCATAATCTATTCTATGGCCATAATTCAAAGCAGCAAAAATCCTCAAGCTTCTAGAATTTTTGTCCAATTTTTGAGCAGCTCAGTGGCTAGAAAGATTTTCCAAAAACATGGTTTTGGAGTACTTTGACAAGATCTCGGAATTTTCGCGATTATAGATTATGTCTGATTTTTCTCCCCTTTGGATCTCACTTAAGGTAGCTGCTCTGGCAATTGTTATCATCTTTCTTCTAGGGATTGCCTTAGCCTATTGGATGTTGAAATATCAAGGACGCTGGAAATCCTTAATTGATGCTTTTTTAATAGCTCCTTTGATCTTACCGCCTACTGTAGTTGGATTTCTTTTACTCCGTCTATGTGGAAGAAACGGACCGATTGGGCATATAACCAGTTGGCTAGGTTTTAGTATAGTTTTTACTTGGTATGCTGCGGTAATCTCGGCAACGGTAGTAGCTTTTCCTTTAATGTACAAAACCACATTGGGAGCCTTTGAGCAGGTCGATAATGATCTTTTACAAGTTGCCAGAACTTTAGGTGCATCTGAGAGAAAGATTTTTTGGCGAATTCTCTTGCCTCTATCATTTCCTGGAGTTTTAGCCGGTATCACTCTAGCCTTTGCTCGTGCTCTTGGAGAATTTGGAGCAACCTTGATGCTAGCGGGTAATATCCCGGGAGAAACTCAGACAATTCCAATGGCTATCTACTATGCTGTAGAATCCGGACAAACCAATGAGGGTTGGATCTGGGTTGGGATTATAATGCTTATCTCCCTGTCAGGAATCTTCGCTGTCAATCTCTCCAAACAACAACGAAATCAAAACTTCACCAGCAGAGCGACATATGCAGATATATCCAATCCTGACATCACACAAGACTGGATCACTCCTTGGGAGGATAGGGATTTCGCCATTTCCAAAGAGCTTAATCATGATCCTCAAAGTACTGGTCTATATGTTGATATTCAAAAAAATCTAATCGGTTTTTCTATATCTACCCAATTTAGTGTCTCCAGCAATCAACCAATTGGCTTACTGGGCACTTCGGGTGCTGGCAAAAGTATGCTCTTGCGTTTAATTGCCGGCACAGAAAAACCCTCCCAAGGACTCATTGTGGTCAATGGCAAGGTTGTTTTTGATTCAGATAAGCAAATCAATATTCCCGCTCGTCTACGTCGAGTTGGTTATGTAGTGCAGAATTATGCACTTTTTCCCCATATGACGATTGCAGAAAATATAGCTTTTGGTCTATCTGGAAAAATAAACCCCAAGATGATTGATCACAAAATAGCATCGCAGTTGAAAATGCTCCACTTACAGGGTATGGAGAATCTTTACCCGCATCAATTATCAGGAGGTCAACAGCAAAGAGTAGCCATAGCGCGAGCTTTAGCCGGTGAACCGGATGTCTTATTGCTGGATGAACCTTTTTCTGCCCTAGATACCCATTTGAGAAATCAGTTGGAACGTCAAATCATAACAACGCTGAATAATTATGATGGTGTGAAAGTATTGGTTACCCATAATATGGATGAAGCTTATCGAATTTGTGACAATCTATTGGTGATAGAAAAGGGAAAGATGATTGCCCAAGGTTCAAAGTTACAGATTTTTGAACATCCCAAGAGTATCTCAGTAGCCAAAATAACAGGATGTAAAAACTTTTCACGTGCCAATTTGCTCAACCAGCAGGAAATTGTGGCTCTCGATTGGAAAGTTAATTTAAAAATCAGTGAGTCAATTCCAGCTGATTTTTTCTATGTCGGTATTCGTGCTCATCATATCAAAGTGACCAAAGAACCCAATCAAGTTAATACATTTATCTGTTGGCTGGCTAACCAGATTGAAGGATATCATAGCTTAACTCTTTTTTTTAAACTCAATGAACCTTCTAGTAGCAAGCAAGATTATCATCTGCAGGTTGAAATCGTTAAAGATAAATGGTACGAAATCAGTAGTCAATCTTTTCCTTTTTATATTACGCTCGATCCTGCCAAGATATTGTTATTGCGATAGATTTAACCTAACAAATATGCCATAGAGCAAAGCTAGTCTAAAATAGAGGAAAGACAATCTTAAAAAAAATAAAGATAGATTTTTAGGAGAACTATGACTATAGAGAAAGAAGAAGTACTACAAACCCCGACAACAGAAACAGCCAAAACCAAGGCGAATGCCAAGGCCAAACCAGATGTACTTGCTCTTTCATTGCAAGATACCTCTAAACTGCGAAATCTTCCTAACAACCGGCCAATTGAAGCTAGTCATCTCAATGTTGTAAAAACCTATAATTCAGTCGGCACTACAAGACCGGTAGTTGCCAGTGATGTTGAAATGAGCGGAACTTTGACTATTTCTGGCAATCGTCCTATTGCCGTTAGCCATCTGAAAATCAGTGATACCTATTCTGTAATGGGTAATCGTCCTGTGGCTTCCAATGAAATTGATGATCCCTCTTTATTAATGGGTTATCTAGATTAGGAATTTAGGGGGCAATTTGTCCCCTTTTTATGCGGTTAATTTATATAGACATCTTTCGAGGAATTGCTATTGCGGCAATGATCCTGGTTAATTTTGTCAGTCTAGCTCCCAAACCCTATTCCAATCTGGATCACTCTTCCTGGAATGGCTGCACTGTGGCTGATTTGGTGTTTCCTGCTTTTTTATTTGTCGCTGGGATGGTCTTGCCCTTTACTCTGGGTAAATATCTCTCACCAGAGTGCAAACCTGATTCTAGACTCTATGTAAAAATCATTCGCCGCAGCTTGATTCTCTTTTGTTTTGGGCTGTTTCTAAATGGTTTTTATAATTATGATTTAAACAATATTCGTATACTTGGCGTACTACAAAGAATAGCACTATGCTATTTACTCTCGAGCATCTTGATTCTCAATTGTTCTACTAGGGCGATCAAGTTGATCTCTCTGGCTATTTTGGTTATTTATTATTTGGTTTTAACTTTCCTTCCTTTACCAGGGCATATAGCAGGTGATTTGAGCCCAATTGGTAACCTGGGCTCCTATATAGATAGCCATATTTTGAGTAAAGCCCATCTTTATAAAGGCGGACAGTTTCACCATATGGGTGATCCAGAAGGTTTGTTTAGTACTCCCCCTGCTTTAGTAACAGTATTGCTCGGCTATCTGAGTGGCAATTGGCTATCAAAGCAAAAAGAAGATTCGCGCACTAGTATGAATCTATTTATCATGGGCTTAGCTGGGATCATCATTGGAACCATCTGGGGTCTTTTTTTTCCAATTAATAAACAACTCTGGACAAGTTCTTATGTCCTTTATAGTGCGGGCTGGTCGCTCTTAGGATTGTCGCTATGCCATGAAACGAGCCAGGTCAGAAAATACAACTGGGGAAAGCCTTTTGAGATTTTGGGACTCAATTCTATATTTATCTTCATTGCTTCTGTGCTAGAAATTAAAATCTTGGTAAAGACCAATATAGGCACTATGTCTAGCTATCAATGGCTTTATGAACATCTGTTTTTGAGTTGGCTCAATCCAGAAAATGCATCTTTGCTACTGGCTTTATCAATGGTAATATTTTGGCTGATAGTGGCCTATTTTCTCTATCATCACAAGGTCTTTATCAAAATTTAGAATTTGTCATGGGTCTTTAAGGAAGTCTTGTGGGCTTGAGGTATCAAAATCGTCCCTCATTATATCTAGCTCCTTCGTACTGCTCCCTAAGTTGATGCTGACGCCAACGCCAAAATTGTTGCTCTCTCCATTGGTGTTCTCTCCATTGCTGCTCTCTCCATTGCTGCTCTCTCCATTGATGTTCTGTCCATTGATGTTCTCTCCATTCATCTGGCCGATCCCTAACGGCAACTCCATTTGAGCCTATACCAAAACGAAGACTAAAATCATCTGCCCTGGCCATAGTTGCAATTGAAGATAGGGTCATTGTCAACAATAGACTCAACTTGATATATTTTGGAAAAACTTGTTTGATTTTAAACACTTTTGAAGACCTCTGGGTTTAATTTATCCATAGCTCAACAATAGATGGTCAGCCCCAGTGATGTCAGTCCCAATATAATAGTTATTTTTGTGGATTTATTTTCCATGTAGATAGAAAGATATGGAAGTAGAAGTTTCTTTGAATTCTTGTTCTACTTATTTCTACTTTAAAGAGAATTTCTATGGGACTGACATAACCAGATTGTTCTTTGTATTCTAAGAATTATCAAATAAAAACAAAAGAAAGAACAATGACTTTAGTTATTAGAAATTATGTTAGTTCAGTTTTAGTTGTCGTGGCTTCTAGTGTGATGATCTCCAATCTTTTTTATCAACCTAGTCGCTTCGCAGTTCAAGACAAAGTCAATGAATTTAATCACTATCTCTCTGCTGGTATAGTAGTGGAAGCCAGACAACTGGAACATTAATCAAGTTGCAATCTGTTCTTAAAGTATTCTTTATAAAGCTGACAAGCTACTATTGCTTCATTGCCTTGTAGTTTAATTAAACCCATACTTTCTAGTTTATAGGCTAGATCTGGATCTAAAAATGAGTTGCCGGTTGCCTGGATTATTTCATTAAAAGCCGATAGTAAGGTAGAATCTTGCTGCAGCCTGTCCCAAAGACGATGTAAATATTCTCCGTAAATACTGCCATGGGTTGAAGATTGACTTAATATCTCGCTTGTAGTCATATCGGAAGAAACAAGAGCTTCAAGAGCCAACTTAAGCAAGTAAGGGTGCCCTCCTGTCAAGGATAGTAACTTTTGGGCAAACTCATCAGGAAGTTCTAGTTGATAACTCTGAGCAAGCATCATCAACTCCCCGAGTTCAAAACCTTGGATTTTAACGAGCTTACCGACATTAAAAGGCGATTGATGGATATCTAATTCGACATATATCTCTGAAGACAGGGCCAATACCAAACGTAATTTTTGCCAGAGAGCTTCTGTTTTAGATTCTTCATGCCAGTAGCGCAACATTGGTAAAAAATCAGCAGCAATCAGAGGATAAGCAAAGATCCGATCTAGATTATCTAGGCCAATGACTAAAGGTTGCTCAAGCTTGGCAAGTATATATCCTTGAAAATAACTTTTACAGCTTACCAGAGAACCGAAGAGTTCCTTATCCCAATAGTCATCCAATAGTGGCGGGAGAGCTAATTCTAGACTGATATTGGCACAAAACCAACGTAAAAATCTATCTAAACTGCTAAAAATATCCGCCTCAGCATTATGCAGGTTTAGATAGACAATTTTGTAATCCATTGTGGAAGCTTGCCTAAGAAGTTCTCTCACCAAGATAGTCTTGCCCATCTTTTCCGGTGCCCTAATGCGCAGAAGTGAACCAGGAACTTGCATTTCAGGAGCTATTTGATCCACCAGATAAGGAATATAACCAAACTTACTAGAAGAAATAATATTTGGCTCAGTTGGCTTTTGCCTGGCCCATTGAGGATAAAGCATATCTCTCAACCAACCACGTAAAATATCGAACTTGCCAGGTCCTTTATTAGTAGGATCTAGTTCAGGGCAGCCATTTGGTTGTAGGTAAGAAAAAAAGCTATAAAGCTGCGTCATCTGTTTTTTGTAGGTTTCAAGACTTGGAGCCTCGGCCAATTCCCAGATTTCCATATCTGGTTTACGCCAATTTTCAAAAGCGAAACGTACTTTAAATAGTTCCTTTAGGCGTCCCTGCAAGTGATATTCATCTACTATATATTCAAGAAAAAGATCCCAGTCTTTCGGTTTCATGATAAATGAGATCCTCTCTTGTTCAACTTTTTCTTCCAACTAGAATGCTTTTCATCGAGAAACTAAGGACTTGATCTGCTTTAGATTGCTTGCTTTGTAGGGAGCATAGCGCCAATCCAAATCCAGCCAGAATGCTTTTTTCAAGATACTTCGGTAATGGGAAAAATTATCAAAGCTCGCTTTTCCCTGATAGCTACCCATCCCGCTTTCACCTACTCCACCAAAAGGGAGATCTTGTATTGCCAAATGCATTACTACATCGTTAATACAGACCCCGCCCGAAGAGGTAGAGTGCAGAACTTGCTGAATTTTAGCGGGGTTTTTTGAGAAAAAGTATAGCGCTAAAGGTTTAGGTCGTTCATTGACCGAGGCGATAGCTTGGTCCAAATTTTCATATTCAATCACCGGCAAAATAGGACCAAAGATCTCTTCTTGCATCACAGAGTCAGACCACTGCACCTGATCTACGATGGTAGGAGCAATGTAAAGTTCTTGAGGATTGACCTGCCCGCCACAGACAATCTGTCCATCCTGAAGAAAACCGGACAAGCGATTCAAATGTTTTTGATTGATTATCCGGCCGTAATCTGGACTAGTCAATGGTTCTTGTCCATAGAAATCAGTGATGTTTTTTTTGATTAAAGCTAAAAACTCCTCTTTAACCTTGCAATCTATCAAGAGATAATCCGGGGCAACGCAGGTTTGGCCAGCATTGATGAATTTGCCCCAAGTAATTCTTTTTGCTGCTACAGATAGGTTAGCCTGGCTATCAACTATACAGGGACTTTTACCACCGAGTTCTAAAGTAACTGGGGTCAGGTGTTCGGCGGCAGCTTTCATTACAACTCTTCCGACATTACTACTGCCAGTAAAGAAGATATGATCGAATTTTTCAGAAAGTAACTGCTGGCTGATGCTGAGCCCTCCCTCTATTACTGCTACATGCTCGGGATCAAGGCAGTCTTGGATCATTTCGGCTACCACCGAGGAAGTATGTGGCGCATATTCGGAAGGCTTGACAATTGCACAGTTGCCAGATGCTATCGCCCCGACCAGGGGAGAAATGGTCAACTGAAAAGGATAATTCCAGGGAGCAATAATCAATACTACACCTAGAGGCTGAGGCTCTATCCAGGCCGATGAGGGAAACTGTTCTATGGGGGTTGCCACCTTTTTAGGCTTGCTCCAGTTTTTGAGCTGTTTGAGTGCCAAGTTAATTTCTGCTAAAGAGGCAATCTCAAAATAGGCTTCAAACTCGGGACGTCCCAAATCCGACTTGACAGCTTCGACGATTTTGGACTGATATTGTATAACCGCACTCTTTAGTTGTTTTAATTGTTCTAGACGAAAGTCAATTGATCTAGTTTGAGCGCTGGCAAAGAACTCTTTCTGTTTACGAACAATTCTCGCAACATCTTCGGATCCCTGCGTGAAGCCTGTTTCAGAGTGATTATTCTTTATCACAATTTTGCCTATCCAATTCTTTAAAAAATCTTAATTATTCATTATTTTAATCGTTCTGACCATGTTATCATGATCTTGAGCTACAAAAAAGGCTTGTAATCCTTAGCCAAGCTCAGTTCTTAAAGCTTTAAAAAATTAAATCCTAGGTAACTTTTGTGGGTATTTTGGTTTCCGCTGCTGCCTATTTGTTGTTGATATATCTTGCTCTCGCTCTGGACAAATACCTGACCAAGATTAGAACAACACAACAGTAAGGTTAGTCAGTGTCGATTACTGCGCTTGTGGTGGTTTTTATCGGTGGACTTCTGTGCGCACTTGGCTGTGAACCTTTTGGCTGGTGGATTTTGCCTTGGTTTGGTCTTGCTCCGCTTTACTGGTCACTTAGCCGTAGCAAATCGTATCGCAATAATATACTTTTGGGGCTTTCCTGGGGACTAGGCTATCATGGGCTGGTTCTGTGCTGGATTTTTGGTATTCACCCTATGACATGGCTGGGGGTTCCTTGGTTTTATAGTATCTTGATTGCCTTGGGTTGCTGGCTCTTTGTGAGCTTATGGGGGGCTAGCCTTGTCGTACTATGGTGTGTATGTCTTACTTTTGTAGGTAGAACCATAACCAAAAAAAGATCCCATATTTTATCTAGTGTTGCTCTTTGGTTGGCTTTAGAATCGCTCTATAGCCACACTCCTCTTTATTGGAGCTCTCTTGCCTTAACCCAAAGTCCTCATAATCTGAATATATTGCAACTAGGCTCACTCACTGGACCATCTGCTATTAGTGCGCTGCTGGTTATTGTCAACATTCTATTGGCCCAATCTTTTCTCTTTTATCGAACTAACAGCAAAAAAAGTATTTATAGAGTACTTGGAGCTATCGGAATTTATAGCTTGGCTTGGGCTGCGGGACTAGTACTTTATCAAAGACCTTTATCTTCTGAGCATTCTTTTAAAATTGGACTGATTCAAGGCAATATTGCCAATGAGATCAAGCTCTATCCTGCAGGTTTTAAAAAAGCGATCGCTGGATATACTACAGGATATGAACAACTTACCGAGCAGGGCGCGCAGATAGTGATCACACCAGAGACGGCGTTGCCTTTTGCTTGGGATAGTCAAATCAAAAATGGCTCATTCTACCGGGCTATTCTAGAAAACAAAGTACCCGTTTTACTAGGTGGCTTTGGCAGGGCTAAAGGTGGCTATACCAATAGTCTATTTATGGTCAACTCAGATGGTCAGCTTTTGGGAAGATATGACAAGACCAAATTAGTACCTTTAGGGGAATACATACCATTTGAGGAGATTTTAAGTAAAGTCATACAGCGGCTTTCTCCCCTGAAAAATAGCTTGCAAGCAGGATCAGAAGATCAAATACTCAATACTCCTTTTGGCAAGGTGATTGTAGGTATCTGCTATGAATCGGCTTATCCCGAGCTATTTCGCAGGCAGACCAGAGCAGGTGGACTCTATATTGTCACAGTATCCAATGATGCCCACTATAGCAAGGCGATGCCTGCCCAGCACCATGCCCAAGATGTTATACGAGCCATTGAGAACGATCGCTGGAGCGCTAGAGCCACTAATACTGGTTACTCAGCCATCATTTCGCCCAGGGGGGATTTAATTTGGAGATCATCGCTCAATCACTATCAAACCTTTGTTGATACAATCTATACTCAAAACAGCCAGACGCCCTATGTTCTCTATGGTGACTCTTTGAACTGGAGTCTGTTGTTATTAGCAGGACTTGATTTGTTCTTTATTGACAGAAGGCAGAAGACTTCTAAAATAAAAGAAAGTTAAGCTCCCAACTAATACTAAATAAAGAATTAATTGTAGGGAGTAAATCACTTCGTGGTAACCAAAGAGAGATTTTAGGATAATACCGGGAAACTGCCGATCTGGCAGAAAAGAGCTCGCATCCCAAACCTGCCGGCCCAGAATACAAGAATCTTTAAATATGCACCAGTTGGATTTACTAGGATCTAATTGGGATAGTAATGTAGTTGCAATATTGAACTGATTGAGAACCCCTACCACTAGACCACCTACAATCAAAATCAACAAGATTCCCATCACCTGAAAAAAGAGCTTGATGTTGATGGCAATTCCCCATCTCAAGAGCAAAAAAGCCATTAGAACAGCAACTAGCAAGCCAGCAAATGCGCCTATTATAGGTCCAGCCTGCCAAATGCTTCCTTCGAGTTGAGCTAATACAAAAATGACAGATTCAAAGCCTTCACGCAAAACAGCAACAAAAACAATCGAAAATATTTCCCGATCCCCATTGTGGTTCAAGCTATTGTCAATCAGACTCTCAATCTCAGAGCGCATGGATTTAGCTTTTTGACTCATCCAAAACAACATCCAGCTCAATAGGATACAGGCAACAACTCCTAAAATACCTGCTAGATATTCTCTGACAATAGTGTTGTAGGATCCGGTTAATTTACTAGCTCCCTCCAAAACTCCCCCGAGAGATAGGCCAATTAAGATACTAGCTAGTAAGCCCCCAACGACCCCACGATATACCCATGCTATAGCAGAAACCTGATTGGCTTTTTTGAGGCAAGCCAAAACAATACCCACTACCAAAGCAGCTTCAAAACCCTCTCTTAGCGTTACTACAAAAGTCGGCAAAGCCTTATAAAGATCTAGCATTTTCTCCTACTGACAAATCTACATATTCTTGAACAAAATCCAGTAAGATATTGGCTAACTCCAGCTTGGAACAGGATTCAATTGTTTTTTTCCTTCCTTTACTGTCTAAAATGATCCCCTGATTATTCTCACTGCCAAATCCTGCCCCTATCTGATCAATTGGATTGGCTAAGATGACATCTAATTGTTTGCGTTCTAGTTTTTGACGAGCAGGAGTGAGAATATCTCCGCTCTGGGCAGCAAAGCCAATAATGGTTTGTCTAACAGTCTTATGCTGAGACAAGGCTTGTAAAATATCCACTACAGGCTCAAGTTCTAGATGTTTGGGGATTTCTCTTTTGGCTAGCTTATATCCATAATAGTTAGCAGGCTTGACATCACCTACCGCTGCCACCATAAAGAGCCATTCGATCCTACTAAATTGCTCTAATATTATCTCGAGCATCTCTTGGGAGCTGTCTGCACTGAAGGTTGAGATCTCCGGTAAACAAATCAATCTCTCTTTTTCTAGATTAGAGCCAATCAGGGTGACTTGGGCTCCGCGATAGTGGGCGGCAGTTGCCAAAGCTATCCCCATTCTCCCGGTTGAGGGATTACCCAGGTAGCGAACCCGATCCAAATATTCTCTGGTTCCCCCTGCTGTTACCAAAACACTCTTACCCACAAGATCTCTTTTACCACCAGAGAGAAACAAGGATTCTATCGCAGCTATGATGGATTCAGGTTCGGCCATACGCCCGGCACCTACGGCATCGCAGGCCAATCTTCCAGAAGAAGGACCCACACTATGATAGCGAGGATCCTCTTGCAACATTTGCCAGTTTCTCTGTAGCGAGATCTGTTGCCACATTAGGGTGTTCATAGCCGGAGCGGCCAATACGGGACAATCAGAAGCCAGTATGGTATTGGTTAAAAGATTATCAGCAAAACCATGTGTCAACTTTGCCAAAGTGTTGGCCGTCATTGGGGCTATTAGAATCAGCTGGGCCCATTGAGCCAATTCAATATGTAATGGACGAGAATTGTCAGCGCTCCAGAAAAGATCATCTGTATAAGCCGGGTTACGAGAGAGAGTAGCTACACTCAAAGGGGTAATGAACTTAAGTGCGCTCTGGCTCAGGACGACTTTTACTTGATAGCCAGATTGAAAAACACCAGAGATCACCTCGCAAACTTTGTAGGCAGCAATACCTCCGCCGATTGCAACTAAAAGCCTCCCCCCGCTAGGCATTCCCGCTAGGACTCATCACAGGTCTCGTTGTCTAATAGGTAGAGGTATGGTTCAACTAGATCTTCACGCTGAAAAGCGATCGCTCTGAGCAAATGCCAATCTTGCAATGCCTCAAACGGATTAGAATAATCGTCCTGCTCCAAGCGCAGAGCCAGACGAGCTACATCCTGTTCCGTCATCTTGTCAATGTCATTAACAGCGATCATCAGCCGTACCTCCTTTAGCATTCTCTTCTATTATTATTCTAAGCTGGGATACGTTTAGGAGCTTGCAATGATAGACTCTCTTAACAAATTGATAGCTTCTAAGGAGATTTCATGTCCCATTTTTAACTCATGGTATTCAACTTTGGCACCCAAGTTCTTTAAAAGAGAGCAGGCTTTTCTGGCTTCTTGAACTGGTACTACCGGATCTTGCTCCCCATGAATTATCAAAACCTGGGAATCTTTATATTTAATACTCTCTAAATTTCTCTGAAGATAACCACTTAAGCTACATATTCCTAATAAGGGAAGATCTAATCCTACATCTAAAGTCATTGCCCCGCCTTGGGAAAAACCAACCATCCAGGTTCGCTCCAGAGAGATTCCTGTACTTTGCTCAAGAGAGATGAGCCAATCCCTCAAAAGAGTACGACTCTCGGATAAACCTTGGTAATCAGAAGTTTCCAAATCGTACCAAGCTTTACCACCAGATACTTGCGGGTGAGGATAAGGAGCTTCGGGAAAGATAAACTGGGTATCTGTCAAATTCAGTTCTTCGGCAATACTAACCAAATCATAGGCATTAGCTCCCCAGCCATGGAGCAAGACAACCAGATACCTTGGTAAATTTTGCAAGGGCAAGGAAATACTTTTTAACTGCACTTTGTGAATCCTCAATCTATATAAGCGAAACATTATTGGCAGAATTTGCACTCAGTCCATTGTTTACAAGAGTAGTGACTCCGCATCCCGATTTCTCTGGCAATCTGCTAGGATGAGTTTAACACTTGAACGTGTTGCTCAGTCTATCTTTTCAGTTTTGGTGAAAATTGGAACTCTTAAATAATATAGCCCTTGTTTGTTTCACTACAATTGCTTTGGTAAGTGTGACAACTCAGATGATTATTTCTAACCCCGCCAGTAATCTTTCGGCTACAGTCAAGGGAAATACATTTCCTGCTCCCATGATTGATCTTCCCAGATCTCAAGTAAACAAAGAACAGACTCTAGTACTCGCCGGGGGATGCTTTTGGGGAATGGAAGCTGTTTTTGAGCATCTTAAAGGTGTTTCAAAAGTAGTTTCTGGTTATGCCGGTGGTAGCGGAGAAACGGCCCATTATGAAATTGTAAGTGGTGGAGATACAGGTCATGCTGAGTCGGTAAAAATTACCTATGATCTCTCCAAAATCTCCTACGGCCAACTTCTAAAGATATATTTTGCAGTAGCGCATGATCCTACTCAATTGAACCGTCAAGGACCTGATTCGGGTACACAATATCGTTCAGTGATATTTTTTACCAACAATGAGGAAAAAAAAGTTGCCGAGAGTTACATCTTACAGCTTAATAAAGTAAAGCTTTTTGGTAATCCTATTGTTACTCAGGTAGTTCGCCTTAATAAATTTTATGCTGCTGAAGATTATCATCAAGATTTCATTGCTCGCAATCCAAGCTATCCTTATGTTGTGATCAACGATTTGCCGAAACTTCAACAACTCAAGAGTCAATTTCCTAATCTCTATAAGAATTAAAGTAGAAATTTTATGATGAAGAAAAGGTATTTCTTGCAAGTCGGCGTAGCAATATTTATCACAGCCTGTGTTTCTGATGATTTATCTGGCAGAAAGAAAGTTATGGCAATTCCAAAGGGAACTTTTGAAATTACTAAAACCGAGGCTCAGTGGAAAAAGATATTAACTCCTGAACAATTTGAAGTTCTCAGAAAAGAAGGAACAGAAAGACCGGGTAGCAGCCCCTTGGATCATGAATATGGCAAAGGAACTTATATTTGTGCTGGATGTGAATTACCTTTATTTACTTCCCAGACGAAGTTTGACAGTGGTACTGGTTGGCCTAGTTTCTATGCTCCTATTAAAGGGGCAATTGGAACTTCAGTAGATACCTCCTTGTTTATGACCAGAGTAGAAGTCCATTGCCGTCGTTGTGGTGGTCATCTGGGACATGTATTTGATGATGGTCCAAAGCCAACTGGTAAAAGATATTGCATGAATGGCGTTGCTTTCAAATTTATTCCAGGCTAGTTTGTTTGTATTGCTCTAGTCTTTTGAGCCACTGATCCCAGTAGTGATCTAATTCTAGTAGATCTAATTCAAAGCTCTGAATGATTTCGGGTGAGATTACGATAACGACACCTCGACTAATTTGGCGATCATTATGCATATTATGATAGGCTCCTCTATAGGCTGCAAGTTGCAAAAACTCATCGGTGAGCCACTCTCTTGCCTTTTCCCTGCCACTGGTTTTAAAGTCTACAACAGTCAGTTCATCGTACCATTGAGCCAGCAGATCAAACCTTCCGGCATATAGAAGCTCGCTATGATAAACCTTCTCCTCAAGTCCATTGACTTGATCAATAGTCGAGAGGGTTTCTTGGACTTTCTCCCATATTTTATTTAACTCCTCGGGACATTCGACCTGTTCCCCCTTGAGTTGTTTTTCAATCATTTTGTGAACCCTGCGACCTTTGGCGAGAGCTTGTTGGCTAATTTGCTCTGCCTGGGCTCCTAAATTTTTGCGCCAGTTGAGCAGGCTTTCTTTTTTCTGAGCTGGCATAGTTGCATTGAGAATAGTAGTTACACTTGGCAGGATTCCCCTTGGCGTAGAATATACTAATTCTCCCGATTTGATGCGTATAACTTTCACAAGCTTAGATTGTTAATTTATTCATTGAGCGAAAGCATCAATTGTGGAGCAGGAATATGATGATCTTCACGGATTGGCAAGACCGCAGTTCCAATGGCGAAAAACTCTATCACATGAGAGCTCCAAGAGTATCTGCCTTCATTTAGTTGAACTCCCACAATCCCTTCAGCCTTTAAATGAATTGCTTCAGCTTGCATTCGCTCCATTGCCAGTTCCCGGGCATCATAGAGAGCTTGAGTAAAATTCGTCATTTCTGTATTTTTGCCGAGGTTTTTGAACCATTGACCCATCCCTTGATAAGCTACATGATATACACAATTGCCCATGACCATACCTAAGGGACGATAACCTGCACGTAACAATGTCCAAAAATCCTGGCCAGATAAATCACTGGTAAATGGTTTATTATCAAGAGTCCTATAAGAGATATCTCGATTAGAAGCGCGGACTGCCGTGCCAATTGCTACAAATTCGGCCATATTGGGTTCCCATTCCATATGTTTGGCCGTCAATCGAACTGCTACAATTCCATCAGCCCCTAAGGCATCGGCTTCTTCTTCCATCCTGCTCATTGCCAATTCCCTAGCATGGTACATTGCCTGGGTTAATACAGTCATCTCCATACTCTGGTTAACCCCAGCCCATTGATAACCAATATGATACATAGAGCAGCCAACAACCATGCCGACTGGTTCAAAACCAGCTTCCTTGACTAATAAAAACTCATTGACCGATAGATCACTGGTAAACAATCGACGATGCTTAGGATCATTACCTCGCATCTCCTGTATACGTTCGTTGGCATGACTGGGCAGATCGTTGGATGGTTTGGAATTCATGTTTTTTTACTGTTAATATTTTTCAAAGTTAGATTTTATTGGTCTTTCCAGTAGCCAGATCTAGATATAACAAGGGACTTTTTAGAGAAGATCTAACGCTAGAGTGATCACTGACAATAGCAGTACCTAAAGCTAAAAAATGAATCAAAAGATCTCGATACTTCGTCTCATTAACTTCATATTCAATCTCTTCAATCCCCATCTCAATATTTGTACCAATAGCGCCCTCGGCCTGAAGTTTCTGGATATCTTTAGAAAGTCTACTCATCGCCAGATGTCTAGCCATTTGAAATCCATTGGTATATTGTGTTAATTCTTGATTTTGAAAAGCAAACATACCAAAAAGACCACCCCCGGTAATTCTTGTGGTATTCCAATCGGAATGAATATAGTAAGAGCAAGTCCCCATAACCAAGCCCCTTGGATAATAGCCGGCTTGATACAATTGCCAAAACTCTTGTCCACTCAAAGCACTGGTAAAAGGCACATCCTCTGGTGGTCTTTGGGGAATTTTGATCGCAGTCCCAATTGCCGTAAATTCAATCGTGCGACTGCCGGGATCATAGTTGCCAATTTTCAGCCTTATCCCTATTACGCCATGGGCACCAAGCAAAGCTGCTTCCTCTTGAAGTCGATTTATGGCCAATGAACGAGCAGTCATTTGAGCCTGACTTAAAGCAGAAAGTTCTCCACTACTGCTGTAATAACTGTTGTAATAGCCCCAAAAGCTGACTTTATAAAAGGTGCTACCCATCACCAAACCGAGGGGTTGATAGCCCAATTCCCTAGTGAGCAGATGCTCGTTTATGGTCAGATCACTGGTAAAAAAACCAGGGTTTTCTCGTTGTTGTGTTGCTAATCTATGTTTAGCAGTTGGTGGAATTTGGCCCTGCTCAAGAGCCTTCTGGGAAGCTTCGTTTTTTTCCTTACGCTGCTTATCCTCGGTTGATTCTTTCCAAAAAGGCATTAGAATTCTCCCAAAACAAAACGATTAAGTGCTTTTCGGGTTTGTTCACTACTCTGGGACAATTGTACGATTTCTCGGGCAATTTCATTGATCCATTGATCTACGGCAATTGTAGTTGTTTTAAGAACAATTCCACGTCCTAATTTCATAACACTAGCAGAGAGAACCCCGTTTTTCTGGCGGATAATTTGATAGTGATAATCATTAAAGCGAACTACAATCTGCTCAACTGGATGATCTTTGGAGAGAATCCAACCACCCCTGGTCACTGTTGTATTTTGAGCAAGAGATTGTTCAAGCTTTTGAGCCAAAAATTCCAACAATCCCCCTGATTCCTGATTGTCCCGACTTAGCGCTGCCGCTAAAACATCAACCTCCAACGAACGATCAAGATCATTTTCCATCCGGTCAGCGTAATTTAAGAGTCATATTATGTTAATGATTAAAGCATTACCAATCAAACTTTTGACCAAATATTAACTTTTGTATGTGATTGCCCTGGGATCCCATAAGGAGAAAGAAACTTTAGAGCTTTACCAACTCCTGGTTTGAATTGCTCATCATTGACGATTTCTACAGTATCCCCGCTTGGTTTGATTACAAATAATCCTTTTTTATAGGCGTAGCGATCTATTCCTTCATTGATTTCAATTCTCGCAACTAGCCCCATAAGCTTTGAAATTTTTATAATGGGGAAAGGCTATCTAATAACTGCAGGCTCTACCAGTTCTTTTACCAAACGAGCTCACCGTGTAGTCAGATTATCTACTGCCTTGCTGTTTCTTTCTACTGTTTGTTCAAGTTTTGCCCCAACTCGGCTTTATAACCTACATAGCAATTATAGCCAATATTTTAATACTAAAAGTTCAAATACCCATTGTAAGCACACCAGCAGCGCCCATCGCAAGTAGAATCAATAGATGGATTTTTTCTTTGCGTTTAACCGAAACAATAGTATTTAATTTTGCTTTACGGCGCTTGAGTTGCATTAGGCGAAGATTAGGATCGATGAAAATCGCCGATTAAGATGAAGGGGGAAAGTTGACCGAAAAAAGACACTTTCGATTATGTTTGTTGAGTTTTGTCATTCAACCAGCGTATAAACTGTTGCTATTGGATGTATCTATTTTTTATTTGTGGTTCCATTTACCAGTAAAATTGCTCTATATTTGTTTAAATAATCAACAAATGCGTATTAAAATTTGTGGTATTACCAAGCCAGAACAGGCTTACTCAATTCTGGGGATGGGGATTTGTACACTGGGTTTCATCTGTGTCCCCAGTTCTCCTCGGTTTGTTGAGCCATCAGTGATTAACAAAATTTTAGACAATTTGCCCAGAGAGAAAAGTTACGTTGGTGTTTTTGCTGATTCCTCCTTAAAAACAATAATAGAAACCGTAGAATACGGAAAACTAAATGCAGTACAGTTGCACGGACAAGAAGATCCTCAATTTTGTCTTGAGCTTAAAGATCAATTACCCCTATTGGAGATCATCAAGGTCTTTAGGATAAAGGACAGACATATTCTTGATACACTCAAAACATACTATGAATGCGTCGATACTCTGCTTTTAGATGCCTATCATCCTCAGCTATTAGGAGGTAGCGGTCAAACAATCAACTGGTGCGAACTGCAAAATTTTGCTCCTCCCCTGCCTTGGCTATTAGCTGGAGGTCTCACCCCTAAAAATGTGACCAAAGCCCTCACTCAGCTTAATCCTAATGGAATTGATCTTTCCAGCGGGGTAGAAAACTCTCCCGGTGATAAAAATATAGAAAAGATTAAAGAACTCTTGGAGAGTTTAACACAATCCTCTAGTTTCTAGAAGATCCTTGACTGTCGGAGCATAGTTTTCCAATCCAAAAGTTGCAGGAGTAGTGGTTGGATTATAGGTGAAATGACGATAGTCGAGACAGAATCTATCCCAAGGTTCCATCTTGAGCCTAAACAGTATTATAAAAAAGTCAGCCAAGCCCAACGAAAGGGGAATACGAAAATAGATTTTTTTGCCTATTGCTTGACAGATTTGTTCTACTGCCTCATCTACGGTAATAGACTGGTTACCTAGAACTATTGTTTTTCCACCATATTCCTGTGGATGATCTACCAAGTAATTAACTATCCTGGCGATATCTTCACTGTGGATGAAATGAAAACTGCCATCAGCCTTAAAATAACGGATTAAATTGATCAATTTCAAGATATCGGGCAAACCTCCTGAAATATGAGAATATGGTTTGTTTCCATCACCTCCGAATACCAGTGTTGGAAAAAGGGTAGTGATTTTGGGAGCAATAGCTAGCTCATTGAGCCGACTATAACAGAGGTATTTCGTACGTACATAGAGAGTGCCTAGTTCTCCAGCTTGAGCGAGGGGTTGGTTATCCTGCCCTAAAATACTGGCAGTAGAAAAGTAGATAACCTTTTGGCAGATACTCGGATTTAGACAATTGAGCAGGGCTAGAGTTTTATTAATATTAATCTGATAAGATTCTTCCTCACCCCCCCAACTAGTCGCCAGAAGAATAGCAATTTCAATTGTGCCCAAAAGTTCAGCATATTCTTCAATCCTGCTTAGATCTCCTTTGAGTAAATGAATATTGGGACGAGCCTTGAAATCAAATTTTAGGCGCTCAGGATTTCTAACCAAAAGAAACAATTCATGATTGCTAGATTGGATCAACTTTTCTGTCACATAATGCCCAATGCAGCCACTGGCACCTGTTATGAATATACGCATATTTTTTGGCTTAACCTAATCTGAACACTTGTCTAGATTAGGAATGTTTTTATTTGGAATAGGATAGGGATTTGGCTGTTTCAAAAAAGAAGCGCACATTTTCTTCAGGAGTTCCGACCAATACGCCATGTCCTAGATTGAGTATATGTCCGCGATTACCGGCTTTACGGACTGTATCATCAATTCGGCTGGCGATTAGATCCTGTGAGCCAAAAAGAACACCTGGATCAAGATTGCCTTGTACCTTGAAATCTTGGCCTAGTCTGACCTTAGCATCAGCCATATCTAACGTCCAATCAACACTTACAATATCTACCCCAGATCTACCCATTCTCTCCAAAATACCAGCGCTGCCACTGATATAAAGAATAAGTGGTGTATCAGGATGGATCTGTTTGACCTTTTTGATCACTTGTTGTTGATAGGGGAGCGCGAATTTGTCATAGTCTTGGGGCGAAAGCTGACCGGCCCATGAGTCAAATAGTTGGACTACCTGGGCACCACAGTCAATTTGATAACAAGCATAGGTTGCAATGGCATCGGCAATTTTACTCAGGAGTTGATGCAAAAGCTCAGGTCTGGAAAAGGCCATGCTTTTAATCTGAGAATAATCTTTAGAACTTTTACCTTCTATGGCATAAGCCGCAAGAGTCCAAGGCGCTCCCACAAAACCCAAGACGGTTGAGCGATTACCCACTTCATTTCTGAGAGTTTGTAAAATAGTTTTGATAAACGGCAAATCCTTAGCCGGATCTAGAGAATGCAGTTTATCTATCTGCTCTTGGCTGCGAATAGGGGGATCAATGATTGGTCCTTTGCTCTCGATGATATCAAACGGAATGCCAATACCTGGAAGTGGGGTGAGAATATCAGAAAAGAGAATTACCCCATCGGGGGCAAAGGCAGACCAAGGCTGCAGCGAAATTTCAATAGCAAGGTCAGCATTTTCTGAACGTTCCCGAAATCCAGGATAACGCTCACGCAGTTCTCGGTAAACCTTCATATATCGTCCTGCCTGACGCATCATCCAGACAGGTGGGCGATCTACAATCTCTCCTTTGGCTGCGCGTAACAACAGGGGCGTATTATTCTCACTCATGACAATTTCTCATACAATTTAGGCCATTCTTTAGCTTAACTAAAAGTGTGCTCGCTGATTAATAAATATTTTTGTCAAGCTTTCAGTTAACAAGAGAAGAAGGTTGATTGTTAGCCACTGCGCAAAGACGATTGAGCGCATTGATATAGGCTTTGGCTGCTGCAACTATGATGTCGGTATTAGCCGCGTGGCCAGAGTAGATAAAACCCTTATGGCGAAGTCGGATAGTTACCTCACCCATGGCATCTATTCCCTCAGTGACTGACTGCACGGAAAATTCTATTAACTCATTTGGAATATCAATAACTCTGTTAATAGCCTTGTAGACTGCATCAACCGGGCCAGTACCAATTGCCGCATCACTGAGGTCTTTTCCTTGGGCATCTCTCAAGGTTACAGTAGCTGTAGGTGAGGCATGATCTCCGCAAGAAACCTGCACCAGCTCGAGTTTGAACAGTTCTGGTGGCTGTTGGATTTCATCACTGATGATTGCTTCTAGGTCGCGATCGGTTATTTCTTTTTTCTTATCAGCTACTTCTTTAAAACGGACAAAGGCTTTGTTGAGATCTTGATCAGAGAGTTCATAGCCGATTTCTTTGAGCCTATTGCGAAAAGCATTGCGGCCCGAAAGTTTACCCAGAACCAACTGGTTGTTGGTAAGTCCAATTGATTCAGCATTGATGATCTCATAGGTGAGTGGGTTTTTCAAGACTCCATCTTGATGAATGCCAGATTCATGGGCAAAGGCATTGGCCCCTACGATTGCCTTATTGGGTTGAACAATCATACCGGTTAAGTTGGAAACCAGGCGAGAGACTTTATAAATCTGTTTAGTATCGATTCGAGTCAATGGCTCTGCAGACTCAGCCGATCTGCCCAGAAAAGGATTGAAATACTGTCTGCGCACGTGTAAGGCCATCACCAATTCCTCTAGGGCAGCATTGCCAGCTCTCTCTCCTATCCCGTTAATGGTACATTCTAGTTGTCTGGCTCCGTTTTTGACTGCCTCTAGGAAATTGGCAACCGCCAAACCCAGATCGTTATGACCATGTACTGAAATAATTGCCTGGTCTATGTTAGGAACATTCTCTTTGATCCCCTTAATTAGCAATCCATATTCGCCAGGAGTTACATAGCCCACGGTATCTGGTATGTTAACAGTGGTCGCACCGGCTTTGATAGCAGATTCGAGGACTTGATAGAGAAATTCGGGATCGCTGCGTCCGGCATCTTCTGGTGAAAATTCCACATCATCTACCAAAGATTTGGCATAGGCAACCATTTCAGGCACTATCTTGAGTACATCGGCGCGTGATTTTTTGAGTTTATATTCCAGGTGAATATCAGAAGTAGCAAGAAAAGTATGTATTCTTTTTTTATAGGCAGGACGGAGAGCTTCTGCGGCAGTCTTAATATCATTAAATGTTGCTCTGGCCAGCCCGCAAATGACCGGACCATTTTCGAGTCCGACGGTTTCGGCTATTTTTGCAACAGCTTGAAAGTCTCCGGGACTTGAATAGGGAAAACCAGCCTCAATGATATCTACTCCTAATCTCGCTAGTGCTTTGGCAATCGTAAGTTTCTCATCAACATTAAGAGTAGCTCCGGGAGACTGTTCCCCATCACGCAGAGTTGTGTCAAAGATAATTATACGATCGCCTTGATTGTCCATATTCTTAAACCATATCCTTATAAGGTAATTGTAAACTTTTTCTCTTTATCCATCCACTTTTTCAATTTGATTGCGAATTTCATTGAGATCTATATAGCGATCTGTAGCATTTCTAAGTTCTCTGGCAATCATTCCTTCTGTGGAAACTACTGTTATATGGGTACTTTTAGATCTCAGTAGTTCAATCGCTCTTTCAAAATCCCCATCGCCACTAAAGAGAATGACCCGATCATATTGATCTACGGTATTAAACATATCTACGACTATTTCAATGTCTAGGTTGGCTTTTTGAGAATAGCGCCCCGAGCTATCATCATAGTACTCTTTGAGTATTTTAGTTCTCACTGTATAACCCAAAGAGATTAGTGCATCGCGGAAACCTCTTTGGTCTTGAGAATCTTTTAGACCA
Source organism: uncultured cyanobacterium (assembly GCA_903869185.1). GTDB lineage: Bacteria > Cyanobacteriota > Cyanobacteriia > Cyanobacteriales > Microcystaceae > CAISPN01. The sequence continues at coordinate 180 of CAIPYC010000087.1, read as the reverse complement.
GTGTACCAAAAAGCATTGATTAAAGAGACATGAGGAAGATTGGTAAAGTGATCCAAAACACGACGAGGATCAAAAAACCAACCATTTTTTTGCTGAGCATAAAACATATTGTTGCCATCTATAAAAATAGACAGACGTTCTCGCTGACAAGTACAGCTAGTCAAACCGTTCATATAGTAT